>NZ_JHQR01000008.1 GCF_014843825.1 Mesorhizobium silamurunense
GGCCGTTTTCGTATTTGGTTGCGGGGACACGCAACCACCGATACCGACAATCACTGATCGTTTCGATTTGAGAATGCTAGGCCGCGCCATGTTGGAGAATTTCTTGGGCCTAGGGTATGACATCAAATAATTGATTTTATTATCTTTTTGTGGGCAAGAAATCTCCTGTATCGTCCCGTATGGTTCCGCGGCTCAATAGCTCGGACCCCGATTCTTCAGCGAACCTGCTGGCGTCTGGCAGATGATGTCCTGGCCCCGTCAGCTGCCGCGTGCCTCCCTAGCGCCAGTAGCTGACGCGGCTTGGCGCATCGGCGAATGTCCGATTGGGGGCCGAGAGATGACTGGCTGGTTCTGGCGAGCGATCATGGGATAGCTGCCGTACCGCTCCCGATCTCGTTACGGTCGAAACGGCAGCGCTGGTCTCACCAAAAACGGCCACTAGAATAGGTTGCTGATATGGCGGTTTCAGATCCAATTGCCGCAGACGTTCGCGCCCGATACGCCCTAGTCCAGCCTGGAAACCGGGATCAGGGCGTTTCCCTCTCGGAAAATTTCAACTAGGTGCACGTTCTTCAGCCCGTTCCAATATCGCGGATTTATGTGCTCGAAGACGATCATCTGGAACTCTTTTCCCATTTCATTTGCCGTAGTGATGAACTGGTCCAAAAGCTCCAGTGCCAACTTGACCTTTGCGACATCGCTCTGGTCGACGTCCTTCTCGCCCTCCCCGTCCTCCTGATCATCCTCGCCCCAGTAGGGCCTAGAGAACTGATCAATAATCAGAAACGGTGCCACGTGAATGCCGTCGTTCCGCATAATCAGTTCATGCAGACCAAGGAACAGAAACAGGTGGAGAAACATGTGGTTGGAACTGCTGCCGACGTTCTCGGTCGATGCTGTTCTGGGCTTGCGCAGATGAAGCTTCTTTTCCGAGTAATTGAAGGCGGAACGATATTCGCCATAGTTCCCGAGCGCTGCCTTTGTTAGAGAAATGTAATCTTGGATTGCCTCATCAAGGGCCTTGGTGAACAGCTCTTGCCGGTCGATGACAGGTGACACAGCGAGGTCTTCGATTTCAGCCTCCAGGTTTGCGATCAACTCACTGTTGTCTGGAGCCTTTTCTGACTCTGGATCGCCGTACAGCTCAAGCTTGGCTTTCGTTTCGCCGATGAAGATATACTTATCTTTGTCGGTCTCGAAGCTCTCCATCTCGGCGGGAAGGGCTTGAAGGTCTTTTTCGAGCTTCTGGCGCTGAGTTTCCAATGCCTTGATAATTTCGGAGATGTTACTGTCCAACGGCGTCTTTCGAGCAGTAGCGCCTTTAATCTGCTGTAGACCCTCGGAAAGGTTCCTGAGGATGTCGTCGAATACAGATGTCCGAACCGTCTCCTCGTAGTTCCTCGTCAGATATTCAACGGGCTGGAGGCTATCCGCTGTCTCCTTGAGGGTCACCTTATGATTTCCGTACTCCGAAGCGAATTTGCGAAGCCCCCTGATCTTTCGAGAAACTCGGTATATCTGCGAAGAAATTTCCTCATACTGCGCGGATACATACAGATCGGGGCCACTCTCCCGCTCTGTCACCATTCGCTTCAACGCGGCGACTGAAGCATCTGCGTCTGTATCGTCGGCAACGAGTCCGTACCCCTTCGCCCGCGCGACGGTTTCAGCCAATTGGGCGTTAAACTGATCGCGCTTTTCCTGCGTTTTCGCGGTCAGTTTTTCTAGGCGGGCGAGGCTTCGCTCCAACTCAGCCCGCTTCTCTCGCTTCAGTATGTTCTCGACCGTGTCGATCCCCACAGCAATGTCGAAAATGCGTGGCAACGCCTCTTGGTAGCGGGGCTCGTTCTGCTTGTCGAAAAACTGATCGCTATGCGTGATTATATCTTGAGAGATTGTGTTGAAGAGCAGGAAGTATCGCAGCGACACCCTAGAGCCGGTTTGCAGCGTTCTCCCGCCAAAGGGAATTTTGACGTCTTGGTCGATGCCGAAGTCAGCGCTCAATTGCTTTTTCAAAATGCTTTCGCTGATATTCGGAATTGGCGCGGAGTCCGGCACTTCCCCTATTGAGGAGAAGTAGTAATCAGACGATGTGGTCGTTCCTGCCGGTGCGCGTCTTGCCAACGTATAGATTTTACCGTTCACATGAATGCGCAGTCCGTACCAGGCGACAGTTTCGTTGATAATGCTCTCAGAAATCCGATGCCTGCTCGCGAACATGCAATAATCGATAATGTCCAGGATAGCAGTTTTACCAGTGTGGCTGTCTCCGGTGATCACATTCACCTTGTTCGGCAAGAACGTAACAGACCTTCTTTTTTTGGTCTTGAACCACAGGTGCAGGCTTTCGATGTAGAATTTCATAGCTTGATCCTCGCATTGAGGTAGAACACGTCAGCATTGCTGGAAACCAGGGCAGCTATGTTTGGTGACGCGCGCTTAACGCGCTCGGCGCGTTTGCCCATCGATGCGTCGAAGGGTAAGTCAAACGCAATCACCGCGCCGTCGCCCTTCAATTGAAGCACGCCAATCTCATACAAAAATTGGAGGGCATTGACGGTCGAAGTAAGCAACGAAAAGTATCTCTCATTGAAATTGTAGAAGAATTCGATGTTATCGATCAGATACTGTTCAAAACCTACAAAGCGGAATCTTCCATCTGCAAGTTTTTTTACCATTTGGCGATGCGCAACAATTGGCAAAATCAACGCAATTTGGGGAATCTTTAGAAATCCCGCTTCCTTCAGCACAGAGGAGATCGCGAACGCGTTGATCCCGAGATTGTTGTAATATGAACTGAACTTCACTTGTAGCGGTCTTTCCAGTCGCTCAACCAGCCAATCACCGGTCGATCAGAGAGATCGTAGAACCCGCCATGGCTCATGGGTATCGGAAGCTCCTGCGAAGCAAGCGTCAGCTTTCTCTGCCGCAAATCTCCGACAATCGCACGGGCAGATGCGCCCTCGTCACCAGTTGACTGTTGGCCTGAGTAGGCCTGGAGGAACTTGCCTTCCCACATGGCGGAAGCCTCTTCCTCCAAATCGTCAATATCGGATTGGGTGATATCCCCGTCCTGGATCAGTCGTTCCATGTTATCGCGAAAGTGCAGCCGCCTGGTGGTGAACTTCGTATGGAACTCGATGTTATCCTCCGAGATGTCATTGATATCCACCAATTGCTTGATGAACGTCTGGTCGAGGAGATTGTCCGGCAAAATAGGCGGAAATTTCCTGAAAAGCAGACCCCCGCTCCGAGCTTTATCGAAATACCGTCGGTATTTCTGGGTGAATTCGTCAAAGCTGATCGTGATTTTCTGCCCTGCCTTGACGGTGGCGTAGGAATTTTGCCGTACCTCTGAGTCGATGGCGTGAAAAACGTCGTCAATACGGGATTGGTGTATCTGCTTCTCGGCGATGGACGCTCTGCATAGGTTGATGATTTCGTCCTTCCCCAAAGCGAACGACAGGTGCTCGAAAAACCTCTCTGACACGGCGGCGTCGAGTGAGAGCACGTCATCGATGTAGCCTTGAATCACCTGGTCTTTGCTTTTCGCCTTGAGCGACGTGATATCCGCGACAAGCTCAGCATGATTTTTGGTGGTAGCTTTGAAGGCTTCAATGGATATCAGAAGGGCGTTTTTGTCGTTTTCTGACTTGTTGGATGCGAGCAGGAAGCTGGTCTTTTTAAGAAAGGCAAGCTGAGAATCCACGGACGCCCGTCCATCCGCCGGGTCGATGATCAATTTGCACCAGTTCGAAATCGATTTCCAAAGATCACTGTCCATCGTCGTAAGGTTGATAGGCGCGCCCTGTGCGCTCGTCTGAATTGTGTGCTTCAGCTGGACAAGTAGATTAGTGCCGTCTGGACGCTCTATATGAACATCATCTAAAACCTCTAAGCCCACAACTTGGCCAATTTTCAGATTTAGCAGCTCGTTTAGAAAGTAATAATACTGATAGTCAAAACCAATTGATTTATCTTCTGCACTAGTCGTATCGACACGCGACCTTCCGCTCATGGCCTACCAACAGAATTCGAGAAAACACGCCCCAAGTTGTTACCCCGACACCTAGCAGCTGCAAATCGCTATTTCAATTTATTAACAATAGGATTTGGAGCTAAGGTCCATATCAATTTAACCGATTCAGTCGCTGACTTCGCCTTCTCGGGTATTGAGAAGGAAGATCTGGAGATTCTCGCTCGGTTGAATAAATCTCGTCCCGTCCGGAACCGACAGGAAACTCTGGAACTTTCTGTCCAACTCAGCCTATGCGGAGGTGTCGAGCATGTCCGCTTTCAGTGGGAGGTTCTGACCGTCCGAAACGACCGATAAGCGGCGCAAAGCCGTAGGAGGTAAGCGTTCCGCCCGCGGCGTGGATCTAGCGCACGAACTCAACCGTGGTCGTTCGTGACTGCTCGTACCAATTCCGACTTCCACAAGGTCGACCGATGGGCCAACCAATGGGCGGTCGCCAACATCTGCAAAGCGGCCTTGCCGGCCGGTCTGGACGAACCGCGAAATTGCAACGAGCACAGAAAAATAAAAAGCGCCATCATCGCAGCTCCAATGGCGATCGCAGGACTGAGTTCCGCCACGAACCCACTACCTCTCGCGCGGCATGCTGGATAGAAAATTAGTGTCGCCTAAACTCACCAAACACACCTTCGCTGACCGATAACAGACAGGTGATAATCGCCAATAGGCAGGAGATATAGAGTGCCATAAGCAGAAGATAGGACGAGATGACAGCGGGCCACGGCCAAAGCAGAGGAATGGCTCCGTCACACCCATAGAATTTTATCATGTCAGTGGCGCTGGTGTATCCTCGATCGTTGGCTTTCTTAAGACCGTCGGGATCTGTCCAAAGCCCAATCACGACCCTGTTTCCCGACAGCTCGGGACTTGCGTCATAGATGGATGCTGTAAGGCCTTGACGGAAAGCAAGGTATGTAGGTGTCAGCACGATCGACGCCACGAATGTGGCAAGCGCCAACAACAACCATGTTTTCTGTCTGGCGAGGGTCCGGCGTTGCCGGGTTGCGGCGAGAATGACAAGTGCCAGCGCTAATACGATGAAGGATGCGATTTGCGAATTTGTAGTTTCGCTGCCAAGTCCGTTACAGGCTGAGTCCGGTAGAGGCGGTGCAATAACCAGTAGCACCGAACCGAACAACGCAAGCAGCGACCCTACCAGTTGGCCCACTCTTAAAATCATGTGAGAATCCATGGGGCACCTCCGGATCACTGCTGGCATCGATTGGGCGACTTTTTCGCTCTCTTGCCAACATATATGAGGTCGAGCGGCGGGGCCTGTTCGCCGAAATGGCTGGGAGGTTCCAGCATGGCGATCTCAGTGACCACAGTTCCAACGGGGTCCTCTGCCCAGATGCAATACATGCCATACATCGCCGAAAACGTGACGGGTGAAGACAAGCCAGCACGGCGGAACTGGTTTGGATTGGTAAGATAGGGCTTCGAGTAGAAAATCGTGATTCCTGGTTGGGGCTTGGTCATCTTGAGGTCGCCCCATAGCCGGACTTCTACATCCATCTCCATCCGGGTGCCTCCGGCCGGCTTCGTGGTGCTGCCGAGTGTCTCGCGGAGGAAGCTCGACTGATACTGCCCATCGGCGAGAATGTCCTCCGCTGTGGCAAGGGCGGTATCCTGCAATTGCTCCCCTCGTGAAAAGCGCAACATCATCTCGTTCAGGGTTTTGAATTGTTCTTTGAGGTCCTCAAGTGACTGTATCGAAAACGGGCGCTGCCTTGCATCGAGCGCGTTTGTCCAAGCCTCGGAAAGAGGCCTCATCGCCCCGATCCGCTGCGCGAGCTGGGGGTTGGAGTTAGCCATCGCTCCCAATTCCTTTGATCCCTTTTCGAAGGTCGCCAGCTCGTTTCGGAGATCGTCCTTGAGATTGCGGTCCAGGACGATAACCAACTTGTCGCCGCTTTCGATGCGCGCCCTTATGTCGGAGGAATTGATTTCCGCATTCGGAAAAAGGACGATCGGCTTTTGGGTCAGACCAACGAGATCTGGACTGTTGTTGACCCGAAAGAGGAATTCGACCAGATCGCCGTCGAGTCTGAAGTTGCGACTGTCCATGATTTGACGGATCTGGGACAGGAGCTCTGCGGGTTCCTGTTTGACTAAATCCATGCTAGCGAGACTTACCGTTGCGTCCGCTGGCGAGACCTGCCTGACGGCTGCATTGTCCTTGCTCACAGCCAGCAGCTCAAACGACAGCCCTTCTGGATAGGCGACTTCTTTTATCGTGTGGAGCACGCTCGGTTCCTGTGCCTTGGCGCCATTGATTGGCAATCCAAGGCAGACCAGGGCACATAAGATCCGAGCAAGAGAATGGAAGTGTCTGCCTCTGTCTCTACGATTTGTCATCGTCCCCTCCGCCACCAGATGAAATGTCTGTCGAAATGGTTCATTCGTCGGGCTGTCTCAGAGTTATCTCGCGGGCGCGATCATCTATGGACTTGCTAAGCCTATGAAATCGCGCGCGTTCGACCTCATCGCTCCCCGCGGTGCCCATTGTGGGCGCGATCAACTCGACATAATCCAGAAGGTCCTTGAGGTTAGCATGCGAGGGGTAGGTCCAAAGCCCCTTGGCCGCCAGCGCATCGTCGAAGATCAGTTGCGACAGATAGGTCTTGCCGAGCGCTGATGCCTGTTTGGTTGGCTCGGACGATGACAGCACGATCATCTGCTTGTCATAAATCAACTGCCCAAGCCGCGCACCGTTGAACGGACCGGGCTTTCTCCCTCCCGCTGCAACAGCAGATGCCGACGAACAGGTATCAACGACAAGGACGAGATGCCTGGCGTCGATCGCTGCAAATGACGTGGCGAGTTCGGCGTCAGTTATGGCGCAGTTGCAGAGCCCGCCGCTCCCGATGTCGAAATCAGGTTCGGTGTCCTGGGGCATGATCTGGAAACCGTTGTCATGGGTGACGCCGTGGGCGGCAACATAAAGAACCACCGCGTCGTCGGCACCGACAGGTTTGAGACGTCCGACGATTTCGCGTGGCCAACCGTCCGTGTTCGCATTTTTCCCCGCAAGAATGTCAAGAACGCCGAGGATGGTTTTCTGGTCCGCCGGTAGGACCGCTGGCTTGCGCTCTCCTGGGACGAGCCGTCCTGGAGAACGGGCCTCGATCGGGACCTTGACGAGCTCGTAATGCAGACCGGCAAGATCAATCGCGCGGGGAAAACCATCAAGGAATGCTTCTGCGCTGGCAACCGCGTGGCTGAGGACCAGGGTGCTATTGTCGTTCGAATTGATACCGACGGCAATGACGTACATCGTCTTGCTGAACGGCTGCCCGGCCCGCCCCTGCAAGGCAAAATGAAACGACTTTGATGGCACAGAGCGCAGCCCTGCGCTATTGAAGGCGTAGGCAGAAAAAGCCGTATCAGAAACAGCCGGGTCCCGTGGTACCATCACGCCATAGGTGACCTCGATCGTCCCGTCAGAAGCAATTTTCGCCTCGTGCGATTTTTGGATTTCTCCCGACGTTCCGGCCACAAGCTGGCCATCACGAAAGAGCTTCAGGTTGAACACGGCTGTTTGTTGGCTGGTAGATGAAGACGCTGGTTTGACTCTGACGGTGACCTCGGCTCGCGCCTGACCGATCAGATGAGCTTCGGTGATCGAGACTTCTGGAAGTTCCCCGAGCAATCCGCTTTCGGCCACGTTCGCGAGCTGCTTTCCTTGCAGCACAGAACCGATCAGGCCAGGAGTGAAGAACGGCTCCATCAAAGCTTCGAACGATATCGAACCCAGCAGATCCTGTCCCGCCACGCGCCAACGAAAGTCACCCAGAGTATCGAAATTGTTGGTGTCGAAGCGGCCCGTTGGATCAATCGCGATCCAACTGCCATTCGATGTCTCGAAAAGGCTCATTTTTTGCTCGAACGTCGCTGCGTCGAATATGTCAATGCCAAGATTGGCTACGAGCAATAGCTTCTTGTCCGGACTGAACATGACGCGGCGCACATCCTCATACGGCCCCCATATTCGCCGCGGCGTACCGAATGCTGTTCCACTCCGGGGCACGGCGATCAGCTTTCCTCCGTCCGCGCCAAGCACCAGGGTGCCATCCACGGGAGAGATCGCCAACGTACGGACTAGCTGGGTTTCGGGATCGGAGTCCCACTGGCTGACCGGTATGACAAGTTCGGGCTTCCTGCCGCTTTTAAAGTCAAAACGCCAGACCCCGTTCCGGCCGGCAAACAACACAGACCGATCATCCATATCGAACACCGCGTCCATGACCGCGTCGTTGCCGTTGAATTCCGCTACCGGTAGCGGGGTGCCGGATCGAAAGACACGCAGGCCGTCCTCGGTGCATTGGATGAATAGATCGGACCTGGGATGCGCCACGAGACAGGTGGTGCGCGATTGCGAGTCAGGCACATATTGGACCTCGGCTTCGAATGAATCAGCACGCAACTGATAGAGCGGTCCGTAGATGGTGGCGTAGAGGAGATGTTGTCCGTCTGCGAGATAAGCGATTTCGGACGCAGGATAGAGATTCCGTTTGATGCTGGAAACCTTAGTCGGTCCACTGGCCGACCAGAGCGTCAGGTTGAGGAGCGGCGGATCTACATCGTCATCGAGACGCTGGATCGTCAGCACGTTTCCATCCTTGGGATTTACCGCCAGAACTCGTCCCACAATATTTACGTCGCGTCCGGACATTGCATCGAGCAATCTGATATTGGGGGAAGGAGGATCTACATCCATACGCTTCGGGCCAGAGATGGTGTTCGCAAGCGCAAGGGCGGTTGTTTCTCGTAGAAACGATATTTTGGCGCGACGCTCGAATTCAATTTTCGGATTAACCTGGCTTGAAATGACAGGCGTCGGCACGCCGGCTTCTGCCGGTGCGCCAACGGCCCAGACTGCGAAACTTCCGTCCCGGCAACCGACAAAGAGGTGATCGTCATCCAGAAAAGAAAGGACCAATGTGTCCGTGCCGCCAAATCGATCGAAGGCAGCATGGAAGCTGGTGCGCTTTGAGGGGTCGGGCAAGTACACGAGGTCGATATTGCAGCCTGATTCCCCATGTGCCAGCCACGATTTATTGGGGGACATCGCAAGCGCATGCCCATCGAGTCCATCGACTCTCGGCATGGCTATAGTGGGCTGAGCAGGCGAAAGCTTATCGTCGAGAATCGATAGAGCGAGCCGGCCCCGAACCGGGCCGGTCAATTTCAATTGAACGTTGTTTGCATCATCGAAGATGGCAAGCCCAAACGCCGCCATGGGACTTCTGCCGATCTCTGTCAGCTTGCCCGTCTCCCAATTTATCACCGCCGTTCCTTCGACGTAACCGAAGAGCTTTTGATCGTTGGCGAAGAATTTCAGACTCAGTGGCCGTCGATCATAAAGCGGGGAACGCCTCAGCACCTTTCCGGTCTTGACGTCGACAGTAGCGACGTCAAAGGTTCCGTCATTGTGCGACATAGAGAGAGCGAGTGTGGCCCCGTCAGAGCTAAGAGCGGCGTTTTCGATCCAGTCGGGCTCAGTTACAAAATTGGACAGGATCGCGCCGGTCGCACTTTGCAGCAACTCGCCACGCCGTATTTCCTGGGACGAGAAAATCGTTGCTCCGTTCCGGCTGATGGCGACTGCATTGATGGCAGTACCGTGCTCTGGATAGCGTGCAACCGGCCGGCCGGTTTCAAGTTTCCACAATATCACTACGCCGTCGTCCCCGCCCGTCAAAAGCCAACGGCGGTCGGCGCTGACGACTGCGTCACGTACGGGACCTGAGTGGCCGAAAGGTATGATCAGTCGTGCCAGATCGGCACCCGCTGAAGGCCCTGTCGCCAGCAGCGCGATTACCAGAAAAGCCCATCTTGTCAGCGTGTCCACAGCGCCTTCCCCGTCCAATTTCCAGCGGCACAAAGAAAGCAATTGTGCTGCTCCACCAATAGCATTCCTTTCCCCCGAGGAATACATCTGTCCATTTTTACTGAGGTTCTTCCCTGTTTTGCCGCCGGCCAGAAGCTGGTGTGATGGTTGCTGCATGATTGTAAGTCTGCCCCCCGGAAACTAGAGTTTAGCTGTCGGCCTTGCCGGAACTTCGCAGCGTTGGCGCTCATTTCGATCGCGTTTGGGTAAGCCTAGCAGACATCGAGGCGCGTGCGGGACCGGGAGTCAGTGGAGATACTGAGATGGCGCTTGCTATTCTTGTAGATGTCCATCCACTTCTGGCGCAAGATTAGTGCCTAAACAGCGATGTCGACTTTGGGGGAGGCAAGGACTGGTGCGGCGCAACACCGACCTCCGGCGTCATGGCCGCTTACGTCAGCTTTCAGGAAAGACGCATCTAATCTCTACGGCTGACATTGCGCGAAGCGGCCGTACAGTACCCGCATGGTGGACGGCTCGGTTGACTTGCGCGGTCGAATTGGCAACTCGGACTGCCGCAATGGAGCGTCTCCAACCTGGCGGCGATCACGCTGCGTCGAGACCGGCAAGTTGCAGTTGGGTGGTCAGACGATCAAAAATCAAGCTTATCGGATTCGCTCAAACTCCAGAGCAACGCAGGCTCTTCCCGTCGGGGGGACGGCGGTAGCGGATCTGCGACTCGATCCCCCCTATCACAGGTGTATCCGAGGAGCTTTCAGCGTCTAGGATAGGTCCAGGTGACCTCATTGGGCTCATGGAATTCGGGAACCGAACCAATCCACAGAAATATTTTGTTGGTATTTTTGTTGGTTAGTCTTGCTATTGCGTGAGTCGTAACCACTTGGAATGAAAGCCAGATTTCCTTTGCTTGGATTCCGCCTCTGGGCACCATCTTCCCTCCGGAAAGCCGTATTTCTCAACGATTTCAGGGCTTAGCCTTTCCTAGCGGTCCACATTCCGGTACACCGGAGGTCCACAATGGGGCTTGTTTTGAAGCACGTAGTCCAGAAGAAGGCCGGCACTTGGCATTACCGGAGAAGGCTCCCACGAGACGTAGCTGCGCTCGTCGGGAAGAATGAGTTCAAGCGCCTGCTTGGCTCTACAGAGCGAGAGGCTCTCCGCAACTACCCGAAGGTCAATGCCGAATTTGAGCGAGTGGTGGTGGACGCGCGTAGGGGGAATACTTCGGCGTCCCCTGCCAGCGCTACGCCTATGGAGCTGCATCGAATGGCAGAGCTGCGGGCGAGAGAGCTGGCGGCCATGACCGTCCACATCGGGGGCCGTGCGCTGCCCGGTAGTGACCCGGACGCCGCTGACGTGATCCGCGAGAGCTACCTGTCCCGGCAGAGCGATGCGGCAGGGGATGAGGTCGAGGGCCGCGCCGTGGCTATCCTGTCCAGCGGCGGCAAGCTGTCCCGTCCCGCCCCCACAATCGAGGATGCCCGCAAGCTCTACCTGAAAGAGCGCGTAGACGGCGACATCAACGAGACTGCGAAGACGGGGCGCGTAAACCGCAACATGGAGCACCTATCTGCGGCGGGCGTCGGTAAGGACAGGGCATTGACCAGCCTCACCAGAGAGGATGCCCGAAACGTCCGGGACTACCTTGTGCGCGATCTTGGCATGAAGGCCGCGACCGTGCGGCGCTACATGAATGATGTCCGCGCCGTGATCAATCTCGGCATGACGGAGTTCGGCCTTCGGGACACTATGGCGAACCCTTTCCAGAACCTTCCTATCAAAGGGGCGGAAGCGTCGACCACAGCGGCCAGCGACGAGAGGAAGCCCATCCCGGAGGCAATGATGGCCCCGCTCCGGCAACGCATAGAGGCCCATGCAGGGGAAGACCTGTGGCGCATATGGCGAATGGTCGAGGGAACCGGATGCCGTCTCGGCGAGGTGGCGGGGCTTCTCCTCTCTGACATGATGCTCGATGCCCCCATTCCCTACATCAACCTCGTCCCCCACCCCCACAGGCGTCTCAAGACGGCGGGCTCTGTGCGAAGGGTCCCGCTAATCGGTGACGCGCTCAAGGCCGCGCGAGAGGCCGTCAAAGCGGCCGGAAAGGGTCCTGCGCTGTTCTCCAGCTACGGCAGGCTGCGAGGCGCTGATACCGCGTCGGCCTCTCTTATGAAGCACGTCCGAGCGATCACCGATGATCCGAAGATCGTTGTTCACTCTCTCCGGCATCGGATGGAGGATCGCCTAACGCTTGCCGGTGTAAGTGAGTTTGACCGGAACCTGATATTGGGCCATTCAAGCGGCGGGATGAGTGAGCGGTACGGCGGGCCGGACGCTCGGCTGGAGGTGGCCGAACGGGGGCTCAAGGCCGCGTTGGGTGTCGGTAAACGACCTCGCCAAAAGCCTAGAGGGTAGCGGAGGGCGGCGTGGCGAAGCGGAACACTCCCACAACAACGAAGCGCAAGGAGCCCGCTTCTGCCACTTGGGCCGCCAAGCATACCACTCTAATTGCGGCCTCCGGGTGGATGGTCGCGGTATTCTTGGGCTTGTTGGAGCTTCCCGCAAAGGTGAACTCGTTCTTCCACGAGGCACCCACCGCATACAAGAATGTCACTGACCTCGTGCTGTTAGATCAGCAGTATTCGGGTGTGTGGACGAGCGACTTGGAAGGGTGGATAGACGCCACTGTCGACGAAAGAGCTGCCTCCACTGTGGACGGGTCGCCCGTTGTGTTGCGGTTGCGGGTCTACCATGGCGAGGTCGAAGGCGAGTTGTATTCCGGAGGACTGGAGAAGAACTACGTATACACCCGCCTTATGGTCGAGGGGCGCAAGCGATGGGGTGGCACGATAGACGCAATCGTCTACGACTACATCGACGGGAAGAAGACCGCCTTGGCGCAATTCGAGCTTAGTCTAGACGAGAGCGCCCGGTTGCCCCTTCGCCTAAAAGCGGTCCACCAGGGGCTCCGCGTTTTGCCTGAAACCATTGGGCTCTACCGAAACGACGATGCCTTCCCGGACGATCTTGGAGGCATCAACGTCGAGTTCTACAAGAAGGTGCTGAAGCGGTTCAATCCCGACGCCCTGCCTACCGATAGGGCGGACCAAAAGCAAAGCTAATAGGGGGGCCTTCTATTCGTCCCGCCAGCTAACCCGCTTCTCCCACCGGATTTCTACGAGCCGCCTGTAACGGAGGGTGTGCGCCTGCTCTCCGGTCGGATGAAAGAGCTGGCCGCTCATCCACTCCCTGCTTTTGCATTCTTGGCAGCGCACCTTCTCCCGTACCTCGTCAATCGTGACGTTCCCGATCACCTCCCGAAGCTCTGCCGGCTTGTAGTAGCGCGTAACGCTACAGCGGGCGCAGCGGATACCCGGCACTTGCCCAGCGTCATGGGCAGGCGTCAGGGTCCATGCGGCACCTCTAGGCCACTTCTCGGGTTGCTCGGGCATGATCTGAAATGAGGAGCGGTGGCGGCGCGGGAAGCCATGAGACCTATCGCATTGATGCCGGCGGGTACGGATCGGGGGGGGGCCGCCCGTAGCTACTATCGCCGCCTGATAAAGCTTCCTGCCCACAGGTTGCGTTTCGCAATGCGGGCTTCTCGCTCCTCGGCAAGGTATCGAGTGTCGGCTACCGCCAATCCGTGTTTCACCAGGTCCCGTCCAAGATCGATGCCTCCCACGAAGCAGACGCCAACGTCGCCGTGATAACGGTCCGTGCCTTCGATGATGCAGGATACATCGCCTGAGGCAATAAGATGTTGAATGTGATCCCGCGCATACTTGCCGCAGGGCCAAATTTTGTCTGCGGCGTCAAAACACGCCTTCGAAAGTTCGGGTGCATCAAAACCTAACAATTGAATTCGTTTCTTGTCATGCCATAGCGTGTCGCCGTCCTCAGCAGACCAATGCTCTGCTGCGGACACAGGGCCACAGGTGAGCACGAAGGCAAGGGTAAGCATCAACCTCCACATGGCCATGCTAACCCACACCCCCTACGGCAGTGGCACCGGTGTGTCGGCGAGCGTTCTGAGATAGGCGATCACGTTCAGCCGATCGGGCTCTTCGGGCACTCCGCGAAATTCCATGTTGACGCCGGGGGTCGTCAGCGTCGGACCGGCAAGGAAGATATTCAGGTCCTCATAGGTCCATTTCCCTTCCCACGCCAGCAACGTCTTGGAGTAGCGGTCAAACTTCGTCGATGCCTTGTCGTGCCCGACGACGTTCCAAAGGTTCGGACCGATCGTCGGAAGTTCGTTTGCCCGTACGACATGGCAGCGGGCACAGGTTGAGGCAAAGAAAGCCGCCCCCTTGGTGGCATCGCCCTTCGCCAAACGGCTGGAAATCGGCTCCGGCTCCAGGATGACTACGCCATGCGCCAAAAGGTAGGTGGCGATGTCCTCATGGTCGTCGTGCTTTGCGAGATGGTAGGCCGTGATGATGCCCGGCAGTTCATTAGGATCGCCTTGGACCCATATGGCGTTGACATCGGCGCCGGCCTCGACAAGCGCCTTGACGCAATCGAAGCAGCCATTGGCGACAGCAAGGGTCAGCATCGGTTCACCCCGCGTCCTGCCGTTGGCGTCGGCACCATGCGTCAGCAACAACCTAACCATGGCGGCGGCGTTCTTCAGCACGGCAACGGTCATCGGTAGGCCGAGAACCGCTTCCTTGTTCACATCGGCACCACGCTTAATCAGCAGTTCCGCCGTCTCGACGTGGCCGCTGCGCACTGCCAAAAAGAGCGGCGTTGCTCCCTTCTCCATCTCCTCGATGTCAGCGCCGGCATCGAGCGCAGCCGTGATTGCCGCGAGGTCGCCGCTCTTGGCCGCGTCGTGGAGCGCACCGCCATGCGCTGTAGTGACAGCACCAAGTAAGATCAGGAAGCTTGTGAATAAACCCCGCATTTCGGCATCCCTCCGCCGATAAGGAGGAAGATACATCCGATAGGCGCTCGCTTCCAGCATATATTAGCGGCGACTAATGGCGTATAATGGCCTTGACGACATCAGTTGCCGTTGAGGGCGGCCCCCAATCGATGCATGCGGTCGGGACAAGACAGGTGACGTGCTTCGCAGGCGTGATCGCCACGGCTGCGGCCATTGATGGAAGTGCGGCGTTGGCCCACGGCCCGGATCGGAATTGGGGCTATCCCCCAGCTTGCTGCCACGGCGACCCGATCACTGGCGATTGCGGGAAGATACCCAGTTCCACTGTGACGCCCCGGCCAGATGGCTTCGTGGTTATCTTGCGACCGGGCGACCATCAAAAAGTCACTCATCAGAACCGCTACTTCGTGCCGTACGATGTCGTCATCCCCTCGAAGGATGGTAACTTCCACATCTGCCTACATCCCACGGAGGAAGACGAAAACTGCTTCTTCGCACCACCCGATGCGATGTAGGCAGGCATCCCCCTCTTATGCGCCGGTTGGGCTGCCTATACCTCCCGGAAGTCCTTCAGCGACGCATGGCGCAGCTTTTCCTCGCCCTTCAGGAACTTGACCCGACCCACGAGACCCGGCTTGAGCCACTCGGCCTTCTCTTTGGCTAGACCTTTCGGCGGCGGTGCGCCAGACTTCCCTTGGACGCGGTCCCATAGGGTCTGCCGCTTGTCGGCTTTGAAGGTCACGAAGGCGCCGCCCATGTAGTGGCCCTTGTCAGCCATGAGCACCATGGCCGGCTTTCCGGTCTCTCGCTTCACGCCGATGATTTCCATTTCCTTCTCGACGTAGCATTTGATCTTCCGCCAATTCATCGTTGAGCCGCTGCGATAGATGCTGTCGAGGCGCTTCGAGACTATGCCTTCAAGGCCAGCCTCACAGGCAAGGTGGTAGACGGCCTCTCCAGTGCCAGGCAGAGCTTCGCTGAACTGAATATGGCCGCCGGCCGGGATCACCGCTTGCAGGATTTCGCGCCTGTCCTTCAGCGGCATGTCGCGCAGATCGTGGCCGTTGAGGTGGAGCAGGTCGAAGGCCACAAGGTAGAGGTCTTGTGGGCGTTTTGTGATGGCCGAGCGTAGCGCGTGGAAGTCCGAAAATCCGTCCTCGTTGGTGACGACTGTCTCACCCTCGATGATGAAGCTCTCCGCCTCTATCGCCTTCGCCTCGTCGGCAAGCGGCCGGTACTTCGCCGTCCAGTCGAAGCCGTTCTTGGTGTAGAAGCGGATGCCGTCAGCGTCCTTGATGACTTGGGTCCGGTAGCCGTCGAACTTGACTTCATGGCCCCATTCGTCACCCTGGGGCGGCTGTTCGACCAACTCGGGCTCCATAGGGCGGATGAATGACAGCCGAACGGGGTCGGCAGGCTTACGCATAGGCGCTCCAAACTCTACTTTTATTCAATATCGCACAGCCGTAAGCGTTCCGTTAGCTGGCGCTTATGGAACATTCCTGAATGGCCGCTGTTCTCTTTGGCCAAGGAGGAATGAGCATGGCAGACGACAAGAGCAAGCGTGGGAACCGCGACCGAGACCGGGTGTCAGGGGAAGAGGACTACGAAGTCCGGCACTTCGCCAACAAGGTGGGCCTGACGGTTCAACAGGTGCGCGATCTGATCAAGCAGCACGGCAACGACCGCAAGACGCTGGAACGCGAAGCCGACAAGCTTCGAGGATGACTAAGCTTTCGGATCTTAGGCCGCCCATCACGAGCAGGCGGCACGGTGGCGAGATGTCGAAAGAAGATGACCACTTCTACGCCTGTCCGGCATGCGGTCAGGTGGTTGACAAGCGCGACCTTCGACAAGTGATCTGGCATGAACAGCCCAGACACCAGCGGCTCGAAATGGATGCGTGAAAGCGACCCCGGCACAATGCACCGGGGCCGGTACTCGTCCGGCTGTTAGCCGGCTTGGGCCTGCCGCATAGCTTGTGCCGCTGCGGCGTTGGCAAGCGCGTCTACCTCCTCGTTGTGAGGATCGCCGGCATGGCCTTTTACCCAATGCCAAGTGACCGTGCGGCCAGCGGCAAGCGAGGCAAGCTCCTGCCATAGCTCTTGGTTCGCCACCGGCTTCTTGGTCGCCGTTCGCCAGCCCCGAGCAATCCAGCCCGAGAGCCATTCGTTCATCCCCCTGCTCACCAGCTCGTTGTCGCAGAAGACCGCGACGGGGGTGCCATCGTTCTCCGGAAGGGCGCGGAGGGCTCCGATGGCTCCGCTCATTTCCATGCGGACGTTCGTTGTCTTCGCCGGTTCCGAGCCGACGACTTCTGTCCGGCTGATCTCCTGATCGCCGTCCATGAGTTTGATGGTTGCAGCCCAGCCGCCGGGACCGGGGTTGCCAATACAGGCACCGTCGCAATGGACGACGAGCCGGAGGCCCGAAGACCCCTCGGTGAAAGCATTCATAGGTTTTTCCTTGTTTTCAGTTGTGTTTGGCGGACTGCTCCGCCTGTGCAAATTGCACGCCTAAAGGATGCATAGGTGGCATCCCCGAGCGTGGGGTCAGAAGTCCGTGTCTTCGTCTTCGTCGGAGGTAGCCAGCCATGAAGCTACTGCTCCAGCGAACTGACTACCCGCCCACTTCGCCACCGCCTCTGCAAACTCCTCGGCATGAGTAGGTGTCCGAGGTCCGAACTGTTTCACGAAGCCCTTCACATAGCGGTCGATCCGAGCCTCCCGCATGGCGTCCGTGTACTCGATGTCGTTCTCTCCCGCTTTGGCCCACCGTAGGGCCTCCAGATAGCTGCCCACCTCCAACTCTTGTTCCACCAGTTGCCGGTACATTGACCGCATAGTGGCGACGGTCCGCTCACTCACGCCCGATGCCTCGGCAGTCTTCCGCTTGGAGTGCGCCCCCAAGATCACGAGACGCCACGCAGCCTCCAGGCGCTCCGACTGGGTCATCGGAAGCTTTACCTTTTGGTTCCGCTGGGCGGCTTCTGCTATGGCCTCGGCGAGGCTCCCCTCGAACCACTCGACAGGCACCGAGCCATTCACCTTCGCGGCCCTATAGGCGGCCAAGCGGTGGTGTCCGTCGATGCAATAGGCGCTGTCGCCGATCGCATAGACCGTTACGGGGTCAAGTACCCGCCCGTCCTCGGGCTTCGCCTCCAATGCCTGCTGGAGTGCCTTCACATGGAAAGGCTCGGTGACGCCACCAGCCGCCGCCCCGGTGCGCACTTGGAACACTGTCGGGGCAACGAGAATGCGCCCAAGTGGGAGCCGGCGTGGCTTCGTCGTCATTGCATCCCGCCCGGCCTTGGCGTGGAACCAGTCAACGGCCTCGCGAAAGGTCTCGGGCATGATTTCGAGGCTGGCTGTCACACGAGCTCCCGCAGGGCTTGGTTGATCTCGTCGGTCATGGCTTGCTTCCTTTCTTGGTCACGTTTTTCGAGTTCGGCGAGTTGTAGACCGGCACCTCCGAAGGCGGCGGTCAGGTCACGAGCGACAATCATTCCCGCCTTGGGACTAAGCTCCCGGTAGACGCGCTCCTGCCGGCCCGTTTGGTGGTCATATCGAAGGCCCGAGTGCCTACTGGAGAGCGCCCGAACCCGCTTCACGAGCTGGAGGCGGAAGGCGGCATCAGATAGGAACCGCTCCGGTCTCTCGCTCCAGAACAGGAACATCGCCATCGCGGTGACGGCTATGTCCCGTGGGGAGCATTCAGCGTCGAGGTTCAGCACCTCATGCGCCGCTTGCCGCTTGTATCGGCTCTGAACCCGATTTCCGACGGTGTCCTTTGCCGAGCTTGCCAGAGCGGCCCACCGGGCATCCAAGTGGCCCCAGAGGGGACTATGGGCGTTCTTCGCGATCCGCTCCCGAACGAGGGAGACGTAAGGCGCAAGCTCACTCCGCCTGATGGCGGTCTGCCCGACATCGCCCTGGCGCCGTAGTCTGCTCTTGTGGCGCCGACAGTGCGGGCTGAAGCGGGAAGACGTAGGTGCGCCGCAATGTGCAGCGCGACATGTTCGCATTCAATTCTCCTAATATTTGTATCCGCCCCCAAGCACAGAGGGACGGAAGAGTGAAAAAAGGCCGGGACTTTCCGACCATTGATTTGTTGATCTGTGTGATTTGCCGCCGGGGGTCGTCCTGACCTTCCCGGTTCGCGGAACACCCTCGGTCATCCAAGGCTCCGCTACCCTCCCCGGAGACTAATCCGGATTGGCGGCGTACGCGGTAGTTGCACGTCCGGCAGTGTGCCGGTCCCGGGTGCAAGCCCGCTCCCATTCTATGGTTCGGCCGGGGATCATCGTCTTGCCCCGTACGGTCCCGCTGCCGGCCCCTAAGGGCACGTCAGGCATGGCTGCAATCGACCGGGCTGTCTTGCAGGAACAGCCAACTGGTTTTGGAAGGGAGGCTCTTGGGGCCGAACGGCCTCCGAGCGGGTTGGTCTTCGGGGTTCAGCGGTCAGGTCAAGCCCACCACTCGGGTATGCGTAAGGCGCATATCGGTCACCGCGACGCTGGTGTCAACAGCCAGACTTCATATTATTTTTCAATGAGATAGGCACTAGATACCTAATCCAGTGCGAGGCCTTGTGGCTCAAGGCATTCCAAGGCATATGTGCCCGAACTGTGTCTGAAAAAAAGTTTGGGCTGATCCGGAAACTCGGCAGCGATCCCGCTTCTACAGGCCCATAACCATGTTGAGCGTATTGAACACCTTCATGCCCTTTGGGGTCGGCTTGACGCGCTTGATACGTCGGTCCTGCGTGTCCTCGTACGCGGCGATCAGATCGTGCCCCGGCTGGCCCTTACGGTGGACCTTCGACAACGCGGATACGTTTCGGCTCACAGACGAGGAACTCAAGCCGGTTAGTTGCTCCAGCTCCCGCATGGTGAGGTCGGGCTTCTCCACGACGTGAAGGAAGACAGAAATTTGCTGGATTTGCATCTCGGGATCGAGCTTTGCGAACTCATCGAGTAGCCCGAGCATCCGAAGGGCAGGTCGTGGGGCAGTCATGGGATTTTCGTGTGACCTATCGTTTGAGCTATGCGGCCACGCGGCTTTGGCACGGGGACGCAGATGCGGCAAGTCACCTATCGTCCGATGAACAGCCTTACCAACGCCACGGCCCCGCACAGGCCGTAGAGGGTCATGAAGGTCATTGCCAGCGTGTAAGCCATCTCCGCGCCTCCCTCACATGCCCCAAGCCACAAGCGCCTTCTCGGCCGCCGCAGGGTCTTCCTTGATACGCAAGACCGTCTGGCGCGTGAGCCCTGACGCCTTGGCAACGGCGGACGTTCCTTGTCCCTGCGCCAGCATGTCGGTGACGGCCTGTAGCGCGGCCCTGTCGTAGCTGGGCTTGCGGCCCCTATAGCGGTCCTCCTGTGCCCGAGCGGCCTCTATGCCGGCCCGCTGGGCCTCTTTCGTGGCCTCCGCCTGGGCCTGTGCCGTTGCTGCCATGAAGGCGATGAGCGCGTCCCGTACGGCTTGCTGCATGGGGTCTTTGGTTGCCCCGTCGAAGGTCATGTTGTTGATGACTGTCCGAACGACCACGCCCTTCCGCATGAACTCGCGTATGGTGTCGCAAACGTCTTGGTAGTTGCGGCCGAGCCGATCCACCCAGCGGACCACCAGCGTATCCCCTCTCCGCAGCATGTCCCGGAGCCTTCGGCCCTCGGGGCGCTCGGCAAGCGTTGTGCTGACCCCGGAGACCCCGTGGTCGGCCACTACCTCATCAATTGGGAACCCTGCGGCCTCCGCTTGGGTCTGCTGGTGGCCGAGCGTCTGATCAACTGTCGAGACGCGGGCATAGAGAATGGTTTTGGACACGGTGCTTCCCTCTCTGTCCGTTAGCATGGTGTCCGCTAACTAGGCTGTCCGTTGATGGAAGTCAACCCTAACGGACATCCTTTCGGGCAGCGCCCCGGCTGTACGCTGGGCTATACCCTTCCGGACGCCTGTCATTGCAGTCGCGGGTCTGATACGAGCCGCAGGCGCACATTGGGGGTTCCACATGGATGAGAAGACCTATCGTCAACTGGCGGTTCGGATCGCTGAAGAGGCAACGCCGGCCCAAAATGACGCGCTCAAGGCTTGGGCGCTGAAGCTTCTCGACATTCGAAACTCGGACTTGCCTGTCCGGCAAAAGGCGAAGAATGCCATCGCCGCGACGGTCTCAAGCAAGGTGATATGGCCGCTGGTGAAGATCGTAGCATCACAGACCAAAAGCGTTGGCTGGGACAATCGCACTGTCGCCCAGCGTCTGGGCCTTGGTGCTGCCGCTGTCGGCGTTGCAGTGTTCGGCGGCCAAAGCGCCGGCATTGCTGCCCTTGGTGGGGCCATTGGTGTGCCGTTGTGGGTGGTGCTTGGCGCAGGTTCGATGTTCGCACGCTACCTCTACGAAGAACTCGCCCTCCGCTCGAAAAACAACGGCGGAGCGTCCTACTCCGTCATAGATGCCGAGAAGATTGACGACGGCAAAGCGTAGCCCTTGTCCAACGGCAACGTTCGTTGTGCCTGAAAAATGGCATTAGACGGTTTGCGGGCCTCTCTGTCCGGTCCTGTCCGTAGAGCGTCGTTCACGTCGGGACGATGCATTCCACCACCCGAACCCTCGAAGCCCCTGAAACAGCCTGACCGGACATAGGAGAGAGCCATCTGGGCGCCCCACCTCGGCGGAAATCGGCACGGGCGCGAGGGTGGGCCAGGGCGTGACCCACCGGGGGGTATCGCGCGGCTGCAACTATCGAGTTCGACCCCTCGGATTTTTCCGCCACTTTTGCAGCTTGCTTGAGGGACAATGAAATAATAGGCCATTCCCTACGCAGGGGGCTCACGATGACATTGCCGGACCACAAAGAGTTCAAGCTTGAAGTCAAGTGGTATCTATCTTCCTATCGTGTTTGCGGCGATTGCAGATTTGCAATCTCGGCCTTGAGGACAGAAAGACCATCCTTCTCTAGCTGGCGCGTACAATGGGCGGGGATATGCTCCCTGCTCAAAACTTCAATTCATCTGCTTGGTCAGAAGGATGCCCGCGCCTGTTTACCGGGTGCTCTCCAAAAATCGCTTAGAGATGCATGGAACGAATTGGGAAGACGGCGTGGGGATTTCCCGCTTTTTTGGGAGTTCATCCACAAAGAACGCAATAACATCTTGAAGGAGTACGATTTCTCAGCCTACTCGGCGATCATCAGGGACGATGGCACCATCGATCAGTCTTCTTACAGCCTCTTGTACATGTTGGGTGAGACTGAAAAAGAGGCCCTAATCCTTCGTGGCGGTCCTTACGACGGCCAGTTCGCCCTTGATGTGGCAGAGGACGCAACTGACTGGGCCGAAGGTTACGTCCTGCAGGCAATCCGCAACGCCGGGTTTGACCCCGAGGAGAAGGTAAGCTCGTCAGATTTCCTGAACAGGTCGCTGCGCGACATGGGCTTGTTGAGCGGCCCCCTCGCCTCCTAAAGTGGAGTAAGAGGGACCGACGTGGCATGTTCCGGTGACGTGTTAGGTTTGCCGGAAGTGCGCAGGGGGGACTGGGTGGCGCGAGGTTTCTATCGACTTTGGCTAGGGCGGGGACTGCGGTTGGCTCCAATCGTCGGTGTCATCGCGGCGGGTTGGCACTCGTGGATCGTCTTGCAGCAATGGCAGGCTGATCGCCAAGCGCAGTATGTGGAACAGTTCAATTACGAATGCGCGGCGCGTCTGCCCGTCGCGGACCTGCGGGCGCGGATGAATGAGTTCGGCAACATCAACATTAAGGACCTGTGCTTGACCGGTCGAGATTTCTTCGTGTCCGAACCGGAGCTTGAGCGCGTACGTGCAGGGACCATGAAGTTCGAGACGACATACCACCCGTTCGACGTGCAGGGTGCTCTCATCATCGGGGGGTTTTGGGCCGTGCTTACCGCGCTGGCCGCCCTTGCTCTGCTTGGGGTCACGTTCCTCGGGCAGTGGGTTTGGGGCTTCCCCGCAACGGGGCGAGACGATCCCGAGTAGTGCTGCCGGAGGGGACGCGTTGAACAAGAGGAACGAGGCCCGAGCGGCGGGGCTTAAGTCGATGTTGGCGGCCCTCGATAAGCTCGAAGCGGCCATGCAGAGCGCAGTAGCCATTTCAGACGGTGCAATAGGGGTTGTGCACACGGGTCGCCAGAACAGGGCGCTCTTTGTGTTTGCGAAGCTAATAACCCACTGCATGTCGGTCGCCGGGATCATTGAGAACCGCACGGCGCTCTTGGATCACTTCTCCGTCGCCACCCTCGGCCGCGCCATCATCGACGCTTCGCTGATGACGAAATACATCTCGGAGCCGTCGCTGACTGCCGACGAGTGGGACCTCCGGCGACAAATCCTGTTCCTTCACGACCTCACGACGCGAAAGAGGTTTCTCACGGCCCTGGAGCTTGCCGGCCAGCCGAGGGACACGGGCTTCTTTGAAGGCTATGCCGCAGCAAAGGACGGGCTGAAAACCAAGATCGAGGACCTCGCGGCCAAACTCGGCCACGCCCCAGACCAGATCAAGGAACTTAGCAGCGGCCAAAGAGTGTTTGTTGGTGGGTCGAGGGGTGCGGCTCGCGAGGCCGGATGGGATATCCAGCAATTTGAGTTCCATCAATCCTATCTGTCGAACTGGGTCCACTCCTACCCGGTCAGCTTCATGCGGGCAGATGAGCAAGGAATATCATTCAGCGACCCCTCCGCCTATCAATTCTGGCTCTGCCAGATGGTGCTGGTAACGAGCGCAGACTACCTGAACGATGTGAACGCCCGAATGAAACTGTTCACGGGGAGCGTCGAGGCCGATCCGGTCGGGCCGTTTGAGTGACGGATGCCCCCTTGCGCACGTCCGCCCCTCGACTATCATAGCCACGCGGTACACATTCGCACCGCAAGAGGTCCACAACAGCGGAATTTGGTCGCAACGTCGGTTCAGGCTAAGTACCTGTAAAATCAAAGAGAAATCAGGCTTTCACCTACGGTTCGATTTTGGTTCCCTAAGCCGCCTCTGGGCACCATCACTTCATGGTCCATTCTGGACACATAGGTTACGGTTCATACCGGAGACATGGGTAACACTTTTGGCCCGAAGGGGTTTTGGAGTGGTTCGAGCCTGCATGTCTCATCGTCGAAATATCCCAGATCATAGTCCATGAAGGGGCCAGCCAGATGTGGTCCTCGACCTGTTTGATGCCGACGGTCTGGCCGGCGAAGACGAGGCTGAGGTTGATCTTCTTGCGATTGTAGCAGATGCGGCCGCAGGTGGTGACGTGCGCGACCCATTGCGGCTTGTCGCCGGGCAGTGTCATGAAGCCGTTCATTGCCTCCGACAGTTCGCTCGCAAGGCGAACGGCGCGCTCGTCTGGCGTCTCGGCGGCCGACAGCACGGGCGAAGCATCCGCGGGTTGTGAAGTGGCGGACGAGGCAAGCGCGCTTGCTGCGCCTCGCATGGCCGGAACAGAGGCGATTGAGCCGAGCAGGGCGCGGCGGGAAAAACGGCCGATGAAGGCGGTGGGCTTGGCAGCGGGCATGCCTTCGGCGGCTGCCCGAACATAGGTGTTCGGCATCGGATCTTCTCCAATTCGGGTTTTGTGTGAGGTCCTAGCGCTTCCGCAAGAACGGGAATTCTGATATCAGAGTTTTTATGCCAAAGCAAGAAACCGTGATATCAAAGAAACGGCGGGGACCGGCGCCAACTGGAAAGGGTGTGCCGATCATGGTCCGCCTTCAACCGAACATGCTCGCGGGCGTCGATCAATTTGTTGCCGAGCATGATGTTTCACGACCTGAAGCCGTCCGATTGATCATTCGTGATTGGCTGACCAGACACCAGGTACTGAAGGCTGAGTGAAGAACCGGCGACGTCCGCTTGGCCTTGAAGGGGCCGGCGTCGAGTTCATCCCCGAAAACGGCGGCGGCGCCGGGGTGAGGCTGCGGAAGGCATAGCTTGCCTGTACGCAACTATTGCGCGATGCTGACAGCGGCTTGGGAGGCCTTCAGCAACATGCGATACATGGGACTGTTACTTGCGCTCGTTGCCACGAGCGCCTTCGCACAAGATAAGCCGATTGATCCGGTGGATTTCCTGGTCGACTGGCAATCGGAGATTGGGCAGCGATTTCGCATCCACGATATTACGATCTATGGTGCGACGCCGGAGGTTGCGACAGGCGTCCTCGACAAGCAGTATGTCACCCTTCATGAGCCATGGCAGGACATGAACGATATGCGCTTCATCCTGCGCAACTGTGCGGCGTTGCTCCCTTCCGACACATGCAAGATGACCATCACGGCGACTGTAGCGAAGGATTTTATCGGCAAGCTTCAGCTCGTCGATGTGGATTTCGAAATCCCGAAATAAGGAAGCCCCGCTGGCGCGCGTCCTAGCCGGCCGCTGTCCTACACCGCCCGCATCGTCAAGCGCGCCCTTCCGGGGCCCGTTAGCGTGCACGCCTAGTTTGCGCAATTGTGAGGAGAGAAATAAACAGGGGGGATTACACTATGCCGCACATAGAGCGCATCGAGAAACGCGAGCGCAGTTTCTTCGGGATGCTGTTTTGGTGGATGTTCTTGGCCTTCAACGTCCCTATGGGCCTGTGGATGTTCATGACGATCAAGCTTTCGAGCGAACAATTCCAGTCGTCGACCGATGCCGCCTACCAAGCCGGGACTGCTGTCGGCGGAACTATCGCCGTCGGCGTATTGCTCTGGATTTGGCTATTCGGTGACATCATTCTAGGGCTGCTTGTGGCTCTCTCTCGCGGGAAGAAAGTGACGATCGAGAGGACGGTCCCGTGATGGCCACGAAGATCGAAATCCAGAGCCAGCAAAATTTCACTAGCATCGGCAGCGCCGGCGTCCTGATGTTCTTGGGTGGGCCGATCGCCAGCGCCATAGGCTACAATGGCGTGATGCGAAACGCCCTGCTTGAATACGCTGGCGACACATCGGGGTACTGGATCCTCCTCTGACTCGGTGCGATCGCGTTCCAGGTCGGTTGCGTCTTTATGCTGGTTGGGAGAACCTGTGACCATCAAGTGGTCGTGCATCCGGTGCAAGGGTCCGCAAAAAAGCAGAAGCTGAATGGACCTAAGCGGGAATCCGCCGGCGTCGAGTTCATCCCGGAGAATGGCGGCGGCGCGCTGGGGTGAGGCTGCGGAAAAGATAAGTCGCCAGGTCGTAACAATAGGAGTACGATCGACCGGATGCTGGCGGTTGATCGGAGGACGTTTGGTATGATTGCAACTGCCGACCAAGAAAACCTCACCAGAGATCAGCAAGTCGCACTGACGAATGCTCGACTTGGCCACTATATGGCGGTAATGGGCATAACATTCGCGGTCACGGTCGTGAACCTATTTCTGATATTCAGCTTCGCTCACACAGCGCCAGCTTCAGCAAAGCTGGCGCTAGCCTTGTCAGTTTTTAACATATCCTGTTTTGGCGCTCTCGCAGGAGGGTCAACTCTCCAGGAGATCAAGGCACTCAACCAAGACTATAACGAGGCGAAACTGGCAACCCACCACGCGAAGTACGTCGCCGAGGTCCCGACAGATTTGTTCGCCGCGCTGACGGTAGGTCTCATCGTCTTGATTGGGTTTGTACAACTCTGGATGGTGTTTACTGTTTGAGGTGACTGAATGGGTCGTAGAGCAGCAACACCTGATAGTCCATCAGCGGCTCGATCTTTGGCCATTCATCCGCCCCTGGCCTGGCCTTTAGGCCGTTCGGGCTGGTGTCGAGCGTGTAAATCAGCCCGACGCGCTTGCCGCCGCATTTGGCGCATTTCAGCTTGGGAATGATGCCCCATTCCATGGCCGCCGGCCGGTACATCCGCGGCGCGACAGGGTGCCGCGCCCTAGTACGGGGGCAATGCCTTTATTTCGCGGGATCGGAGTTCCAGATATCGCGATAGATCTGCCAGTTGCCGTCCTGTGCCTTCTTCCAGACCACTATAGACTTGCCGGTGCCGTCCACGGGTTTGGAGTCTTTGCCCGGCATCTTGAACGAGAAAGCGCCTGATTCAAATGCGAAATCTCCGCTCTCTTCCACCTCAACCGTTGTGAGCTTGAGGTCGGAAACGCCGTACTCAATCGCGCCCTGCCAAAACTTTTGAATGTTCTCCCGCCCGTCGACTCGCTTCATATCCGGTGGGAATATGACCGCGTCCTCAGCATAGTGCGACGCCACGCCCGCGGCATCCTTGCTGTTGAGCGATTTCATGTACTCGGCATTGCTGGCTTCAATGGCGTCTTTGGCCGACTGGGCATTGGCTGGTCCGAGACACAGCGCGGTGATGGCGACGACCAGCATGCAAAGCTTGAATGTCATTTCATCCTCCCTTGCTGGATGTTTCTAATTGCCCCCGCGACAGGTTATATCGCCGTGCTGTTGCTTGGCAATCTAACTACAGGAGCCCAAACATAGCTGCCTGGTGCGCTAACCGGCTACTCTCGCTTTCGTCTTTATGGATGGCGTCCCGCTTATAATGGATGTGTTCACCCTGCATTAGCAGGAGCGTATATTTCCATCAGCCGGTACCGAGTTTTTCTCTATGTCCCCGCCGGTTAGGCCCGGCCGATCCATGGCCTCCCCCCGAGGTCCGCCGGGCCGCTCCCGTGGTAGGCTTCCTACTCCTCATCCCGCCAAATAACTCGACGCTCCCACCGGATTTCGACAAGGCGCCGGAAACGGATCTTGTGTGCCTGCTCTCCCGTCGGGTGGAACAGTTCCGCAACCATCCACTCGCGGCTCTTGCACTGCTGGCAGCGACCGATCACAACTCGATCGGCTTGTAGTAGCGCGCGACGTTGCAGCGAGCGCAGCGGATGCCAGCCACCTGCCCCGTGTCACCGCGCCAGCGTGCCGGCGGCAGGAATTGGCGGGCGTGGTCAGAAGGGGTTTCCGCCGGCCGCTGTCCCGTACGGAAGTCCGCAAAGACGATGCGCCGGCGATCACTGGATGCGTCGGGTCCGCTGTCGACGGCTCCAAAGCGCAAAAGTTGCGCATCTGAACGCATCCGGGAGACAGCGGACTCCAACTCGGACCAAGAGGGGACATGGCCCTTTATAATCCCTATGCGGGGATCGTGGTGATAACACCGGGCGGATACAAACGTTCCGTCGGCTAAAAGATATATCCGCCACCTGCGACGTGCTTGTCGGTTGCCTCGCCGAGATCGCTGTCAGCGTCAATTGCCACCGCGGGCACTGCCGAAGCGCCTTGCGCCCCCTGGCGCTTCCCTGCGGCCATTAAGCAGTAGGTCGCGCGGGGGGCTGAGTGCTATGCTATCGCAAAACACGGGAGTAACCGTTGGCCTACACTGTCATCTGGTACGGAAGACAGGGCATCGTCGACAAGCAGACTTTCGACGCCGAGAGGACCGCAAAGGACTACGCGACCTCCATGTTCCCGACCCGAAAGGGCGACGACGGGATCGTGTCCGTTGAAGTTCGCAAGGACGACGGCGCTGTCGTCTTCAGCCACGCCGAGAATTAGCAAGGATCCGGCGCGCTCTGGCGCCTGCCTGTGCGTTCGAGGGTGGCAAGCATCCGCTGCCGGGCGGTAATGCGATGCCGCTCAATGATTTCTTCCCGCTCGCGCTCGCGTTCCACCCGGTAGACCTCGGGCAATGGTTGCCAGTCGGCCGGCTTCAGTTTCATGCACCACTTCTCGCCGCGGTAGCCCCAGTGGGCGATGGCGACGAGCTCGGATCCATCGAACCAGCACGAGAGCTTGGCGAAATGGAGCACCCGCGCCGCCCACCAGACGCGATCGATGTCGCTCTCGCCCTGGCCTGGCTCCCATGGCGTCCAGCCCTTGCCGGGACGCTCAGTAAGCTCGTCATCGCGCATCGGCCCACTCTCAAGTTTGGCGATCTCTGATGTATAGACTCGATCGTCGAATAGAAGCATTCTCACATTGGGAATAAGGGGTGCAAGTGGGCAAAATCCGATGATCGATGAAGAAGAGATCGAACAACTTCGCACTGCTGCCCGAGCCGGGGTTGTGACAGAAGCGCGAAACGCCAAGCTGCTAGATGCAGCGTTTGCAATTATTTCTTATAACAGCTCTCATCGACAGTTCGGTCCACTCCGGCCGCTTCCAATTGACTTGCGTGTCCTGAGAGATCGCTTTTCAGAGATTGAAATCGATGACGCACGTCGCCGGGTGCGCGCACTTTTTCATGACGCCTACCAAGCCGGCGAGGATGCACTCGCGCATAGACCTAGCCATCCGGAGATCGTCGACAAGCTCCGCCAGCGTCATCCCGGATTTTCCGACAAATGCTACGAGGATACCATCCGTCAAGGATGCTTTTTGGCGCGCTGACTGGACTAGCAGCTTTTGTCATGCATTCGGCCGCCCGCGCTTCTCGGGCGTCACCGCATGGTTCGTAAACTGTTCCGATCGTCTCGGCCGGCGCCGCGGCACTCGTGGCAATAGAGGATCTTCAACAAGTCCCAATGCAAGCATGGCTGATCAGGCCCGAATCGTTTGACCAGTTCGGCGACGTCCAGGACAGCTTTCCGCCGACAGGTGAGGCAGTCGACCGACAGTCCAGTACCGGCCTCGAGCTTCTTACCGAGAGTGTCCTCTGTGAAAGGAAACTTCGTCGTCATGGCGATCCTCGTTGTGAGATGGGTCGCCGCACCGTTGAGGGATTTATTCCTGCCCCCGTTTGCCTTCAAGCTCTTTCAGGAAATGAGCTTCGTTGAGAAGTGACTCCCAGTCGGTGCCGATGCGCTGGATCAGCTCGCCGGCCTGCTCTTCCGAGATGCCAGCCTCCCTTGCCAGTCGTCCAGCTAGCAGATCCAAAACGACTTCATCGCCTTCAGGCAAGTTGCCCTCCCGGTGCTGCATTGCCTCAAAGATCGCCTCGAAGACGCTGACCTCCTCGTTGATCTCGCTGGCAGCAATGCCTTCGCGCCCCGCAGCCTTCAGCATTTCGTCGGCAAGATCGCTCACGGCCGCCGGGTCGTCGGTCATCGCATTCGGCAGATGCTCTGCCATCCATTTGTCGAAGAAATTGATGCCGCGCGTGCTCATCCTGCCATAAGCGAGAAGCGCATATTAGGTTCCGCTTGACCAAGCCGCAGGCCGAGCCTGTCGGACGGCTTGCGTCTGGCAAGTCCTGAATTCACCCTTCGTTCACGATATTAGCGCAAGCTGATAAGCGGACATGCTGGTAAGCGTACGTGCCTAAAGGCCCCGGTGCTGATCCCCCTCAGCGCTGGGGCTTTTCAACCTCTTGCGGTGTCCCAAATTCAATTCTGACCTCCATGAGCCGACTGCCGGTGATGTCGCGGACTGTGCACGCCAGATCGCGGTATCCAGTGGGAGGAGGCCCCGCCGGTAGTTTGCGAACCATTTCGAATGCCCGTTCCTTGGTCGCCTCAGCGCCGTGAAGCATGATCCCGTGCGAATCGTGGTACACGTCTCCGGTATCGGAAATTTCAAAGAAGAACCGAGGCATAGTGGCTCATAATCTCGCGTCTGCGAGAAAGGTCCACTCACTAATTCATGATTTGGTAAAGGATTGATACGCTCAGGCTCGTGACAGCCTACAAGCCACCGGCGAGGAAGAGGCCACTCGTCGACAAGCCGATCTGACAACCCGGCGCTATGCCCATCTATGGTCGAAGTAGGGTCTCTCCATACTTCGACCACAACTGCTCACAATCTCTGCGCCGAAGGCTATGCAATTCCGTGCCATAGAAAACCATCGCGGCTCGGACATCGTAACCCAGGATCGAAGCGTTTGCCACAAACTGGATGGCCTCCCCTAAGCGGCAGGATTCGATCTTGGCATCCGATCCAGTGGTAGTATCAACAATACCTAGGATCTGCGCCTCTTCGTTCTTGGCTGCCAAAGCGGCAGCCATGGCCTCTTCTGTCACATCTCTTGCTCTCTTGGGTGAATTTGCTCCTCTCGAAAATCCTGCAACGAGGCATGGCGTAGGTCTTCCTCGCCGCGCAGATGCTTCACCCGGCCGATGAGCCCCGGCTTGACCCATTGTGTCGCCGGCCGCTTCATGCCCTTCGGCGCCGTACCTGCGTGCTCCTGGACGCGCTGCCAGAGCCGCTCGCGCATCTCGCGGTTCAAGGTGATGAAGGCGCTGCCGACATAGCGCCCTGTGCCTCGCTCTGCCATGAGCGCGAAGGCCGGCTTGCCAGCCTCCCGCTCGACGCCTAGCAGCTCGTACTCGTCGATCGAATAGCACTTGGCCTTTAGCCAGTTGGTCGACGGTCCGGAGCGATATTTGCTGTCCTTCCGCTTCGAGATGACACCTTCTAGCCCTGCCTGCTCGACCAGATGGAAAACGGCCGCTCCCGTGCCTGGCAGAGCCTCGCTGAACTGGATTCGCTGACCGGCAGGGATCATCGCCTGCAGCACCTCGCGGCGGTCCTCCAGTGGCATGTCGCGCAAGTCGTGGCCGTTGAGGTGCAGGAGATCGAAGGCGACGAAGTAGAGGTCGTGTTGACGCCGAGTGATGGCCTTGCGCAACTCGCCGAAGTCTGAAACTCCGGCCTCATTCGGGACGATGATCTCGCCATCGATGATAGCCGCGTCGGCCTGCAGCTCGCCGGCTGCCTTCGCGAGGTCGCGATACTTGGCCGTCCAGTCGAGGCCTCGCCGGGTGAAGATGCGGACTCCGTCGGCATCGATGACGATCTGCGAGCGGTAGCCGTCGAATTTTACCTCGTGGATCCATCCGTCGCCCTCGGGAGACTTCTCGACGAGCGTAGGCTCAAGCGGCCGGATGAACTTCAAACGCTCTGAGGCGTTACGCATGCACAATACCCCAACCGCGATTCAAGCCGTGTGAGGTCATACGGTTCCGGGCATTTTAGCAAAATTGTATGTGAGAAGGGTTATGACGAGACTTTCTGATATCCCGCCACTTAGCCGACCTGGCAAGCGCGTCGGCGGCGAACCGGCCGACGAGAGCGACCATTTCTACACCTGCAAGGTGTGCGGTCAGCGCGTCGACAAGCGGGATCTGCGGCAAGTCGCCTGGCACAAGCAGCCCGAGCACGAGCCGCTGGAAATGGATGCCTAAGACGAAGAGCTTGGGTGTGCCAGAATGGGCTTGTAGACTTTCCCGCGGTTTTGGGCGCATTCTCCCCTCGGGGAGAGAGGGGCTTGAACAGGTCGCGTTACGACAACCGCTCTGATCAATGGCGAAAGCGCATCGGCGCAAGGCGCTCACGCGCGCAGCGCTGGGCAAGCGTGCCGCTGCGCCTAATCCTGGTGACGGCAGCCGCAGCCGGGGCTTTGGCCGCGCAGACCGCCTTCCAGCACAACGACAGCTTGCCAGAATTCAACCTGTCAAACCTGCTAGTGGATGGAATCTAACACTTGGTG
>NZ_JHQR01000006.1 GCF_014843825.1 Mesorhizobium silamurunense
GGCGGCACGGTGATGCGCAGGCCCTGGCCGCCGGAATCGATGCGCAACGTCAGCCGCCGGGCCCTGGCGCTCTCGACGATCTTGAGCGGCAGCGTGCGGCCGGCGACGCAATGCTCGCGCTCGACGACGGGCGCGGGCTTGGCTTTGGTCAGGTTGCGAAAGAAGCCGAGGGACATGGCTGGACGATACGCGATTCGAGGAAAACGGCCAGTGGAGTGAAGCTACATAGAGAACAAAAAAGAAACGGCGCCGCTTTGCGCGACGCCGCATATCGTTCCGAGACTTGTCGCAGGGTCTCAGTCGTCGAGCAGGTTCGTACCCTTGCCGCGCTTCGGGGCGGGCTTTCCGGTCGCGTCGTTCGTGGTGGTCGGCGCGGTCCGCTTGTTGCGCTCAGCCATGAAGCGGTCGAACTCTTCCTGGTCCTTGGCGCGGCGCAGTTCACGGGCATACTCGTCGAACTCGGTCAGCATTTCGTCGAGCTTGCGGCGCTCCTCGGCGAGGCGCTCGAGCTCCTTCTCGCGCCAGTCGTCGAAAGCGACATTGCCGGTGCGGGACGAGCCATGGCCCCAGCGGGCGGCTTTGTCGGAGCCGCGGCGGCAGCCGGCGAAGATGCCGTCGGTGGCGCGGTTGACGTCACGCTTGAAGCCATCGAGCCGGTCGCCCCAGATGATGTAGGCGAGCATGGCGAAGCCGAGCGGCCAGAACACCATGAAGCCGATCACCATCAGCGCGATGGTCGCCGGCGTCCAGGCCGGACGGATCAATGCGGTTGTGTTCATTTTCTCCCAATCCTTCCGTTGGAGACAGCCAAACCGGCTGCGTGGAATCGAAATGGGAAGGCGAAATCGGCGATTCAAGGCAAGGTCGGCCAAAACCGGCGAAGCAGCTGAAATGATTATCGCTTTTTGAGTTTTTCGAGGAAAAGCACTGCCATTCCGGCAACCAGCCCCCAAAACGCCGCACCGACACCGAAAAGCGTGAGCCCCGAGGCCGTCACCGCGAAGGTGACGGTCGCCGGCATGCGCTCGCCTGTGTCGTGGAGCGCGATCGACAGCGCGTTGGCTAAAGGCGCCATCAGCGCCAGGCCGGCGACAAGCACAATCAGGCTCTGCGGCAGGACGGCGAAGATCGCCACCAGCGAAGCGCCGAAGACGGCGAAGACCAGGTAGGCGAGCGCATAGAACGGCCCGGTCTTCCAGCGCTCGGCGGGGTCCGGATGAACATCCGGGCCGGTGCAGATGGCGGCCGAGATCGCCGCCAGATTGGTGGTCGAAGCGCCGAACGGCGCCGAAAGCAGCGAAAACAGGCCGGTGACGCCAATCAGCGGGCCGGGCTCCGGATGGTAGCCAGCGGCTTTCAGCACGGCGAGGCCGGACAGGTTCTGCGAGGCCATAGTAACGAGGTAGAGCGGCAGGGCCAGCCCGATGATGGCCGAGATGGTAAACTGCGGCGCGATCAGCGTCAGCGTCGACAGCTCCGGCGCCGGCAGGCCGCCGACCCGGCCGGTGAGGAAGGCGGCAAGGCCGCCGCCGATCAGCACCACCAGCACCGACACCGCTGGGTTGAACAGCCGGATGACGAAGAAAGCGGCGATCAGCGGCAGGATCAGCCAGGGATCGGCGGGAATGGCCTTGACGGCGTTGATGGCGAAGCTGACCAGGATGCCGGCCAGCATGCCGGAAGCCACCGAGGCCGGTATCATCGCGATCAGCCGGGTCAGCGGCTTAAACAGGCCGGTGGCGATCAAAAGGATGCCAGTGACGATGAAGGCGCCGACCGCTTGCGCCATGGTGAAGCCGCTGGAAGCCGCGATCAGCGCCAGGCCCGGCGTCGACCAGGCGGTGATCACCGGCATCTTGGTGCGCCAGGACAGCCACAGGCATTCGATGGCCATGGCCAGGCAGATCGCGGTCACCCCGCTCGCGGTCTCGATCTGGGTGGCGCCGATCGCCTTGGCGGCGGCAATGACGATGGCCAGCGTGCCGCCAAAGCCGACGATCGCCGCGACGAAGGCGGATATCGGGATGGAAATACGCATCGTCAGGCGACCCGCTGGACCATATCGCCGACGGCGCGCTCGAGCATGTCGAGATCCTCGGGGCGGGACAGGCGATGGTCGCCGTCCGGGATCAGCGACAGCGTGACGTCGTCCGCCGGCAAGAGCGCCGCGAGCTTCAGCGCATGGCCGGACGGAACGTCCGGATCGGCCAGGCCCTGCAGGATATGCACGGGGCAATGAGTGTCGATCGGTCCGGTCATCACCCGGTTCGCGCGGCCGTCCTCGATCAGCGCGCGCGTGTAGATATAAGGCTCGTCCGAATAGTCGGACGGCTCCTCAAAAAATCCCTTTTTCGAAAGGTCGCGCTTCTGTGCCTTGGTCAGCACCGGCTCGATCAGCTCGACGGTGAAGTCCGGCGCCGGCGCAAGCAGCACAAGGCCGGCGACGCCGGTGTCGCCCGCCTTGCGCAATTCCTGCACCATGCGCAGCGCGATCCATGCCCCCATCGAGGAGCCGACCAGGATCTGCTTGCCCTTGCTGAACCGCCGGAAGACAGCGAGGCTTTCGGCCAGCCATTTCGAGATCGTGCCGTCGGCAAAATCGCCGCCCGATTCGCCGTGGCCGGAATAGTCATAGCGCAGATAGGCGCGGCCTTCGCGGCTCGTCCAGGCCGACAGCGCCTCGGCCTTGGTGCCCAGCATGTCGGACTTGTAGCCACCGAGCCACACGATGCCGGGCGCGGCACCGGCCACCTGCCTGACAGCGATGTTCGATCCGTCCACATCAAGGAAAACTGGTGCGCTGGCGGTCATGACCTTGTCCTTCCCGTCGGTCTTTTGGCACAACCGGTGGTTCGCCGAAAAGTGCTCGCGCCGTTTCTTTGCTTGGTGCAGACGATGGCAGCTTTCAGTGGCAAGCTTTGAGGTGATTTCCTGGCGAGGCTGTGCTATTGACTCCGGCCGCGCGCTCACCACATAGGCGCGTCCACCGATTTGAACCCAAAGAACCCTAAACGAAACGGCCGAGGAGACCACGACCATTCGCAGACCTTTCAAAGCAGCGGCGCCCACCAAGGATGGCCCGCGCTCCAACCGTGACATCCGGGTGCCCCGGGTCCAGCTCATCGACGCCGAAGGCCAGAACCGCGGCGATGTTTCCATCAACGACGCATTGCTGCTCGCCGAAGAGGCCGGGCTCGATCTGGTCGAGATATCACCCAATGCGGTGCCGCCCGTCGTAAAAATCCTCGATCTCGGCAAGCTGAAATACGCCAACCAGAAGAAGGCGGCCGAAGCGCGCAAGAACCAGAAGGTCATCGAGATCAAGGAGATCAAGATGCGCCCGAACATCGACAGCCATGACTACGAGACCAAGATGAAGGCCGTGCGGCGCTTCTTCGAGGAAGGCGACAAGGTCAAGCTGACGCTGCGCTTCCGCGGCCGCGAGATGGCGCATATGGAGCTCGGCATGCAGCTTCTGAACAAGGTCCGCGAGGAAGTGGCGCCGATCGCCAAGGTCGAGGCGGAGCCTAAGCTCGAAGGCCGCCAGATGATGATGGTGCTGGCGCCCCGCTGACAGCGGGCGCCCCCTTCCTTCCGCTATAGCCGGGCCGGCCCGGGTCGCCGAAATCGGTCGCGCCGATCACGGCTTCGAGAGACAGAGTTGACCGGCCCGCACAGCAAGTCGCTCTAAAATCCGCCCGAATTGCCGGGCACGGCGTCCCGACGATCGGCGGGCGCGTGTTTTCTATCCGATCGCCGGCAATCTCGACGATCGGGTTTTCCCGATCACGAGCAAAACGCGACGATCGGATTGGGCATGGTCGATGAAACAAAGGTTCCGACCGACAACCAGGTAGAGGGGTTGGGCGGCTATCAATACATGCGCCGCATCGTGCTGGCGGTGCTCATCGTGGTGCTGTTCGCGGCACTCTTGTTCGGCCAGTCGACTTTCCCTCCGGACACGCCGATGCACGAGTCGATCGAGATGTTCGGCGTGCTCCTGATCTTCCTCGGCGTCGTCGGGCGCCTTTGGTCCACGCTCTATATCGGCGGGCGCAAATCCTCCGAAGTGGTCACCGGCGGGCCCTATTCGATCACCCGCAACCCGCTCTATGTGTTCTCGACGGTGGCCGCCGCCGGCGTCGGCGCGCAGATCGGCTCGTTCAGCGGCATCATCCTTTTCGCGGTTCTTTGCGCCGGCGCCTTCCACGTCGTGATCCTGCGCGAGGAGCGCTATCTCAAGGAAGTGCTCGGCGCTCCTTATAAAGCCTATCTGGCGAAGGTGCCGCGCTTCTTTCCCAACCTTTCGCTCTACCAGGAGGGCGACACCGGCAGCTTCAAGCCGCGCCTGCTGCTCAACACGCTGCTCGACGGGCTGGTGTTCCTGGTGGCGCTGCCGGCCTTCGAGCTGATCGACGGCGCGCAGCAGTCGGGAATGCTGCCGGTGTGGTTCCGCCTGCCCTAGGATCCGCCCCCCTGTCAGCCGCGGTTTGCATCCGGCAGGACAGAGCGCCGCACCGTCTCGGGTGTTGCGCACAAGCCGTCTTTGACGTATAGGACCGCCGTTCCAAGAAAACCGCCCGGCAGGGCATGCCGTGGCGGTTTCATTTGCTTTTCGGGCTTTGGTCGGCCCGAAGCGAGAAAAGAAGCGCGATGGTGCGCCCACGATACGGAGTAGCAAAATGCCCAAGATGAAGACCAAATCGGCCGCCAAGAAGCGGTTCAAGATTACTGCCACCGGCAAGGTGCTGTCGGCTGCCGCCGGCAAGCGCCATGGCATGATCAAGCGTTCCAACAAGTTCATTCGCGATGCCCGCGGCACGATGGTTCTGGCTGAACCGGACGGCAAAAAGGTCATCAAGAATTTTCTGCCGAACGGCCTCTAAGCATTTCGGTCCGGAACAGCTTTTGTTTTTTACGCAATTCCGAACGGAAAACCGCTAGGCACTTTTCCTGGAATTGCTTTTAAGGAGATCATGACATGGCACGCGTAAAGAGAGGCGTCACCGCCCACGCCAAGCACAAGAAGGTCCTGAAAGCCGCCAAGGGTTTCTACGGCCGCCGCAAGAACACCATCCGCATCGCCAAGCAGGCGGTGGAGAAGTCGCTGCAGTACGCCTATCGCGACCGCAAGAACCGCAAGCGCTCGTTCCGCGCGCTGTGGATCCAGCGCATCAACGCGGCGGTGCATGAGCATGGCCTGACCTATGGCCGCTTCATCGACGGCCTCAACAAGGCCGGCATCGAGATCGACCGCAAGATCCTTTCGGACATGGCCATCCACGAGCCGCAGGCTTTCGCCGCGCTGGTCGCCAAGGCCAAGGTCGCGCTCGAATATCTGAAGAACACCACGCCGAATGCTTTTGAGAGCGCTGTCGCCTAAGCCAGCGCTTCCCAAGCATACGCAAATCTGATTTTGGGGAACCCGCGCTGGCACGGCTGGCGCGGGTTTTTGTTATGCCTGATGTAGCCAAAATGGTGACGCACCGGACGTTGGTGGTTACCCGATCGAGAGAGTTTCGCCGTGAACGCCACCGCTGGAAATCTTGAAACCCTTGAAACTTCGCTGCTTGCAGAGATCGCTTCGGCAACCGACGAGCAGGCGATCGAGGCGGTGCGCGTCTCGGCGCTGGGCAAGAAGGGCTCGGTCTCCGAAATGCTGAAGACACTTGGCGCCATGAGCGCCGAGGAGCGGCAGGTGAAAGGCCCGGCGATCAACGGCCTGAAGAACCGCGTCACCGAGGCGCTGACGGCGCGCAAGGCGGAGTTGAAGGACGTGGCGATCGCCGTACGGCTCGCGGCCGAGACCCTCGACGTCACACTGCCGGTGCGCCAGTCGCCGGCCGAGCGGGGCCGCATCCATCCGATCAGCCAGGTGATCGACGAGATCGCGGCGATTTTCGGCGACCTCGGCTTCTCTATCGCCGAAGGTCCTGACATCGAGACCGACTACTACAACTTCACCGCGCTGAATTTCCCGGAAGGCCATCCGGCGCGCGAGATGCACGACACCTTCTTCTTCCAGCCGGACGAGAAGGGCGAGCGCAAGCTTTTGCGCACGCACACCTCGCCCGTCCAGATCCGCACCATGGAGCGGCAGAAGCCGCCGATCCGCATCGTCATCCCCGGCAAGACCTACCGGCAGGATTCGGACGCCACGCACTCGCCGATGTTCCATCAGGTCGAGGGGCTGGTGATCGACAAGACCGCCAACATCGCCAACATGAAGTGGGTGCTGGAGGAGTTCTGCAAGGCCTTCTTCGAGGTGCCGAGCGTGAAGATGCGCTTCCGGCCGTCCTTCTTCCCGTTCACCGAGCCCAGCCTCGAGGTCGACATCCAGTGCGACCGCTCGCGACCCGGCGAAGTGCGCTTCGGCGAAGGCTCCGACTGGATGGAGATCCTGGGCTGCGGCATGGTGCACCCCAACGTGCTGCGTCACGGCGGGGTCGATCCCGACGAATATCAGGGCTTCGCCTGGGGCATGGGCATCGACCGCATCGCCATGCTGAAATACGGCATGCCGGACCTGCGCGCCTTCTTCGACGCGGATGTGCGCTGGCTGTCGCATTACGGCTTCAGGCCGCTCGACCTGCCGACGCTGTTCGGAGGGCTTTCCGCATGACGGCGCCGCACACCGGCGGCTGCCGCTGCGGCGCGGTGCGGTTCGAGGCGTCAGTCGAGCCGCATCACATCAGCTATTGCCATTGCAGCGATTGCCGGCGGGCGAGCGGCGCGCCGGTGTCGGCCTTCGTCGGCTTCATGACCGACCAGATCGCGCTCGAAGGCAAGTCGCTGAAGGGCTACCGGAACGGCCCGGTGGAGCGATCGTTCTGCGGCATCTGCGGCTCGCCCATCGCCTATACCGATGAGCGGCTCAATGGCCACATCTATTTCACGCTCGGCGCCATGGACATGCCGGCCTATTTCAAGCCGACCCTGCATGCCCATGTGCGCGAGCAGCTTCCCTTCCTGCACATGCCGGACGACCTGCCGCGCCATCTCAGGACCAGCGTACCAAGACCCTCAGACGGAACACAGTCATGAAATTCACCCTCTCCTGGCTCAAGGACCATCTCGAGACCGACGCCTCGCTTGCCGAGATCGTCGAGCGGCTGACCGCGATCGGTCTCGAAGTCGAACATGTCGACGACAAGGCGAGCCTGAAGCCCTTCGTCATCGCGAGAGTCCTGACGGCGGTGCAGCATCCCGACGCCGACCGGCTGCGCGTGCTGACCGTCGATACCGGCGACGGCAAGCCGCCGGTGCAAGTGGTGTGCGGCGCGCCGAACGCCCGCGCCGGCCTGATCGGCGCCTTCGCCGCGCCCGGCACCTATGTCCCCGGCATCGACGTGACGCTTTCCGTCGGCAAGATCCGCGGCGTCGAAAGCCACGGCATGATGTGCTCGGAGCGCGAGCTGGAAATCTCCGACGAGCACAACGGCATCATCGACCTGCCCGAAGACGCGCCGGTCGGCACCAGCTTCGCGGCTTACGCGCATCTCGACGATCCGGTGATCGAGATCAATTTGACGCCGAACCGGCCGGACGCGACCAGCGTCTACGGCATCGCCCGCGATTTGGCGGCGAGCGGGCTCGGCCGCCTCACCGGCGGCGCGATCATGCCGCATGCCGGCGAAGGCATGTGCCCGGTCAAGGTCAAGATCGAGGCGCCGGAACTCTGCCCCGGCTTCGCGCTGACCCTGGTCAAAGGCGTGAAGAACGGCCCGTCGCCGAAGTGGCTGCAGCAGCGGCTGATCGCCATCGGGCTGCGGCCGATCAGCGCGCTGGTCGACATCACCAATTTTGTCACCTTCGACCGCGGCCGGCCGCTGCACGTGTTCGACGCCAACAAGGTCGCCGGCAATCTCGTCGTGCGCCGAGCGAAGGACGGCGAGAAGGTGCTTGCGCTCGACGGGCGCGAATACACGCTGACGCCGGAAATGTGCGTGATCGCCGACGACAATGGCGTCGAATCGATCGCCGGCATTATGGGCGGCGAGCATTCGGGCTGCGACGACAACACCACCGACGTGCTGATCGAATCGGCCCTTTGGGACCCGATCACGACGGCGCGCACCGGCCGCACGCTGGGCATCATCAGCGATGCGCGCTACCGCTTCGAGCGCGGCGTCGATCCCGAATTCATGGTGCCTGGCGTCGAGCTCGCGACCAAGCTGGTGCTCGATTTCTGCGGCGGCACGCCGACGGAGATCGAAGTTGCGGGCTATGCCGGCCACAAGCCGAAGATCATCTCCTTCCCGCTGTCGGAAGTGAAGCGGCTGACCGGCATCGAGGTGCCAAGAGAAGAAGCGCTCGGCATCCTGACCCGGCTCGGCTTCGCGCCGCATGGGTCAAGCGACGTCGTCGACGTGAAGGTGCCGTCCTGGCGGCCGGATGTCGACGGCAAGGCCGACCTGGTCGAGGAGGTGATGCGCATCCATGGCGTCGACAATATCGCGCCGCAGCCGCTGACCTCGCATGACGCGGTCAACGGCAAGATCCTGACGACGCTGCAGGTGCGCACCCGTGCGGCGAAGCGTGCGCTTGCCGTGCGCGGCATGATGGAGGCCGTCACCTGGTCGTTCATTCCGGCCAAGCACGCCGAGATGTTCGGCGGCGGCCAGAACGCACTCAAGCTCGCCAATCCGATCGCCGCCGACATGTCCGACATGCGGCCTTCGCTGCTGCCGGGGCTGATCAGCGCCGCGCAGCGCAATGCCGACCGCGGCATCGGCGATGTGGCGCTGTTCGAAGTCTCCGGCACCTATGAAGGCGACGCGGCCGACCAGCAGCGGCGCGTCGCCGCCGGCGTGCG
>NZ_JHQR01000096.1 GCF_014843825.1 Mesorhizobium silamurunense
GCGCCAGCGGCGCCGGCGGCATGGTCGGCAGCCAGACGCTCGACCTCGAAGCCGAGCGCAAGCGCCCGGACGAAGCCGGTATCATCCGCCTGCAGGCGATGAAGACCGGCGCGTTGATTCGCTTCGCCTGCGAAGCCGGCGCCATCGTCGCCGGAGCGGCGCCCGCCGATCGTGAAACACTGGCGGAATTCGGCTCGGCGATCGGCCTTGCCTTCCAGCTCGCCGACGACCTGCTCGACCTCACCGCCGATGCTGAGCAGATGGGCAAGGCGACGAAGAAGGATGCCGCCGCCGGCAAGGCGACGCTTGCCGCCCTGCATGGCACCGACTGGGCGCGCGAACAGCTCCACGGCCTCATCGACCAGGCGCATGCGCTGCTGGAGCCTTATGGCGAGCAGGCGGATATGCTGAAGGCGGCTGCGACTTTCGTGGCAACGCGCAACAGCTGAGTGTCAAGCGTAGGCGACGGTGGTTACCCCGGTCGGCACCGTTCCGGTCTCTAAAGCCTTGCCTCGGCGAAAATGCGGGATGCCCACTCCAGGAAGGCGCGTAGCCGTGGAGCGAGCTGCCGGTTCTGCGGATAGAGCGCGAACAACGGCGTGGGAGTCGGCGGAAAATCCTTGAGCACCTCGACCAGTGTCCCGTCCGCCAGATCCTTTTCGAGTCGATAGCGTGGCGCCTGCAGAAGCCCAAAGCCCAACCGCGCCAACTCCGCCGCCGTATCCGAATTGTTGACCCTCACCCGGCCCGGCAACGCAATCCGATGCACCTTGGCGCCGATCGTGAACTCCAGCGGCAGGACCTCGCCGGTGCGCGAGGAGACGAAACCGATGGCCTGGTGGCCTTCCAGCGCCTCGGGTGATGCCGGCACCCCGTGGCGCGTCAGATAGGCTGGGCTCGCGCAGGTGACTTCGCCAATCATCGCCAACCGCCGCATGATCATGCCGCTGTCCTGCGGTTGGCCGGCGCGAATGACGCAATCGACGCCTTCGCGCACCAGGTCGACCAGCCGGTCGCCCTGGCCGATATGGAGATCGATCTCAGGATAGCGTTCGAGGAACGCAGGCAACTGCGGCAGCAGGAATCTTTGCGTGAGCAGCGGATGCGCATCGATGCGAAGCAGGCCGCGCGGTTCGGCGCTGCGGAACCCGGCCTCGGCATCCTCCACTTCGCCGAGGATTGAAAGGCAGCGCTCGTAATAGGCCTGCCCATCGAGCGTTGTGGCGACGTGACGCGTGGTCCTGTCCAGCAGCCTTGTTCCGAGATGGTCTTCCAGCTGCTTGATCGCTTCGGTCGCAGTCGAGCGCGGCAGGCCGAGATCGGCTGCTGCCGCGGTGAAATTGCGCCGCTCCACCACGCGAACGAACAGCCGCATCCTGTCGAGTCGATCCATATTTCGATTGTTCGCTCTATCCGAATACTGCTGTCAATAGCGGGCTGATTATCCGGGAGGTGCGACCGTCTATATCCGCTCGACAACAACGAACGGAGATCAATCATGCAGAAGACAAGAACGGCGATCGTGACCGGCGCGTCGAGGGGCATTGGCGCGGCGATCGCCAAACGGCTCGCCCAGGGCGGCCTTGCCGTCGTCATCAACTATGCGCGCGGCAAGGACGCCGCCGAGGAGGTCGTTTCCGCCATCGAAGCCGCCGGCGGTACCGCTCTCGCGGTCCAGGCCGATATCGGAGAACCGGGCGCCATGGGCACTTTGTTCGATGCGGCTGAAAGAGCCTTCGGCGGGGTCGACATTCTCGTCAACAACGCCGGCATGATGAAGCTGTCGCCAATTGCGGAGACCGACGACGCCCAGTTCGAACGCCAGCTAGCCATCAATCTCGGCGGGACGTTCCGGGGCATGCGCGAAAGCGCCCGGCGCCTGAACGAGGGCGGACGCATCATCAACTTCTCTTCCAGCGTGGTGGGCTTCTACCAGCCTGCCTACGGCGTGTACGCCGCAACCAAGGCTGGCGTCGAAGCCATGACGCGTATTCTGGCCAAGGAACTCGGCCCGCGCCGCATCACGGTCAATGCCGTCGCGCCAGGTCCGGTCGAAACGGATCTCTTCACGGACGGCAAGAGCGCCGCGCAGATCGAGGCGATAACGAAACTCATTCCGCTCGGTCGCCTTGGCCAACCCGACGACATAGCCGGGCTGGTCGCCTTCCTCGCCGGTCCGGACAGCCAATGGGTCAACGGCCAGGTCATCCGCGCCAATGGCGGTGCTATCTAGGAGGCGAATGTGCAGCAGACAATCCTCATCACCGGCGCGTCGAGCGGCTTTGGTGCCATGACGGCGAAGGCGCTCGCCAGAGCCGGTCACCGGGTCTATGCCTCGATGCGCGATCCGCAGGCGCGTGGCGGCGCCGCGGCCGCCGAAATGGAAAGGCTGGCGCGCGACGAGAAATTGGCGCTTGGCGCCATCGCGCTCGACGTGCTGTCGGAACCGTCGATCGAGGCTGCCGTCAAAACCATCCTCACGGAAGCCGGCAGGATCGACGTCGTCATCCATAATGCCGGCCATATGGTGTTCGGACCGACCGAAGCCTTCACGCCGGAGCAACTGGCGGCGCTCTACGACGTCAATGTCATCGGCACCCAGCGCGTCAACCGGGCAGTCCTTCCCAACATGCGCTCGCTCGGCCAGGCCCTCATGATATGGATCGGATCGACCAGCACGCGTGGCGGGACGCCTCCGTTTCTCGCGCCTTACTTCGCCGCCAAGGCGGGCTTGGATTCGCTGGCACAAAGCTACGCGCTGGAACTTGCCCGTTTCGGCATCGAGACGAGCATCGTGGTGCCGGGCGCCTTCACCAAGGGCACTGAGCATTTCGCCCATTCAGGCAAGCCCGCCGACGCCGAGCGTGCGGCCGCCTATTGGTCTGGACCTTATGCCGGCGTGGATGATCAGGCACTCAAAGGTCTTGCCGGGCTGGAACCCGCCGATGCCGATCCCTCGGAAGTCGCTCGTGCCATCGTCGATCTCGTCGCCATGCCGCATGGTCGCCGGCCGTTCCGTGTCCATATCGATCCGTCCGATGACGGCGCGACCATCGTCAATGGCGTCGCCGACCGCGTCCGGGCGCAGCTTCTGGAGCGCATTGGCCTCGTCGACCTTCTCCATCCAGCACTGTGAAATCCAATCCGAAAGGAACCCCGGAAATGCCCTTTGCCAACTTCAAGACGCCCGAAGCCGCCCTCACAAAAGCGCAGAAGGAAGACCTCGTCCACAGGACCACGCAGATGTTCGTCGACTATTTCGGCGAGGGTGTGCGTCCCTACACCATGGTGCTGATCGAAGAAGTTCCCGATGGAGGCTACGGCCGCGCCGACGAAGTCTTCATTCTTCCCGACGCCTATCGGGCGAAGGATGCTGCCTGATTTGAACAAGGCGAGCCGCTCGTTGCGCGGCTCGCTTTTCCGAGCGAATGCAATGGTCTATTTTTGATTCGCGGACACGACGTTCTCGGTTGATCCGCCCCAAACCGCAAGATCGGTCGAGCACGTTACGGCTATGAGCGACTAGCTGATGCCGCCAGTGGCGATCATGGAGCACTGGGGCGACCGGGCGACGCTCGGGAACACCATCCAGCGGTTCATCGCCTGGCGCAAGGCCGCCGGTTTGCCGCCCGAGACAAGCCCGACCTTCACCGTCTTCCGTTCCGAGAGGAATCCCGCGGTCCCGGCCGAATACAGCATCGACATCTGTGTCGGGACCAGCCGATCGAGGCGAATGACGAGCAGATGAAGGCGGGTGTGATCCCCGGCGGACGCTGCGCGGTGCTACGCGTCAACGGCGCTTCCCACAATCTGGAGCCCGCCGCGCTCTATCTCTATCATGATTGGCGCTACATTTGTGGCGATGCGCAACAGCGGACCGCGTGGCGAATTCAGGCCGCCATTCGCCACCAGTTCTCCAGTGACCGCAGTGGGCCGAAGAACGAACCCGCTGCGCGGG
>NZ_JHQR01000097.1 GCF_014843825.1 Mesorhizobium silamurunense
GGCGGCGGGTTTTCCGGCGGCGGCGGTTCGTCGGGCGGCGGCGGCTCCTCGGGAAGCTGGTGAGGACCATGGCAACGCGACCGATCAACCCTGAGGACCATGACCGCATCGCCGATGCGATCCGCGCCGCCGAGGCCAAGACCGACGGCGAGATCTACTGCGTCGTGGCGCAATCCAGCGACGGCTATCTCTTCCCGGCCGCGTTCGCGGCGGCGCTTGCCACGCTCATCGTCAGCCTTGCGGTGGCCTACGGGCTGGAAGCCTGGTGGCTGACCATCCGTCTGCCGCATTTCGTGCTTGCCCAGCTTCTGGCGCTTGGCTGCATGCTGGTGCTTCTATGGGCGCTGCCCGGCTGGCGCATCCATCTCGTACCGAGGCGGCTGCGCTACCAGGCGGCGCACGCCAATGCGATGAAGCAGTTCCTCGCCCGCAACGTCCATCGCACGAGCGCACGCACCGGCGTGCTGATCTTCGTCTCGATCGCCGAGCGCTATGCCGAAGTGGTCGCCGACAGCGGCATCGATGCCAAGGTCGGCCAGCATGTCTGGGACGGCGTGGTGCGGGAGCTCACCCGGCATGCCGGCGACGACCGTCTCGCCGACGGTTTCGTCAAGGCGATCGAATCGGTCGGCGCGGTGCTCGCCGAGCATTTTCCGGTGACCGAAGGCGACACCAACGAGCTCGACGACCATCTCGTCGAAATCTGACAGAGCTTTTCCATAAATCCGCTAGGCCGGCCGGCTCCCGGCGGGTTCCCGCTTCCGGTGCCTGCAAGTTCGCCTGTGTGAAAGCGCGGGCGCGACAGAGCGGACTCTTTGCAAGCGGGCGAAGCGGGTCTATGGTTAACAAATCATGAACACGCTGACGATCGACATCCGGAAAGCCGACCCTCGCGATGCAATCGCCATCGCCGAAGTGCATCAGGAGGCGTGGCGCGGCGCCTATTCCGGCATCATCCCGCACCGCACGCTGACGGCCATGATCAATCGCCGCGGCCCCGACTGGTGGGCGAACGCGATTCGCCGCGCGGCGACCGTTTTGGTGGTCGAGATCGGCGGCACGATCGCCGGCTATGCCACGATCGGCAAGAATCGCGCCCGCGAGCTCAGGCAGCAGGGCGAGATCTACGAGCTTTACCTGCGCCCGGAATATCAGGGCATCGGGCTTGGCAGCCGGTTGTTCAAGGCGGCGCGCACGCGCCTTGCCGACCACGGCCTCAGAGGCCTGGTGGTGTGGGCGCTGGAAGACAATTACAACGCTTTAGCCTTCTATGCCGGCAATGGTGGCCGCGACATCGCCGAAGGCGTCGAGGTCTTCGAGCAGAAGGCGCTGAAGAAGGTCGCCTTCGTCTGGGAATGACGGGCCTAGCTTAGGTTACAATCCATCACAAACTGTGCGCTTCCGATAGCGTCCAGTGCTATTCGCCGCATTGCACCATGACGCGCCGCCCGCTATCGATCTCACAAATCGAGAGAGGGATTTGAGCCATGCGTATCGAAGCCGTGCCCACCGGAAAGAACCCGCCCGAGGACGTCAACGTCATCATCGAGGTGCCGATCGGCGGCGAGCCGATCAAGTACGAGATGGACAAGGAAGCCGGCACGCTGTTCGTCGACCGCTTCCTGCACACTTCGATGCGCTATCCCGGCAATTACGGCTTCGTGCCGCACACACTGTCGGGCGACGGCGATCCGATCGACGTCCTTGTCTGCAACACGCGCGCGCTGGTGCCGGGCTGCGTCATCAATGTGCGGCCGATCGGCGTGCTGATCATGGAAGACAATGCCGGCCAGGACGAGAAGGTGATCGCGGTTCCGTCGCCGAAACTCACGCTGCGCTACGAGAACGTCACCGAATATACCCACCTGCCGGAAATCACCCGCCAGCAGGTGCAGCACTTCTTCGAGCACTACAAGGATCTCGAACCCGGCAAATGGGTCAAGATCGAGGGCTGGCACGATTCCAAATACGCCAAGAAGATGATCGTCGACGCGATCGAGCGAGCGAAGGCAAGCAAGTAGTCAATTATCGACGCGGCCGAAGTCGGGCACTTTGCCGATCACTTCGCGCTTGTCCTTGCCGCAGGCAAAACCTTTCGCCTTTTCGTCGGCGAGCTTGCGTGCCTGGTCGTTGGCCTCAGCGTTGCCGGTGGCGAGCACAAGGCCGACGGTGCAGCCTTCATGCTCTTCCGGCTGTGCGACCTTGGCGACGACCAGCACTTCGGTCGGCTTGTTCTCGTCTTCGGGATTGCTGATCTCGCGACGGTGAATGACGGCGAAGGGCACGGCCTTGTCGCCGTTGGTTTCGATCCGCCACTCGACCTTCGGACCGGCGGTGTTGAGCCCGGAAAAACTTTCCCACACCGCGGTCATGTCGTCGGAGGGAAAACCGTAGTAAACGGACTCGCGCGCATCGTCGTAGCCGATCAGCACCGGATAGCCGCGATAGCCGGCGCAGGCGAGGCTCGCCCAGTCGCCGTCGCCTTCTTCCGACTGCGCGTAAGTCACGCAGTCTTTCTTCCAGTCGAGGTCGGTGTAGGCGCTGGAAATGTCGCCGGCATGGGCTGCCTGGCAGAGACCGGCGAGGGCAAGCGGGATCAGAAGCGCACGCATCGCTGACAACTCCGTTTGAGTTGCCGAAGCGTAGCGCCAACCACTATTTCTTCAAGCTGGCTTCGATCAGCAGGTCGGCGTTGCGGGCGACCGACGCCGCCGGTCCGCCGAGACCGAAGAGCTGGCCGCTGATATAGGCGCCCTCGATCAGCAGCAGCAGCCCGTCTCCGAGCGTGTCGGAATCGCTGGCGCCCATTGCCGCCGCCATGGCGCGCAGACGCCGGCGCAATTCCTGCTTGTTGTTCTCGCTGACGATGCGCGCCGGATGGCCGTGCTCGGGATATTCCACCGCCGCGTTGGTCATGCCGCAGCCGCGATAGTCCGGCTTCTGGGTGCGTTTGCCGACGCGGGTGAGGAAAGCGACGATCTGCGCGCGCGGGTTGCCCGGGTGCGCGTCGACGGCTTCTTCGAACCGCTCCCAGAACTCAAGGTCGTACTTGCGCAGATAGGAGGCGGCGAGCTCGTCCTTCGACGGAAAGCTGCGGTAAAGGCTCGGCTTGGTGACGCCGGCACGCCTGACGATTTCGTCGACGCCGATTGCCCGGATGCCCTCGCGATAGAACAGGTCGCGCGCCACGTCGAGGATCTTGTCGGCAGCCTTCGGTGTCGACGCGGAAGGCGTCTCGTTCACCGACGTTTCAATTTTATTGTCCGATGACATTCACCAAACTCGCTTGACAATGTTACTGACCGGTACGTATGTATGCTGCCATCCCATTGCAACGTACCGGTCAGTAACATGATAGCCCAGTCCCGTCCGTTTGGCCAGCGCTACGCCTTCGTCGTCGTTGCCGTCATTTTTCTCTGCCTGCTGATCGCCGCCGGGCTTCGCTCCGCGCCCTCCGTCATGATGCTGCCGCTGGAAAACAGCTTCGGCTGGCGGCGCGACGTCATCTCGATGGCCGCCGGCGTCGGCATCCTGCTCTACGGCCTGACCGGTCCGTTCGCCGCGGCGCTGATGGAGCGCATCGGGCTGCGCCGGACGTTGCTTGCCGCGCTGCTGATCATGTCGGGCTCGACGGCCCTCAGCCTGCTGATGACTGAGCCCTGGCATCTCTTCATCACTTGGGGCGTGTTTTCGGGCATCGGTTCTGGCGCCATCGCCAGCGTGCTCGGCGCTACCATTGTCAACCGCTGGTTCAAGACCAATCGCGGCCTGGTGATGGGGCTGATGTCGGCCTCCAGCGCCACCGGTATGCTGGTCTTCCTGCCGCTGATCGCCTCGCTGGCGCAGGCCGGTGGCTGGAAGCCGGTGGTGATCGCCGTGTCGCTCGCGACCGCGGCGCTGATACCGCTCGTCCTTCTCCTGGTGCCTGAGCGCCCGGCCTCGATCGGCCAGGTGCGCTATGGCGCCGAGGCCGATGACGTGCCGCCGACATCGCCTGCATCGCAGGGCAATTTCCTGGCGCACACGCTGAACACGCTGCGCCGCGCCGCGGGTACCAGGGTGTTCTGGTATCTTTTCGCCACCTTCTTCGTCTGCGGCTTCACCACCAACGGCCTGGTCGGCACGCATCTGATCGCCTTCTGCGGCGACATGGGCATCGGCGAGGTGCAGGCCGCGGGCCTGCTGTCGATGATGGGCATTTTCGACCTGATCGGCACGACGCTGTCGGGTTGGCTCACCGACCGCTTCGACCCGCGCAAGCTGCTCGGCGTCTACTACGGCATTCGCGGCCTGTCGCTGATCTATTTGCCCTATTCCGGCTTCTCGGCGGTCAGCCTCATCATCTTCGCCGTGCTCTACGGGCTCGACTGGATCGCAACCGTGCCGCCGACGCTGAGGCTCTCCAACGAAGCCTTCGGCGACCGCAGCGGGCCGATCGTCTTCGGCTGGATCGTCGCCGGCCACCAGGTGGGAGCTGCGGCGGCGGCCGCGTTCGGCGGCACGATGCGGGAATTGCAGGGCAATTATGAGCTCGCGTTCTTGATCGCCGGCATGACGGGCATCGCGGCGGCCTGTATTTCGCTGCTGATCAACACGAGCAAGCCGGCGTTCGAGCCGGAGCCCCAGGCGGCATAAGGCATGTCGATATTCGGGTGAGGCCGGCCTGCAAATGGCAGTCTCCTGCGCTTCCGGTGCTCACGTGCTTTAAAGTACGCTCCGCTCCGGTTCTCGGGAACCACCATTTTCGACTCGGCCTGACCCGAATCTCAACACGCCTTCCCGGCGTCGATGGCAGCCTTCACCAGCCTGTTCACTGTTATCAAAACTTCATGGTTCCGATATGCGCCTGAAACATTGAGGCCCGAGCTTGGCGGTCCCGTTCAACGCCATCCCGGAGACAGCCATGAACAAGCTCTCGTTGACCCGCCGCGCTTTCGTCACCTCGGCCAGCGCCTTTGGCCTTGTCGGCGCCTCCGGTCTCGCGCTGCCCTACTATTCCCGCGCCAGCCAGCGCCCGGCCTTCACCCATGGCGTCCAGTCCGGCGATGTCGACGCCACCTCCGGCATGGTCTGGACCCGCACCGACCGGCCGGCGCGCGTGATGTACGAAGTCTCGACGACGGAAAGCTTCGCCGATGCGACAAAGCTGGCGCCGCTCGATACCTCGCCCGCCAGCGACTACACGGTGAAGCGGCTGCTCACCGACCTCGCCGGCGACCAGGATATCTTCTACCGCATGGTCGCCGCCGACCTTTCCGACATCAATGCCGTCTCCGAGCCGATCGTCGGCCGCTTCCGCACCGCGCCGGCCTCCAAGCGCGACGTGCGCTTCGCCTGGTCGGGCGACACCGCCGGCCAGGGCTGGGGCATCGACGAGACCGGCATGAAGACCTATTCCACCATTGCCAAGCACACGCCTGACTTCTTCCTGCATTCCGGCGACACGATCTATGCCGACGGCGCGATGAAGGACGAGGTCGACCTGCCCGGCGGCGGCAAGTGGAAGAACGTCGTCATGATCGACGGCAAGCGCAAGGTCGCCGAGACGCTGGATGAGTATCGCGATCAGTGGAAGTACAACATGATGGACAAGCACGTGCTCGGCCTCTCCGCCATCTGTCCGACCTTCTACCAGTGGGACGACCACGAGGTGCTGAACAACTGGTCGGATTCGAAGGATCTCACCGCCGACAACCGCTACACGGAAAAATCCATCCATGTGCTGGCGGCCCGCGCGGCGCGCGCCTTCCATGAGATGACGACGATCCGCTACGAGCCGTCGGAGCCGGGCCGCGTCTATCGCAAGATCGCCCACGGCCCGCTGCTCGACGTGTTCTTCCTCGACATGCGCTCCTATCGCGGGCCGAACGGCCCGGACATGGAGGAGACGCTGACGCCGAAGTCGCGCATGCTCGGCGAACAGCAGACCCAGTGGCTGAAGCGGGAACTGGCGAATTCCAAGGCGACCTGGAAGATCATTGCCGCCGACATGCCGCTCGGCCTCGTCGTCTGGGACGACGCCACCAAGAAAGCCGGCGCCGAGGCGGTCAGCAATGGCGACAATGGCGCGCCGAAGGGCCGTGAGCTCGAATTCGCCGATCTGCTTCGCTACATCAAGAACGCCGGCATCACCAACACGGTATGGCTTACCGCCGACGTCCACTACACGGCGGCGCATTACTACAACCCGGACAAGGCGCAGTTCCAGGATTTCAACCCGTTCTGGGAGTTCGTCTCCGGCCCGATCCATGCCGGCACCTTCGGCCCCAATAATCTCGACATGACCTTCGGCCCGGAGCTGAAGTTCATCAAGGCGCCGACTGCCGAGCAGGGCCAGAACCTGCCGCCCTCGGCCGGGCTGCAGTTCTTCGGGTTGGTGGACATTTCAGGCGCCACCGAGCAGATCACCGTGCGGCTGATGGATCGCGACGACAACGAGCTCTACAAGATCACGCTCGATCCGGTGCGGTCGGCGTAGGGGGGTTCTACGCTTCGGAGCGTACATGGGCAGAATTTTGATGCTGGAGGGACAGCACCCCCCTCTGTCCTGCCGGACATCTCCCCCGCAAGGGGGGAGATTGGCAGCTTCGGCATTGGCGCCCCTCCTCGACTATTGAGATTGGCGAAAGGCGACGCGACATCCGATCTCCCTCCTTGCGGGGGAGATGGCCGGCAGGCCAGAGGGGGGTGGGAAGGATCGCTACGCTTGTTGCATTCCTAAGACTGCGGTCGTCAGTCCGGATAGCAGGCGGCAGGAACGTTCGGCCAGACGGCGCTGTCGCAGTTGGCGGCCTTCTGACGCTGCTTGAAGGCGGCGCTGACCGGGCCGGTGACGATCGGGTCGACACCGTCAGGGGCGTCGGCGAACATCTGCTGCGCGGTTTTGGCATCAGGCGGCGAGATCGGGTCAGCTTCTCTCAGTGCAGCCGCCGACTGCGCGGCACCGGCCGCAATCAGCACGCCGAGCGCCGCCCATGCGAAAACCGCACGCAATCTGGACATTTGATCGCTCATGAACATCGAACTGCCCGGCCCCTCAAAGGTTCCGCCTTGGTTAACAGAATCATTTCACACCAAGACGTTTAAGAATCAGTGACCATGTATTTGGGGTGGGACCTCCCCTTTCGCAATTGCGAAAAACCTTGTATGAGCCGCGCAACCGAAAAAGGCAGCGCTTTTGGGCCTGCTGCCTGCAACGCTCCCGAGACCAGACAATGAACCTCCGCAATATCGCGATCATCGCGCACGTCGACCATGGAAAAACCACCCTCGTCGACCAGCTCCTGAAGCAGTCCGGCTCCTTCCGCGACAACCAGCGCGTCGCCGAGCGCGCCATGGATTCGAACGACCTCGAAAAGGAGCGCGGCATCACCATCCTGGCCAAGGCGACCTCGGTCGACTGGAACGGCACCCGCATCAACATCGTCGACACGCCCGGACACGCCGATTTCGGCGGCGAGGTCGAGCGCATCCTGTCGATGGTGGATTCGGCAATCGTGCTCGTCGATGCCGCCGAAGGGCCGATGCCGCAGACCAAGTTCGTCGTCGGCAAGGCGCTCAAGGTGGGCTTGAGGCCGATCGTCGTCATCAACAAGATCGACCGCCCGGATGCCCGCCACATCGAAGTGGTCAACGAGGTGTTCGACCTGTTCGCCGCGCTCGACGCCACCGACGAGCAGCTCGATTTCCCGATCCTCTACGGTTCGGGCCGCGACGGCTGGGTGTCGGAAAACCCGGAGGGCCCGAAGGACCAGGGCCTGGCGCCGCTGTTCGATCTCGTCGTCAAGCACGTGCCGGCGCCGACGGTGCATCCCGGTCCGTTCCGCATGATCGGCACCATCCTGGAGGCCAATCCGTTTCTCGGCCGCATCATCACCGGCCGCATCGAGTCGGGCTCGCTGAAGCCCAACCAGGCGGTCAAGGTGCTGCACCATGACGGCACGCAGATCGAAACCGGACGTATCTCGAAAATCCTGGCCTTCCGCGGCCTCGAGCGCCAGCCGATCGAGGAAGCGCAGGCGGGCGACATCGTCGCCATCGCCGGCCTGTCGAAAGGCACCGTCGCCGACACCTTCTGCGATCCGAGCGTGACCGAGCCGCTGCACGCGCAGCCGATCGACCCGCCGACCGTGACCATGTCCTTCCTCGTCAACGACAGCCCGCTCGCCGGCACCGAGGGCGACAAGGTGACCAGCCGCGTCATCCGCGACCGCCTGCTGCGCGAAGCCGAAGGCAATGTCGCGCTCAAGATCGAGGAATCGCCGGAGAAGGATTCCTTCTTCGTCTCAGGCCGCGGCGAATTGCAGCTTGCCGTGCTGATCGAGACGATGCGCCGCGAGGGCTTCGAGATCGCCGTGTCGCGGCCCCGCGTCGTCATGCAGAAGGGCGAGAACGGCGAATTGCTGGAGCCCGTCGAGGAAGTCGTCATCGACGTCGACGAGGAGCATGCCGGCGTCGTCGTGCAAAAAATGTCGGAGCGCAAGGCCGAGATGGTGGAACTGCGCCCCTCCGGCGGCAACCGCCAGCGCCTCGTCTTCCACGCGCCGACGCGCGGCCTGATCGGCTATCAGTCGGAGCTGTTGACCGACACGCGCGGCACCGCCGTGATGAACCGGCTGTTTTATGCCTACGAGCCCTACAAGGGCGAACTGGCGGGCCGCACCAACGGCGTGCTGATCTCCAACGAGCAGGGCGAGTCGGTCGCCTATGCGATGTGGAACCTGGAAGATCGCGGCCCGATGATCATCGATCCGGGCGTCAAGGTCTATCAGGGCATGATCATCGGCATCCATAGCCGCGACAATGACCTCGAGGTCAATGTGCTGAAGGGCAAGAAGCTCACCAACATCCGCGCCGCCGGCAAGGACGAGGCGGTGAAGCTGACCCCGCCGGTCCGCATGACGCTGGAGCGGGCGCTGGCCTGGATCCAGGACGACGAGCTGGTCGAGGTGACGCCGAAGACCATTCGGCTCCGCAAGCTCTATCTCGACCCGAACGAGCGCAAGCGGTTCGAGAAGTCGGCCAAGGTAATGGGCGCGGCGTAAGCCTTCCCGAAAGCGATTGGGGAGGGAGCGTCGCTCCCTCCATTTTTCATTTCAGCCGCAAGCAGCCGATATTATGGCGTCGCGATCGGGCTCGCCGGAAAGATCGATGCTGATTGCCGTGCCGTCGCGCGCCGGCCTGCGCAGGGCCTTGGCGCCATCCGGTTCGATGGCGAGCGACTGCCGCTCTTCCCAGGCCTGCAGCCTCGACCGCGAGACGCCGAGCTCTCCGGCAAGCAGACGGTCGAGCCGCAACGGTGTCGCGGCGTCGAGCCGCAGTTCGAGCCAAAGCGCTGCCGCGCATTGAGGCCCGCCGTCCAGCAGCTCTTTTCGCACCGTGACGTCGGGAAATTCCTCGACCCGCCCGATCCGCGTTCGGAGCGCCACCGGATCGAAGGCATGGCGTCGCACGAGAACCGGATCGTTGCTTTCGAGGGCCGCAAGCAGCGCCGGCTCGATGTCGCGGCGGGTGCAACGCTCAAAAATGGCGCGGTTCCAGGAGTTGTTGCAGCCGATGCAGCGATAGATCAGCCAGGCATCGATGCGCTTGCCGTTGGCGTTGACACGGAATTTTCCGCTGCATCGATAGGATCTGACGCCGCCGCAGCGATTGCAGTTGATGAGAGGTCGAGGCGCGATTTTGGGCGCGATCGCCCAGCGGATACGCAACAGTCCAGACATGCCGGTAGGCCCTTCCCGTCGGGAAGTCCGTCAGGCCGGCGATGTCCGAGATGCCCTCTTTGTTCGAGCATGATCTTCTCCGAAAACCGGATACCACTTTTCGGGATCATGCCCATGCGGGCACGGCGTGGCGAAAGGCTGCGATGTTGGAAGTCAGGCGTCGGCGGGTTACGCTCGACGGCGGCTCAGCAATGCCAAACCGGTCTCGAAACCGCCGCCTGAAGAACACGTGAAATGATGCAGGGGCCGCCAAAGCTGCGCCTGCGGTGCTTTCGGGGAGTGGACGAGACCGGCGGTTACTGAGGCAAAGTGAAGCTCGAAATGGATAAAAGGTCGACTCTTCTAGCCGTGCAACGGCGGGCAGGCAAGGCCAGTGCGCTGCCCGCCCGCGCTCGTCTGAGCGCTACATCATCTCGATGATCGGCGCGATCTCGACACTGAAGGCCGGGTTCGTCAGGATCGGGCAATCCCTGGCCTTGGCGACGGCGTCGTCGATGTCCTTCGCCTCGACGATCGTATAGCCGGCGGTCGGATTGCTGCCGCCATTGTTCTCGACCGTGCCGCCGGGCAGCACCGTCTTCGACATGCCGACAGGATTGCCGCCGTCGACGACCGCCGAGCCGAGCTTGTCGTACCAGCCGGTCCAGGCATCCATCGCCGCTTTCCGCTCGGCTTCCTCGGTCGGCATCTTGCCGGAGCCGTGATAGACATAGAGATATTTCGCCATGCTCTCCTCCATTTTTGGCGGCGTCGAACCGGCATGCGGCCACGCCGCGGGCTGATAATCGGACCAAAAAGCAGAGCAGGCAATGAGAATTCGCATCTACTAATATACGGAGGGCTGTAGCTGCAATTTCCGGTGCGGCTGTCCATCGCGGTTTGATGACTAGGCTTTGTCCAATAGGTCCATGCTGTCGGACGTGCCAACCCTTCCAGCCGGCGAAGCATCCTAAGACGCCACAACCCGCGCAACGAACCCCGACATAAAGCCAGCGAACGCCGTCACGCTGCGGGTAAATGGAAAACCCGACCCCAACATTTGTGGCTTCGGAATCGCATTCGATACACACCCAGCGTTCCGGCTCGGATCTGCCCAAAACTCCTCGCTGTCACAGATAAGATGCTCGGAACCGCACATCGTGCACGTCCGTCGCGCCCCGCCTTGATCATCGTCGGCATCGAGAAGAAACGAAGTGGAACCGCATTTGCATCGCGCGAGCCTGAAGTCGTGAACTGCATAGCCTTCGCTTGCGTAGCCGCTCAAGTATTCTGCGATATCGTTCGGCTCGCTGCCAACCCACCATTCGCCAGAAGTGTCTATTGTTATGGGTCACCGCGCCATGGCGTGGTATTCGGGGTTCGGCCGCATGTCGACCGCTGCGGCCACGCGGTTGGACATGTTGAAGAAGGCGGCGGTCGAAGCGATGTCCCAGATGTCGCGGTCGCTGAAGCCCGCCCGTCGCAACGCGGCGCGGTCGGCCTCGACGATCTTGGCCGGCTCCTCCGTCAGCTTGACCGCGAATTCCAGCATCGCCTTCTGCCGCTCGGACAGGTCGGCGGCGCGGAAGTTCATCGCCATCATCTCGCCCAGCGCCGGCTCGCCCGACAGCTGACGCACCGCCGCGCCGTGCGCGGTCAGGCAGTAATAGCAATGGTTGATCGAGGAGACGGCGACCGCGATCATTTCGCGCTCCAGCTTCGACAAGCCGGACTCGCCCAGCATCAGGTCGTTGTACATGTCGGTGAAGGCGCGCAGCTTCTTCTCGTCGAAGGCGTAGGCCAGAAGCACGTTGGGCACGAGGCCCAGCTTCTCCTCGCATTTGGCGAAATAGGCTTTCGTCGCTTCGCTGAGCTCCGCCGGGGCGAGGTCCAGCGCCGTAATCCTGTCGGTCATGTCCGTTCTCCTCGCAGGGCGAGCGTCGGTTCGATTTTCTTAAAGCGTCGTCAAACCTTTGTCGCCAAATGGCGCTCATCTGCTACCATAGTCGCAAAAGCATGTGACGGGAGGGACTTCACATCATGGCCAGCCTGAAAACCGCAAGCCAGGCGAAAAAGACCAATCCGGCAAAAGGAGGCGCGGCAAAAGGAGGCGCGGCAAGGGCGGGCGAAAAGCCCGGCAGGCTCGCCGACTATCTTCTGGCCCGCACGCCGGCCGAAGACATCGCCGCCTATGACGTCGCCGACCTCGAACGCGCCGCCGATCTCGCCGGCCGCGCGGTCGCCAGGCACAAAAAGGGCGATTGCATCATCGCCATAGACGTGGAGTCCGGCGTGACGCGCCAGGGCCGGCCGATGTCGGTCATCACCGTCGTCAACGACAACATGCCGTTCCTGTTCGATTCCATCCTCGGCGAGATCACCGAGACCGCCGGCGAGCCGCTGCTGGTCACCCATCCGGTCATCGTTGTCCGGCACGGCAAGAGCGGCGTCGAGGAGATCCTGGGCGACGGCGGCTCGGTCAAGGGCGAAACCGGCCATGACCGGCTGAGCGTCGTCCACGTGCATATCGGCCGCCTTTCGGCCGACCAGGCCGAAGCCCTTGCCGGCCGCTTGAAGAAGCTTTTGGACCAGGTGCGCGCCGCCGTCACCGACTGGAAGCCGATGCTTGCCCGCCTCGACCAGGCCATCTCGGAATTCCGCTATGCGCCGGTGCCGCTCGACAAGGCGCATGTCACCGAGGCGATCGCCTTCCTCGAATGGCTGCGCGACGACAATTTCACCTTCCTCGGCATGCGCGAGTTCAACTACACCGGCGGCGAGAAGAGCGGCATGCTGGAGCGCGCCGAAAAGCCCGGCCTCGGCATCCTCGCCGACCCCGACGTCCTGGTTCTCAGGCGCGGCACCGAGGCGGTGTCGACGACGCCGGAGATCCGCGCTTTCCTGCATGGTCCGGAGCCGCTGATCGTCACCAAGGCCAATGCCAAGTCCTCGGTGCACCGGCGCATCTATCTCGACTATATCGGCGTCAAGACCTACACCGCCAAAGGCGTGCTCTCGGGAGAGCTGCGCATCGTCGGCCTGTTCACCTCGACCGCCTACACGCGTTCTGTGATGAAGATCCCCTATCTGCGCTCGAAGGCCGAGACCGTCATCGCCAAGTCCGGCTTCAATCCGCACGACCATTCCGGCAAGGCGCTGATCAACGTACTGGAGAGCTATCCGCGCGACGAGCTGTTCCAGGTTCCGGTGCCGATTCTGAGGAAGCACGCCGAAGCCATCCTCGGGCTGATCGAACGGCCGCGCGTCAGGGCGCTGGTGCGGGCCGACCAGTTCGACCGTTTCGTCTCCATCCTCGTCTTCGTGCCGCGCGACCGCTATGACAGCGTCGTGCGCGAGAAGATCGGCACCTATCTCAAGACCGTGTTCGAGGGCCGGCTGTCGGCCTATTACCCGGCCTTTCCCGAAGGCGGGCTGGCGCGCGTGCATTTCATCATCGGCCGCTCCGGCGGCAAGACGCCGAAGGTCGATCCAGCGACGATCGAGGCGGCGATCCGCGACATCGTCCGCACCTGGGATGATGCGCTACGCGAAGCAGTGTCGGAATCCGGCGCCGACGCAACGCTCACAGCCATCGCCTCGCGCTTTTCCGAAAGCTATCGCGACTCCTTTTCGCCGGCCGTGGCGCTGGCCGATGCCGGGCGCATCGCCAGGATCGATGCTGCCAATCCTATAGCCATCGACTATTACCGCCATGCCGACCAGAAGCCGCACCAGGCGGCGTTGAAGATCTATCATTTCGGCAGCCCGGTGGCGCTGTCGCGGCGTGTGCCGGTGCTGGAAAACATCGGCTTCCGTGTCATCAGCGAGCGCACCTTCGAGGTCGGCGACGAAGCCTCCGGCATGGTCTTCATCCATGACATGGAGCTGGAGAACAGCTACGGCAAGCCGATCGATCTCACCGACGGCGGGGCGCTGTTCCAGGACGCCTTCCTCGCTGTCTGGCGCGGCGACGTCGACAATGACGCCTATAACGGCCTTGCCCAGACCGCCGGCCTGTGGTCGGGCGAGATCACCATCCTGCGCGCCTACGGCCGCTACCTGCAGCAGGCCGGCATTCCGCAGAGCCAGGATTTCATCGCAGCGGCGCTCAACCGCTATCCGGCAATCGCGCGTGGCCTACATCAGCTGTTCGTCGCCCGCCTCGGTCCGACGGCCGAAACCGAGGGCGTGGTCGCCGCCAAGCATCTCAAGGCCAAGATCAAGGACGCGCTCGACGAGGTGCCCAACATCGATGACGACACCATCATCCGCCGCTATCTCAATCTGATCGAAGCCTCGCTGCGTACAAATCATTTCGTAGCCGATACGATAGCGAAGGGCCAGTCGCTGGCGATCAAGCTCGATTCGCAGGCGGTCGACGGCCTGCCGGCGCCGCGGCCGTGGCGCGAGATCTTCGTCTACGGTTCCGAGGTCGAGGGCGTCCACCTGCGCTTCGGTCCGGTGGCGCGCGGCGGCCTGCGCTGGTCGGACCGCGCCCAGGACTACCGCACCGAGGTGCTGGGCCTCGTCAAGGCGCAGCAGGTCAAGAACGCGGTCATCGTGCCGGTCGGCGCCAAGGGCGGCTTCTATCCGAAGAAACTGCCGATGGGCGCTGGCCGCGACGCCATCTTCGAGGCCGGCACCTCGGCCTACAAGAACTTCGTCTCCAGCCTGCTTTCGATCACCGACAATATCGGCGTCGACGGCGTCATCCCGCCGGCCGGCGTGGTGCGGCGCGATCCTGACGATCCCTATTTCGTCGTCGCGGCCGACAAGGGCACGGCGACCTTCTCCGACACCGCCAACGCCATTTCCGAGAAGCACAGCTTCTGGCTGGACGACGCGTTCGCCAGCGGCGGCTCTGCCGGCTATGACCACAAGAAGATGGGCATCACCGCCAAGGGCGCGTGGGAAGCGGTGAAGCGGCATTTCCGCGAGATGAACCGTGACATCCAGACCTCGCCCTTCAATGTGGTCGGCGTCGGCGACATGTCGGGCGACGTCTTTGGCAACGGCATGCTCCTGTCACCGGCGACCAGGCTGATCGCAGCCTTCGACCATCGCGACATCTTCATCGATCCCGACCCCGACATGGCGGCCTCGATGGCCGAACGGCAGCGCATGTTCGCCCTGCCGCGCTCGTCCTGGCAGGATTACGACAAGTCTAAGCTGTCGGAAGGCGGCGTCATCGTCTCGCGCAGCCAGAAGTCGATCACGCTGCCGGCGACGGCTGCTGCCGCGATCGGACTGGCCAAGACCACGGCGACGCCGGTCGAGATCATGAACGCCATCCTCAAGGCGCCGGTCGACCTTCTGTGGTTCGGCGGCATCGGCACCTATGTCAGGGCTTCCGGCGAGACCAATGCCGATGTCGGCGACCGCGCCAACGACGCCATCCGGGTCACGGCTTCGGAAGTGCGCGCCAAGGTCATCGGCGAGGGCGCCAATCTCGGCGTCACGCAGCGGGCGCGCATCGAGTTCGGCATGAATGGCGGTCGCTGCAACTCCGACGCCATCGACAATTCGGGTGGCGTCAACTGCTCCGACGTCGAGGTCAACATCAAGATCGCGCTGGCCTCGGCCATGCGCAAAGGCTTGCTGGCGAGGCCGGCGCGCAACAAGCTGCTCGCCGAGATGACCGACGAGGTGAGCGCGCTGGTGTTGTCCAACAACTACCAGCAGACGCTGGCGCTTTCGCTGGCGCGCAAGCGGGGGCTCGCCGACATCGCGCATCAGGCGCGCTTCATGACGGCGCTGGAGGCGCGCGGCCTGCTCGACCGGGCGGTCGAGACGCTGCCGTCGCCGGCCG
>NZ_JHQR01000103.1 GCF_014843825.1 Mesorhizobium silamurunense
AGCTCTCCAACCTGCAGGCCATGCTGCCGATCCTTGAGGCTGTCGTGCAGACCTCGAAGCCGCTGCTCATCATCTCGGAAGACGTCGAAGGCGAGGCTCTGGCCACGCTGGTCGTCAACAAGCTGCGTGGCGGCCTGAAGATCGCTGCCGTCAAGGCGCCGGGCTTCGGTGACCGCCGCAAGGCCATGCTGGAAGACATCGCCATCCTCACCGGTGGCCAGGTCATTTCCGAAGACCTCGGCATCAAGCTCGAGAATGTCGGCCTCAACATGCTCGGCCGCGCCAAGAAGGTGTCGATCTCCAAGGAGAACACCACCATCGTCGACGGCGCCGGCAAGAAGGCTGAGATCCAAGGCCGCGTTGCCCAGATCAAGCAGCAGATCGAGGAGACCACCTCGGACTACGACAAGGAGAAGCTGCAGGAACGTCTGGCGAAGCTCGCCGGCGGCGTTGCCGTCATCCGCGTCGGCGGTGCGACCGAGATCGAAGTCAAGGAAAAGAAGGACCGCGTCGATGACGCCCTCAACGCGACCCGCGCGGCCGTGGAAGAAGGCATCGTCCCCGGCGGCGGCGTTGCCCTGCTGCGCGCTTCGCTGACCATCAAGGCAACCGGCGCCAACTCCGACCAGACCGCCGGCATCAACATCGTGCGTCGTGCGCTGCAGGCTCCGGCCCGCCAGATCGCGGCCAACGCCGGTGCGGAGGCTTCGATCGTTGCCGGCAAGATCCTCGAGAACAAGGGCGCGACCTTCGGCTTCAACGCCCAGACCGGCGAATATGGCGACATGATCGCCATGGGCATCGTCGATCCGGTCAAGGTCGTTCGCACCGCTCTCCAGGACGCGGCCTCGGTCGCCGGATTGTTGGTCACCACCGAAGCCATGATCGCCGAGGCTCCGAAGAAGGAGTCGGCTGGCGGCGGCATGCCTGGCGGCATGGGCGGCGGCGGCATGGGCGGCATGGGTGGTATGGATTTCTAAGGTCCACGCATCTCAACAACTCGGGCGGCAGCGATGCCGCCCTTTTTGCTGGTCTAAACTTGGTCGGGAAAAATGCGGCCGGCGCGAATATTTCCGGAACCCAATAGCCCCTCGGCGTTAGTTACTAAGGCGTTTCGGGGGACAAATCCGAAGAAATGAATTTGACTAAAAAAGGCGTCCTCCGCACCTAAAAGCTGTGAGGGACGCTCCCGGGTCGAGGCCTCGCTTTTCAGGATGTTGCGCTGCGACACGGCAAATTCCGCCAAGCCGGCGCTTTTTCATGGGGCGATGCCCTTCTCCTCTTGCTGCTTAGTGGGTTCCGCACTGGCCTTTATGCGACTTTCGAAGCACAGAGCGTGAACATCGAGCCCGGTTCATTGTTAGAGTCACGGCCCAGCGAGCAGCCCTCGCTATTTTAAATGCCGCCGGGTCGTGGTGAATACAATAAACGACTGCGCCAGGGTGCCTTCAGCTTTCCCCGGAAAGCTCAAGAATTCAAAGCGGCCAGATCGTTGCACTAAGGCGTCCTTCTAGAGATCGATCGTCGTCGTTTTGCCAACTCCGTCCGGACCCTCGATAAAGAATAATTTTCCAGACATTTGCGCTCCCATATCCTCGCAATAGATATGCAGAATGGCTTCTAGTTAAACCGTCAGACTCAGCAAAACGCCAGCGTCGCAGTCGAGGCTTTCATACTCAGCGGCCATTGATGCGGCAAAAGGTTTACCCGCAGTTTAGGAGCTGGTCCGAATTTTGGCGGAAGATCACACGGTACTCTGAGACCGCCGGAACTCATGCGAATCACGAGGCTTCTAGTGTTCGATACAGGACAATTCGTCCCGTCGGTACAAGTTGGGAAAGAAAGTCGAAGTCCCGAATGTTTCCCGTGAGCACACTCGCACCCAGCTGCCGCGCCTGCAGGCAAACCAGAGCGTCGTTGACGAACTTGCGTTCGTGACCTTCGCCTTTTGGCAAATTGCTCAGTCGGAAAAGCAGGCCGGCGAGGATGCCGGATTGCCCCCAGATGGCAGTGTCGGGAGCGTGAAGTCGGTGCTCGGGTATATCCGCGACCGTCGCCCGGATCGTTTCCAGTGCGATCTTCGTTGACGTGTGCTTTGGATCCAATCGGCCGAATGCGTATGTCAGCTCGGAAAGGCACACAGCCGAATGATGACATAGCCTATACGTCAGAAGCCTATCCACCTCTGCCGGTGATCGGCCTTGGAGGACATCCAGATACACGGTCGTATCCAAAAACAATGGACCGCCAATAATAGGCTCGTCGTCGACCCATGGCAGATCGTCATCGGCCCGGCGCACGAGTGTCCCCAGGCGTTTCTGCGGTTTGAATGATCGAAGGGTATCGGCGAGATCAAATCCCAAGATCGATATCCGAGGGAATGCTGCCTTTGCGCTTGACGAGGCCAGCCCCGAAGTCATCCTCCAGCGCCAGCCGCGACAGAGCAAGTTCCAACAACTCGGTGTCCGACGTGACGTGGGCACGCTTCTTGGCCGCGTCGATCAGCTCTGACGGTACGCGCCCCGACAGACGCGTATTCTTAGCGGAGCCAAGGAGACCAACGGCCCTCGCTTGTTCGAGGACGAGCTTGTTGCGGGTCAGTGCGACCGTTGCTTCGCTGTCTGTTGTAGTATGGATTTGAGCGCCCATGCCAGCCTCCTGCGTTGAACATAACATAGTTTACGTTCAACATAGACGCAAGGGGTAGTCGAGGTCGGTCGCGGGGATGATCCCGGCGCCACGATACTGGATAGCGATGTCGGCGCGGCCGGTGGAAGATTTCGCTTCGACGGGCTACCCGAGCCGAGGGGAACATCGTCCTTAAGACGACATTCCGATTATGGTCGCAAGCGCCCGCTCGAAGAGATAAGCGCTCCTTTTGGCGATGCAACTCCAGGTTAGGGATGAATTGCAAAAAGCTCAAGACCGTACGGCTGGACATCGATTTCCGGGGGACTGCTCGGCCATCAATTTCGCATTAAGAAGATCGACGAAGTTCGGCCCAAGCTTATGGCCGAAACGCGCTTAGCAGCTGGCTGCACCCTATATCGAAAAATGCAGGTGTCGAGCTGCTTGGGTACCGAATTGCCAAAATCGACATCGCGATAGTTGCGCTTTCGATGGCGCGAAAATATCTTCGGCTCTTCGTGGAAAATTCACAAGCAGGGGATTGGGAAGCACAGCTGAACTCGACTTGGTCGGGGGATAGCCAAAAGCGAGCGGATGAACGTGCACGAGGGCATGATACGTCGCATAGATCTCAGTGCTCGACGAGCATCGCGACAGCCCTGCTAAGGCTGTATTTGCGTTCAGCGGCAACCCCCACTATGAAGCGATGCTTCGCCGACCATGTTTCAAGCCGCTCGGAGAGTTTCATGACAGAAGAAGCCGACAAAAACATCGACACCCTTATCGAGCTCACCGCCGATGTTGTCTCAGCCTATGTCTCCAACAATCCGGTTCCGGTGGGGGATCTCCCTGCTCTGATCGGCCAGGTGCATGCGGCTCTGAAAGGCACGGCCGGAAGCGTCTCGGCAGAAGAGCGGGTGGTCCTTCAGCCTGCAGTCCCGATCAAGAAGTCGGTGACACCGGATTACATCATCTCCCTTGAGGACGGGAAGAAATTCAAATCGCTAAAACGCCATCTGTCCACCCATTACGGGCTCACGCCGAATGAATATCGCGCCAAATGGGGCCTGCCGGCGGATTATCCCATGGTCGCGCCGAATTACGCCGCGGCGCGCTCGGCCTTGGCCAAGACGATGGGGCTCGGCCGCAAGCCGAAGGAGCCGGAAACGCCACTGCCGGCGAAGCGGACCCGCAAGAAGGTCGCGGTCTAATTTCGGCAACCGAAATTCGTTCTCCAGTGCGCAGCCTGCGGTCGCGCACAGGGTGCGTTTCGTGGTTGTGTCTGCGCCGCCATGTTTTCAATCGCGTACAGGGTGCGTTCCTGCAAACGCCGCTCGTAACGCAACGCAAAGGATGTCGCACCATGGGTACTCGAAATTTCATCGCAGTAGCCTCCCTCGCCATGATGGTGATCGTCTCGTCACCCTCCGAGGCCCGCACCCTCTTCACCAACGACACCGCCTCCCGCACCCAGGCCCTCGCCCTGCTGGAAACGCTCAACGCCGACCTGCTCAGCCACCCCAGCGCCACGCTTACGCTGGAACGGTGGTGTGGTGAGCACGGGCTGGCGCCGGAGGCGAAGATTGTCGCCCATCGCGTGAAGGGCGACGACAAACTGCTGCCGGATAATGCCCGCCAGGCATTGGGGATCAGCGCTGGCGAACCCGTGCACTACCGCCGCGTGCAGCTCGCCTGTGGCGAGCTCGTGCTCTCCGAGGCCGATAACTGGTACGTCCCGTCACGACTCACACCCCAGATGAACCAGGTGCTCGACACCAGCGACCAGCCCTTCGGGAAGGTGGTCCAGCCTCTGCACTTCCGCCGCCAGACCATTAGCGCCGAGCTGCTGTGGTCGCCGTTGCCCAAGGGGTGGGAGATGGACGCGCCGCTGCCGGCGGCGGGGAAAGGAGCGCTGGCCATTCCCCACGAGGTGCTGCGGCACCGGGCCATCCTCTATACCGGAGCGAACCAGCCCTTCAGCCTGGTGGTGGAGACCTACACAGCCGAGGTCTTGGCCTTCGGCCGCCGCTGACAGGCCGCGAAATTTTCGCGCTCCCGAACTGGCACTTGAACGGAAGCCCCGGAGCGACCCTATCGCTGTAAAGGTTGATTACTCCATATCAGAGTAACCTCGAGACCTTTTTGGGCTATATGCGGGCAAGGCGCCACGTTCAGAGCCGTGCCGGTGCACGAATTGGACGCTCCAGCGAAATCTTCAAACGCCTTCACTTTGCACACAGACATTCCTCACGCCAACCTGGATGGACTTTCTTCGCCTCAAGCATCGGCTCACGGCCGCGGATAAGGAAGTCGGCCCTCATCTCCTGGCACTGCATGATGGAGAGCTTCCTCCACACACAGTGCTTTCGATCGAACAAACGACCGAGGTAGCTCGTACCCATGCCACAACAATCTTTTCTCGTCCTCCGAGGTGACGTCATGATGAGGCGTTAGCCGATGAACCGGCCCCCTGGCGCATGACAAGTATCTGTCCGACCACTATCTAGTGATAACCTCAATCGTCGTGCGGCGCGACGACGATTTCAGCACGGCAGATGCGGTTGCAGGTGCAGTGGCGGGGGTGTGATCCCTCCTATGTGATAGTCCTTGCGGACAGAGGGCCGACAGGCTCTGTGCCGCATCCAGTCAGTCGGACCGATCTATCTGGCTGCCTTTCTCCGTTATCGACAAATTTTGTAGTGGAATGTGAGTGTAGAACAGCGCGGTCGACGAAAGGCTTCAAACTAACGGAGCGCAAAACCAGAATGGCGTGTAACATGCTATTCGCTGGGCGAAAAAAAAGTTCGGATTTTGAGAACGGTCATGGTTAAACAGGGCCGTGAACATACCCGCGGCATGCTCGTCGAAGCGGCTTGGCGGCAGCACGCGCGCGCCGGGGCCACTCCGTGATTTCGCTTGTCGTACTGATGGCGACCGACCGGTGCCGACCACATGGTGTCTCGATCCATGCAAACAATACTGTCGCTATTGAGCCAAACTGTCGACTATCGAACAGACGCACCATAGGCCAAACGTTTTGCATTTCGTGCGCAGCCTCAAGCAAAAAGGAAGGAAGAGCGCGACGCGAAGGTGCGCCGGCCCAACTTGAGTAGCAGCGCGCAGTTACATCCTCAGGATGGCACGTCACTTGCACATCACTTTGGGAAGCCGTTGTGACGGTTTTGCCCCGAACCAAAAGGAGATGACGATGGCAACTGGCCCGGAAGTACTGAATTGCCCGGAGCAACTGAAGATTTTGGCTGAAGAGCTGCAGGCGTAGCGTGCCGAGCCAGGAACTATGTCACGAGCTGAGGTGGAGCGATTCGTCGGCGATCTGGCGAAAGACGATAATCGACACTGTCGCGTTTGGACGTGAAGGGACCGCCGACGGCCATATCAGGCGAGGGCTGGGATCACCGCTTTCCAGGTGATGGAGATGGATCTGGAATGCGGAGCGTTTTGAGCGGGCTGGGACGAAGAGACTACGGAAGGTTGAGAAGATCGAGCGAAGCGCTGCCAGCCTCCCGGCGAACGGAAGCCCTGCATCGTCCGCTCCCGCTTTCGCAGCGGCACGTGGGAACTCTCGGCCCTGTTGTTGAGGCCCCTCTGCGCGCGGTGCTCGACATCCGGCATGACCTGCCGTTTCGCCGCTCCATAGGAACGCAGCTTGTCGGTGATGATGCGCTTTGGCGCCAGGCCCTGTTTCTTCAGCAGCCTGGTGAGCAGGCGCGGCCTCGAGAACATATCCGTCCTGATCGAGCTGCCAAACATCATTGGGGCTCGGCCGCTTCCTGCGCAGTTGGTCGAACGTAAACTCGGGGCCGAACTTCTTCCCCCACCGGCGATCGCTTTATAGGAGACGACGATCCAGCACTCCGGAAGCTCTCCTCGACCCGGCGCAGGCTCAAAGGGAACCGGTAATAAAGCCACACCGCATGGGCGGCGAAAGCGGTGACGTTTGTAGCTGATGTGCATGAACCGGCGTCGACCCCAGCGCCTCCTCACAAGAAGTTACCGTGACAACCCCCAAATCATTAACGAATCGGGTGGCCACTGACCTTGCCCCTCTGATCTAATCCGGT
>NZ_JHQR01000124.1 GCF_014843825.1 Mesorhizobium silamurunense
CCCCAGCCCTCAACGAGAAGGGCATCGAAAGCCTGACAGTGGTCAACACGCCCATCGAGCGGGCGCGCCTGTATCTGCGGTACCATCCGATGCTCGGCCTGCTCGCGGCATCTGATCCGGAGCGGACTTCACACCGCGCCTTTGGATTGCCGAATATGCAGATCACCGAAGACGAGAGCGCATGGCCGCAAAAGGTTTCGATGAGCGATGTGAAGTCGATGCGGGTCAACGTGCCGGGCGAAATGCCTGAGCCGATGGACCCGTTTGCGGCGCTCGAATATCTGAACAAAAAAGACAATTACGATATCACTGAAGCGGACCAGCAAATGATGGCCACCGGCGTGGGCCAGCTCATGGGCCAGTTCCTGCTCGACCGCAACGGCGTCGTTCGCTGGACGTTCTCCGAGGTTTTCGATGGCGGCTTGGGCGCCCACCCGAACTCTGAGGCGATGATGTCGGCAGCGTCGCAAATCGGAAGGTAAGGCGCAGCTTCGGTAATGGGGCTAGGCGCAGGATTACGCGAAGTTTGCGGCCGTTGCCTGATAGGGGGCCCCACAATCGGCACCGCTCCCGCCTGCCGATGAACCCCGGAGGGGCCGGGGGCGGTCGTCCAGCCGCCTTGCTACCAGCGCGAGTCGAGCGGCGTCCGCGTGCGGGCTAGCGGCCTCTGTTGCAGCTCTGCGGCGATGCGCGGACCTGCCGCCCTAGGAGATTGTGCTCAACGGTTCTCAGATGCGCCAGCATCGCATTCTTCGCACCTTCCGGATCACGGCGAACCAGGCAATCCAGGATCACTTAGTGCTCGTCGCAATACGCCTGGCGGCGTTCCTCTGAGAACGAGCGCTTCTTCATCTCGAACCAGGGTGACTGGTTGCGAATGGCGCGCATGAGATTGTGGATCTCTTTAAGGAAGTCGTTGCGGCAGCACGCGAACACCCGGTGATGGAACTCGACGTCCCAATGCTCGAAATCCGGCATCTCGATGGCGTCGCATGCGGTCTGGTGCGCTTCGCGAACCGCGTTCAGTTCGGTTGCGCTGGCATTGGTTGCGGCAAAGGCCGTGGCTGCCGGGTTCGAGCAACTGCCTGCCTCTTCGGCTGACATGAGGCGCAACTGCGACCTTCAGCGTGGTTGCCGCTAGTGTCCGCTTTCAGCGGTTGGCAGGACTGGGTTCTACTGGCTGCCGGGTTCGAGCAACTGCCTGCCTCTTCGGCTGACATGAGGCGCAACTGCGACCTTCAGCGTGGTTGCCGCTAGTGTCCGCTTTCAGCGGTTGGCAGGACTGGGTTCTACAGCGATGAGGCGCAAAACGGACAGAGGCTGGTGTGTTCGAACCCGTGTCCCAGGCCGATCGTCAAGCATCTAGCGTTCAGCCGGCGTCAGTTCGCCCTCTCGTTGCTCATCGCATAGAGGACGCTCAATTCTTCCCCGATTGCGACGATCAGGGTGGACACGCGGGCTCTCACCCGCCGAGGCAGTCGAATAAGACGCTCGATTAGGTGCCGACCTTCTGCGCTGGCAATGAAGTCAATGCACTCATCGACCGGCAGATGTGAAACCTCACGGCTACTCTCACCATTCTCCGGGAGGCCTTCGAAAAAGCGGCTGACGGGGACGCCCAGCGACTTGCCAATCTCGTAGATCATGGACGCACTCACGCGATTCCTTGCATTCTCGTATTTCTGGAGCTGTTGACAGCTGATACCTATCGATCGGGCAAGCTGCGCCTGCGATACGTCCGACTGCACGCGAACCGTCGCGATCTGCCTGCCGACATGAAGATCGGCGGGGTGAGGGTCGCGCCCGACCTTGGGCTTTTGCGCTGACGGGAAAGGGCTTGAGCGATTGGGTTTCAACAATGCTTTCGATGCTCCAAGAGGTTATTCTCGGATAGAGTTTCCGTGGCAGGCGGACCTGGTTTTTTGTGTCGATCGTCAGCGGAGTTTGCGCGCAGGCGGCACAACGATGGTGCCCGAGTATCCGGAAATTGCGATCGCGGTGCCAAAGGTCCGAGAGCGGATTGCGAAACCGTCGAGAATATTTCGCGCTACATTGCCGATGGCGGTGACTGGAACCAATCTGCCTGTCCCGGATCCTAGAGGCTGATCTTCCCCGCCGATCACGACGGGCAGAAGGTCTATACCTTCGAGGCATCCGCTTGCGTTATAGCGGCAGGCGGCGACAATGCTTTGCCAGACTTCCGGCGGATCCCATTCGTTCTCGTCGGGATGCACGTGGAAGAGGAAATTGCCGAGACCGTAAAAGATCGGCGAGCCATTATAGATTTCCACTGCCTGAAGCACGGGTGCGCCATGACTGACGAAGAGGTCAGCGCCGGCGTCGACGCACATCCGGGCAAAGGCCTGTACCCAGCGCGGCACGTCCTGCCAACCTGGTTCCCAATGGTGATGGTGCAGGTAAGCAATGACGAAGTCGCCTTGCGAGGCCGCCTGCCGGATAGCGGACAGATGAATTTCCGCGCTTTGCGGATCTATCTCGATCAGGCGACCGAAGTCGGCTGCCTGGGAAAATACGGTCCCGTAGAAATTGATCTCCGTGCCGCCCGCCACTTCCGGCGGATCGTCCGGTTGCGCATAGTTGGTCAGCTCGAAGTGCGAGCTTTGCAAGTGGCCGCCCAGCCTTGCGAGTCTCCGGAAATGCCCGTCAGGCACCCCAATCTTCCGGGCGGTGGTCAGGCGGTTGACGCCAGGGCGAGCAGGTCGTGAAGCGGTTCGGTTCGCGGCATACATGTTGGCCGGACCGGGGCCTGCATCGACTGCAAGCAGAGAGACCTGGCGATAGCCCAGTTGGCGCCGGCCGAGTTTCGCGGCATGGGTTTCGTCAATCCCGATCCCGGCATGCAGGAAGCCCCGCGCCTCTACCTCCTCCAGGGTGGACTGGATGCCGCAAGGGCCGAGGTCGAAAGCGTGGTTGTTCGCCAAGGCAAGCGCGTTGAAGCCAATGTCTTGCAACGCATCCAGCACCTCGGGCCTGGAGTAACCGAAGTATTTGCCCTTGGTCGGCCAGCCGCCGTGTTGGCCGAGAATCGTCGACTCAAAGTTCGTAAAGACAACGTCACCTTGTTGGAGAAAGCGTTCAACCTCAGCGAACCGCTCGAGTTTGACATTACGGATGTCATGCGTGATCAGCGATTGGCCGGTCACGACCGCGCAAAAAGGGTCTTTCATCGAACGCACTCTTTGGATGTGAAGGGTGTGGCGTCGGCACGCGCCAGGCGCCAGATCGAAGTCGAATCCGCTTCCTCGGCTATTTCGATAAGGCTGGGGCGATATCCGCCTTGAACCACTTCAGGCTGAGCGCCTTGATGGTTCCGTCCTTGGTTGCTGCCTCGATCGCCGCGTTGAACTTGTTGACCAACTCGGTATCGTCCTTGCGCATGCCCGCGCCTACGCCCGGTCCCCAAAGGCCGCCCTTCAGTTCCGGACCGAAGAACACTGCACTGGAGCCATCAGGCGTCTCCAGGAAGTCGCGCCATGTGAAATAATCGGCGAGCCCGCCGTCTACGCGCCCAGCCACAAGATCGAGCTTAAGGTTGTCGAGGCTGTCATAGCTGCGAATAGTGACGACATCTCCGAGGAGTTGCTTCACCACAGCCTCCGAGTTCGATGAACGAAGGACACCAATGGCTTTACCGCTGAGGGTCGATCTGACACGCTCAATAGTTGCCTTCTCCTTGGCTCCGACGGTCGAGAGGTTGACTTGTTCCTTAGTGTCGCCGGCATCGAGCCCAAGCTGCTTGCGTACGACGAATTGGTTGAAGCCGCTGGCGTAGGGAGTGGAGAATGCGATCTGTTGCTTACGCTTCTCGGTAATCGCCATGCCGGACATTATGACGTCGTACTTGCCGACGAGCAGCGCCGGAATGATCCCATCCCAATCCTGTGCGACGAAGCTGCATTTGATCTTCATGCGATTACACAGCTCGAGACCGACATCGACATCGAAACCATAAAGATTGCCATTCGCATCGGTCCCGTCCCAGGGCGGCGACGCGCCCTCGGTGGCAATCGAAATCGTTCGCTCGGCCTCGGCCCGGGCCGGGAATGCCGCAATCAAGCAAGCGATAGAAACGGCAATAGCTAAGCGAATGCGCATAAGGCACCTCTTTTGATTTGGGATCGGTGGGAAGGCAGCTGTAGGCTGCGGCGTCACGGCACGGGTGTCGTGATCTCGTGGTTAGGCAAGGCCAGGCGGAACCGCACCTTGCCTCGTCGCTTTGGATGATCGTCTGTCGAAAGCCGCCGTTCGAGGAACTGGGTCGCCTTCACAGCGAGCGTCGTCAGCGCTAGATAGATCGCTCCCGCAACAATAAAGATCTCGTAAGGTGCGAACGTGGACGACACAAGCTGTCGAGCCATGCCGGTTATCTCGAGCAGCGTTACGGTGCTCGCCAGAGATGAGCCCTTGATCATCCCCACCACCTCGTTCCCGTACGCCGGCAGCGATATCCTGAAAGCGATCGGGAAGATTACAAGGCGGGCGATCTGGAGGCGTTTCAGGCCCAGCGCTACGGCAGCCTCGACAACACCCTTCGGCACGGACTGGAGACCACGGCATAGGATTTCGGTCGTGTGCGCTGCACTGTTCAGCGAAAAAGCAAACAAGGCGCACCAGAATGGATCTCGCAAGACTACCCAAAAGGCACTGGCTCTCACTGCTTCGATCTGGCCCAGACCGTAATAGAGCAGGAAGAGTTGTACGAGCATGGGCGTTCCGCGAATGACATAGGTGTAGGCCAGCACCGCTAGCGACAGGCTGGGGCGGCCAAACGCGCGGACGAAGGCCAGCGGAACCGACAACAGAAATCCCGCCGTCAGCGACAGAACCGTCAGGGTCAAGGTGAGGCCAATGCCGGACGGCAGGACCATCATAGCTTCGAACATCAAGCTAAGGTTCATCGCGGCGCCCCTCTATCGACCGAGAGCTGGATAGCGCCGCTCCGCCAGCCGGATCGACAGCAGGGTGATCGTCGTTAGCGACAGGTAGAGGGCTGACGCCGCAAGATAGAAGGTCAAGGGCGCGCGCAACGATCCGGCGCCGACAAAGGCGACGCGCATGATGTCGGTCAAGCCGACGATCGAAACCAGCGCGGTATCCTTGAATAGCGATATCCAAAGATTGCCATAGGCGGGCAATGCCAGCCGCAGCATCTGCGGCCCAATGACAAATGCCCACCGCTGCCAGGCGTTCAACCCAAGCGACTTCGCGGCCTCGGTCTGTCCCGCTGGGACGGCCGCAATCGCCCCACGGAAAACTTCAGTGGCATAACCGCTGAAGACCACCGTGAGCGCGATGACCCCAGCGGTAAAAGCATTCACTTCCACATACCTGCCGGCGACCTTGCTGGCGAAGATGGTGCCCCCGAAGTAGATGAGCAGGATGATGAGGAGTTCTGGAACACCGCGAACGACTGTCGTGTAGCCCGTCACCGCAGCTTTGAAACGGGAAGCGGGAGAGCTCTTCGACATGGCCAACAAGAGCCCAATCACCGTACCGAGGGACCCGCTAACGAGACCAAGGCTCACAGTAACCATGAAGGCGGCAGCAAACTGAGCAGTAAAACCGCCCATGGCACTCTTCCATCGATTTGGGACTTCGCAATTCACGCTACGTCTTTAGCGCATGCCTTCGGCTTATTAACGAAGCCTGCGAAGTCAACTAAGGACAAACTGCATTATATTTTGCAGAATTCTCCTTAGCCTATCGACGTTGTCGATCAGTTCAATCTATAATTTTCAATATTTTAGCTATAACGGGTGATTATACACGCCCCCTTCCTCAGCATTCGGAAAGACTGGGTCTGGTGGAATCGAGGCCTTGTTGCGACAAGAGTTCCGCTGACCGGCTGATTTTGGCCACGTTCGATCAAGAAGGGGAACGTGATCCTCGCCACGGTTTCAATCAGAAATCATCGTCAGGCCTGACCAATTCGACGTGGCCGACGCCGAGGGCCTGAGCCAGTTCATAAAGCGTGATCACGGTCGGGTTCCTCCACCCACGTTCCAGGCCGCTGAGATACTGCTGGCTGAAGCCGGAACGCGCCTCGACTTCTTCCTGGGTCAGACCCTTCTCTCGACGCAGGCGGGCGAAGTTTCGGCCGACCAATTTGCGCATATCCATGCGCTGGAAGATCGCGACTTACATACTCTGAGTCTATCAAATTCTCTATTCGTCAAGTTCAGACTTCGATCCCTGCAGATCATCTGAGGGCCGTTTCAGCAATTCTGCGGCGTCCACGCCCAGCACTTCGGCCAGCCGGTCAACGACATCGATGCTGGCGTTATACACGTTGCGTTCCAACGAACTGATGTAGGTGCGATCGATCCCTGCCTGATGCGCAAGCTCCTCCTGTGACAGGCCTTTGGCCTGCCGCAAAGCTCTCAGGTTTCGCGCGAATACCTCCCGGATTTCCATAAATCCGAGAGCAGCGCCTTGAAGAGTATTTCACCACGGAGTATTCTCGACAAACGACATTCGGAAAGCCCAGATTCCGTGGTTGGTTTGGACAGGAAGAGCTCCGCTCGGGTTCATGCTTCTCTTCGCGGTCGGCGTCAGCCGCCGCAAGATGGGGCCGGAAAGGCCAGTGAGCCGGATTTAAAATATGTAAACGGCTGTTCTGAGGAAGACGTGCATCGTCTCGGCACCAGGTCCGAAAAGGCATCCACTCAGAGATTGCGCACACTTTGTATCAAAGGCCGTTACAAACAAGAGGTCCCCGCCACCATCTGCCCGCCTGACAATTCGGAGTTGATGAGAGGCGCCTTCAAAAGAGGATCGCAAAAGGATGGAGTTGCTGCAGAGCGGCCTGAAGCTCCGACAATTGCAGATCTTTCGAGAGGTGCTGCGGGCCGGATCGACGAGGCGAGCAGCTGCCGCACTGGGGATAAGCCAACCCGCAGTAAGTCAGCAGGTGAAGCAACTTGAAACCGCACTAGGCATCCCACTCTTTGCGAGGTCGACCAACCGCATCGTTCCGTCGCGAGAAGCCTGGGAACTCCTGCGCAACGTCGAACTGGCTCTGACGTCACTGGATCGACTGGAAGCCTCGATTTTCGCGATGAAGAACGAGGAGCGTCAGCAGATCGCGATTGCCGCACCTCCGGTCTTCGGGTTCGTCACCTTGCCGAAGGCCGTGGCGACTATCCGTTCGAAAACCGGTTCGAGTGTCCGATCGATTTCGGGAAACTATCACCAGGTGGGCGAGCACATCCTGTCCGGACGGGCGGATCTTGGCATCTCACGGCTGCCGTTGGACCCGCGCCTGTTTGAGTGGGCGCCACTCGGCTCAGCGCGCAACGTATGCATCTTTCATCCAGGACACCGTTTTTCAAAACTGGCGCGAATCGAGGCAAATGACCTGGCGGGCGAAACGATCGTCGATATTGATCCCGAATTCGCGTCGCATCAGATGAACTTCAACGCGCTACGCTTTGCCGGATTTGAGCCGGACATACTGGTGGAATATGACTCCAACGGTTACGAGGTAGGGTTCGTCTCCGCCGGCCTTGGTGTCTCCATCACCAACGAGCTCATTGCGCGCGAATATTCGGCGTTCCAACTGGAAGCAAAACCAGTAGAACCATCTGCGCTTTATCACTACGTGGCCATTTGGCAGAGAGGCAGGGCGTTTTCCGGCACCTTGGAGGTCGCTCTCGAAGCAATCATGTCCGCCTTCGCAAACTGTCTTCCGGCAAACCATACAACGAGAGACATGGATCGGCCCGCTTTAGCGGCCCGACGCTAAGCCCTTCGCTCATGCTTGGCTTTAGCAAAGCCGCGATCGGTTGCGATGAAGCGTTCAAGCATGGGCACGATCAATCGCGCGGAATCGGTAGACGCCTGCCCGGCTTCGCGTCCAAGGATCTCGGCATATCTGGTAAGGTCGCGATGCAGCGATGCCGGCAGTTCCACGGTGACTTTGACAGGCTTGTCGTCGGCAATCGGACCGAGTTTCAGTTTGGCCATTTCATCCTCCATAGGGTTCGAGCATGAGATCGCGCGTGACGAGAACGCGCACGGGGAAACCCGGCCGTATCGTCAGCGTCGGCGCTATTTCGAGCTGGCGTTGGACGATCTGTTGACCGACCTGGCTGACGCTGTCGGAAGCGCCGCTTCGCAGCGACCGCACGATGTCGCTCTCCTGACCAGACGAGCCTGCCTCGGCCCCAATGCTGAGTATCGTCGAGAGCGCCGCCGCCTTGAAGAGTTCGCCCCAGTGGTAGTCCACACCATCCTCAACGCCGGCATAGCCCTGAGCGTCCGCGCCTGGCTGGCGCTCCAGAACGATCGAATGCCCATTGGGGAAGATCAGCCTGCTCCAGACGAGCAGCACGCGGCGCTGCCCAAAACCGACCCCGTTGTCGTATTGACCGATGACGCGGGTACCTTGCGGGATCAGGAGCGCCCGACCCGTCGGGCTGTCGTAGACATTCTCCGTTACCTGGGCGGTGATCTGGCCGGGTAGATCCGAACGGATACCGGTGATGAGCGCGGCAGGGATGACAGCTCCGGCCTGAAGTACGTACGGCGATGCCGGGGGCGTGAGACGATCCGGCGCCACCGTCCGACGATCGGCGGCGGCATTCAGAAAGGCTAGCTGACGATCCTGCGCTGTCTGACCGGTGATGCCGGAACCAGCAAGGTCCGACGTGTCGCTGTTGCCAGGCGCTTCTGTCGTCGTTGATGCGCCCGCCCCTGTCTGGAAAAAGACGCGCGACGTTCGTGCAGCCTCCTGTTCAGCCAGACGGCGTTGTTCGGCCTCGTCGACCGTGGGGGTCGCGATGGTTGGCGGCACCACGGGCTGCCCTTTGTTCTGGGCGTCGAGTATCGGCCGCCCGAGATCGCCGGGCAGCGGCGGCCCAAGGATCGGGCCGGTATAATCGCGCGGCAGGCTCGCCAGTCCATCGGCGGGCTGGCCATTGGAGGTCGAATAGAGTTCCTCGCCATGCGAGCCGGTATTGCGGGTCTGAAGCGCGTATATCAGGGAACCGCCAATGCAGAGCGACGCAACGAAACCGATGCCAGCGAGCACCTTGCGCGACAGGCGGGTGACACGCGGCGGCTCGGCGCGAAGCCGCATCGACTGAGCGGCGATTTCGTTCTCGTTCATGACCCCTGCCCTCCCCTCTGCCTTGGTGGGTTGGGAACTTTCGATGCTGTGCCGAAGCGTGGCATCCACGGCAGTCGACCGGTTGCCGCCCCATCACTACGCACGATCCTGACCGTCTGTTGCCGCTTACCGCCGCCAATACGAAGTTCGGCTGCGCCGAAGAGGCGGTCGACGATCAGGATGTTTGCGTAGACGCGGCTGTTGACGATCTGGGGTTCGCCGTGCGGGCCGATGACGAAGATCGGTGGCATCTCGCCCTGCACGATGCCACGCGGAAACTCGACATAGACGCGCCTGCCGTCGTCGTAGACGGCGACGGGCTTCCATGGCGGAGCGTCCCCTCCGAGGCCATAGCGGTAGTTGCGCGCGGCAACATCCGGGATGATTGGCCTTGACGGAACGACCTGTTCCTTGCCGGTGCGCTGAGCCGGATAAGCCCATGCCACGGCTGGCATGTAAGGCTTCTGATCCGCACGCAGCTCGATCATATAGCTGCGTCGATCGGTGGTGATGACGAGATTGGTGGAGATGTCCGCGCGTGAGGGCTTGACCAACACATGGACGCGCCGTGTAACTCCTGACCCACTTTCGGTGTCGCCGATGATCCAGCGCGCGGTATCGCCCGCGGCGATGGGGCCGGTGCCAGTAAGGCTCTCACCCGGCTCGAGCGCGATATCTGTTATCTGCCCTGGCGCGGCATAGACCTGGTAGAGCGCCCCTTCGCTCCAAGGATATATCTGGATGGCGTTATAATAGCCCTCGCGCCGCGGCTGGACGCGAGCGGCCGCGTTGGCGTTCTCGACACGCGCCGTCGGCGTATTGCCGGCGGCACCGCCACGCGTCGGGGACCAGCTCGGCGGGACATGCAACGGTTTCGGCTTCTCATAAGTCGCGACAGCCGGGACCGTTGGCAAAGGCGGCACGAAGGCATCGTAGGCAATCTGCGGCGGCTTCTGAGACGTGGCACAGCCTCCGAGCATGGCCCCCGAAACCAAGACCGCTGCGCATGCGTATCCATGAAAGGCAGGAGTGGTCAAAACACGCAATGCCAGCTTCATTGGGTCATCTCCCGCGACCAGTTGATGGCGTTGACGTAGATGCCGAGCGGATTTGCCCGAAGCCGTTCGGCGTCGTTTGGCGGCTGGACCACGATTGTCAGGATGGCGGTCCAGTGCTCGGTGGTGGAGAGCTGGCTGTTTTCGTAATGACGCTCGGTCCAGGCGACGCGGAAGGAAGCCGCAGAAGCGCGGATGACCGAGGACACTTCGACCGCGACCTGCTGCTTGCCGATCTTGGCGAAGGGTTCGTTGGCGCGGGCATAGTCGTTGAGCGCCGCAGCACCTTGGTCGGTCGTCCATTCATAGGCGCGTAGCCAGTTCTGGCGCACGATGATCGGATCGGCCGGGATTGATCGGACCTGTTCGACGAAGCGGGCGAGATGCCATGCTATTTGCGGATCGGTCGGCTTGTAGTCGGTGGTCGCAGGCGCGACCGTCTGCGCCTGCCCGAGAGTATCGACTTGCACGACCCATGGCACGACCGTGCCTCGGCTCGACTGCCAGACGAGGGAGCCGACAAGGCCAGCCGACAGGATCAGCGATCCGAAGGCCATGATGCGCCAGTTCCTCGCCTGCACGCGGGCCGAACCGATGCGCTCGTCCCAAACCTGCGCTGCCTTCTGGTAAGGCGTCTCCGGTTGAGGTGTCTTGCCGTAGTGAACGGCAGGTCGTCTGAAGATGTTCATGGATCACTTGCCTTCAGAAAGAGAAATGGAGGTTCCGCTGCCGTGGGCCTCGCCGGAGCGCACGGCATGGGCAGTGGTCTGGACGCTGTGGGAAAGGCGCTGGGATCGCTGCATGCGTTTGGCCCAGGCAGGCGGGCCTTGTGCTGCGCCGCTGGCTTGGCCAGCGCGACCAAACGATGGATCGTTGGCAGGCTCGCCCGCCTCTCCCACAGTCCCTAGTGTCGATGAACCACCGGTCGCTTCGACGGCGGAACTGACGCCGGAGGCAAAGCTCGACTTCATTGATTGACTGGCACGCGCCGCAGCACGCTTGAGTGGCGAGGCTGCGCCGGACATAGCAGCGCCTGCGACGCCACCTAGACCGGAGGCGACGCCACCGGCGCCGGTCTGGCCGGCCGACCCGAGGGCATAAGCGGTCGAAGCGCCTCCCGCGAGAAATGAGCCGCTCCTAGCCGCTCCTGAGAAGGCGGTGGCTCCTCCACGTGTTGCAAGGCCCGCAGCGCCGCCGGCGAAGAGCGCCGCGCCGCCAGCGGCGAGGCCCGTGCCAACCGCGGCGCCGGCACCAAGCTGCGGTCCGCCGGAGACCATACCATTGGCAATGCCAGGGCCGAAGATGCCGAGACCGAGCAGCGATAGCGCCGCCAGCACGATCGCCATGGCTTGATCAATGGTAGGATTCTCGCCACCGAAACCTTGGGTGAATTCGCTGAAGAGCGTCGAGCCGATGCCGATCACGACGGCAAGAACAAGCACCTTGATACCGGACGAAATGACGTTGCCGAGCACGCGTTCAGCCATGAAGGCCGTCTTGCCGAAGAGGCCGAACGGGATCAGAACGAAGCCTGCCAGCGCCGACAGCTTGAATTCGATCAGCGTGACGAAGAGCTGCACAGCCAGGATGAAGAAGGCAAGCAGAACAAGCGCCCAGGCGAAAAGCAGGCAAGCGATCTGAATGAAATTTTCGAAGAAAGACACATAGCCCATCAGCCCCGAGATGGCCTCGAGTAACGGTCGTCCAGCGTCGAGCCCGGTCTGCGCCACCTTGCCAGGCCGGAGCAGGTCCTGGACTGTGAATCCGGTGCCGCTTGCCTTGAGGCCGAGGCCGGAGAAGCTTTCGAAGACGATCCGGGCAAGACTGTTCCAGTTGGAAATCAGGTAAGCGAAGACGCCCACGAACAGCGTCTTCTTGACGAGCCGCGCGAGGATGTCGTCGTCGGCGCCCCAACTCCAGAAGAGGGCCGCGAGCGTCACATCAATGACGATCAGGGTGGTGGCGACGAATGCGACTTCGCCGCCGAGCAAGCCGAAGCCGCTGTCTATGTAACGCGTAAACGTGCCGAGGAATTGGTCGATAATGCCGGTGCTGCCCATGCCTATCGAGCCCTCGGCGAGTTCGCATCCGGCGACGGCAGGGTGACCGGCTGTGAAGTCGAGCTCACAAATGGCGCTTTGGAACCAAGGAAACGGTCGCGCTGCTCGGTCCACAGGCGCAGACAGCTGCTGTCGCGCAACGCACCCTCGCCGAGCACCTGGCAACGGCGAAGACCCTCGCGGAGCGGGCTCTGCGACGTCGCCGGCGCCTCGAGCACTGCTGCGCCCGGCTTGTCCTCCTTCCGGGTCATCTCGACAACTGTCGCGGCGACTGCGATTGCGACGAAGATGACGGCGATGATGCGAGCAAGGGTCTTGCCATCCACTGTCGTGATCCTCAGCGGTTGAACATTGAGGCATTGCCGGCCTGGTAACCGGAGCCGGGGGCGAGGAAGCGGCGGCGCTGCTCGCGACCCTGTTCCGCAGCAGCCGCACGTTCGGCTTCAGTCAGCGCCTGGGCACGACCGTTGGCGGCGACGACGGCGGTTAGGTCGGTGAGTTGCTGGGCCTGGAGTGCGAGAAGCTGGTTGCCGGCCTGCGTCGCCTGCAGCGCGCCGGTCGCGGATTGGCTGGCGCCGACCAGCGCCGACATTTGGGAGCGATTGGTCTCGATATTGCCGACGACGCCGGACTGTACGCGCATGGCGTCCTGGAGGCCGCCAACCGTGTTTTGCCAGCGCGAGCGGGCATCCGTGACGAGTTGCTGATCGGATGCGGAGAGCGAGACGGCGCCGTATTGCTGCTGAAAGATCTTGTCGACCTCTTGAACGTCGAAGGCGATGTTCTGCGCTTCACCGAGGAGTTGCTGTGTACGCTGTACCGACTGCTGCAATTGCTGGAGGGAGGAAAACGGCAGGCTTGCGAGGTTACGGCCTTGGTTGATCAGCATCTGCGCTTCATTCTGAAGCGAGGTGATCTGGTTGGTGACCTGCTGGAGCGACCTCGCTGCCGTCAGCACATTCTGCGCATAGTTCGAGGGATCAAACACGATGAACGCATGCGCCGGAGCAATCACTATAGGCGACACCAAGAGCGGCGGAGCGAGCATTGCCGCGGCCAGGGCGAAGGCGTGCGAGCGGACGCGAAGGGCAGTCATGATTGAGTCTCCTTTTCACCTTGTGGGATGGGGGCGGGCAGGTGCGGAATAAGGTCAGCGGCCCAGCCGGCGTTTCGGGCCCGCAGCCAGGCGGCGAGGAAACCGTCGCGACCGTGCTCGGCAACCATGCTGGCGATCAAAGCCTGATCGGTCTTGGAGGATGCTGCGCAGAGCGCGAGACCGATTTCCGACAGGCCGAGTTCAAACAGACGGTTGCCGCGCCGTGACTGGCAGTAGTAATCGCGTTTGGGCGTCGCGCGCGCCAGGATCTCAATCTGGCGGTCGTTGAGGCCAAAGCGACGATAGATTGCTGTGATCTGCGGCTCGATTGCGCGTTCGTTCGGCAAGAGCAGCCGGGTCGGGCAGCTCTCGATGATCGCCGGTGCGATCCCCGAATTGTCGATGTCGGAAAGCGACTGGGTGGCAAAGACCACGCTGGCGTTCTTCTTGCGCAACGTCTTCAGCCATTCGCGCAGCTGGCCGGCAAAACCTTCGTCGTCGAGGGCGAGCCAGCCCTCATCGATAATCAGCAATGTCGGCCGCCCATCGAGCCGGTCATCGATGCGATGAAACAGGTAGGACAAAACAGCAGGTGCTGCTCCGGTCCCAACGAGTCCCTCGATCTCGAATGCCTGCACGGATTTCACGCCAATGTGCTCGGCTTCTGCGTCAAGCAATCGGCCGTATGGACCACCGATGCAATAAGGTCCCAGAGCCTGCTTCAGATCGTTCGATTGCAGCAGCACATTCAGGCCGGTGATGGTACGCTCCTCGACCGGTGCCGAGGCGAGCGATGTCAGTGCGGTCCAGATGTGCTCCTTGACATCCGGGGTGACCGGGATGCCTTCGCGCGCAAGGATCGCAAGAACCCAGTCGGCCGCCCAGGCGCGCTCATAGGTGTCCTGTATGCGTGCGAGCGGCTGGAGCGAGACGGAGGCTTCCGTGCCTTCGGTGAGCCCACCCCCAAGGTCGTGCCAGTCTCCGCCCATGGCGAGCGCTGCGGCACGGATCGAGCCGCCGAAGTCGAAGGCGAAAACCTGCGAGCGCGCATAGCGGCGAAACTGCAAGGCCATCAGCGCGAGCAACACCGACTTGCCCGCGCCAGTGGGGCCGACGACGAGGGTGTGGCCGACGTCGCCGACGTGGAGGGACAACCGGAACGGGGTCGAGCCTTCGGTCTTGCCGTAAAGCAAGGGAGGGCTACCCAAATGCTCGTCCCGTTCCGGCCCACACGGCAGAGAGGGGGATCATGTGGGCAAGATTGAGCGTCGAGATCGGCGGCTGGCGGACATTGGCGTAGACATGCCCTGGCAACGAGCCCAGCCACGCGTCGACCGCATTGACGGTTTCGACTATTGCCGTGAAGTCGCGCCCCTGGATGACTTTTTCGACCAGGCGCAGTTTCTCATCCGCAAGACGCGGGTCGGCATCCCAGACCGCGATGGTCGCGGTGACATAGGCCATGCCCGAGACGTCAGCGCCGAGTTCCTGTAATGCCAAGTCGGCGTCGGCTGCCTTATTCGCGGCGTCCGTGTCCACAAGCACGGACGCCTCGTTCGTCATGACCTCCTTCAGGATCGCGGCGATCGACTTGCGTTTGGCAAACCACTGTCGCCGGATTTTGGTCAGCAGCTTCGCAGCGTCAGTCTTGTCGAGCAGGATTGCGCGCGTCGCCCAGCGATAGGGAAAGGCGAGCCGGTTGAGGTCGTCGAGCAGACCTGGCGTGGTCGCGGTCGGGAACCCAACGATGGTGAGCACGCGTAGATGCTGGTCGCCAAGGCGCGGCTCGAGCCCACCGGTCAGTGGCTGGTCCGCCAGCAGCGCATCGAGATAGATTGGCGTCTCCGGAACGCGCACCCTATGGCGCTTCGTGGAGACAGTCGAATGCAGGTAAGTCACCGTCTGGCTGTCATCGAGCCACTGACATTCCGGCATGAAGCCGTCGAGCAGAGAAAGCACGCGCTCCGTGCGGTCGACAAAGGCGCGCAGGGTTTCGTGCGCGTCCACGTCCGAATGTTCGCGGCCCTCGTAAAGCCACCTCTCCGCGCGAGCGATATCCTCGGCCGGCGGCAGATAGACGAACGTGAGGAAGTAAGTCGACACGAAGTGGATCCCCTCCTCCTCGAAGTCGGCTTTGCGCTCGGCATCCACCAAGCCTGAGGCAGGGTCGGGAAACTGGCTGTCGGGATAGGTCGCCGCCTCATGCCGCTGTGCCTCAACGAAGATGCTCCAACCGGAGCCTAGACGACGGAAGGCGTTGTTGATGCGGGAGGCCACCGCGACCAGTTCGGCGGCTACCGCGGAATCGAGATCCGGTCCGCGAAACTTTGCGGTACGCTGAAAACTCCCATCCTTGTTGAGCACTACTCCTTTCGCGACGAGCGCAGCCCAAGGCAGGTAGTCAGCAAGGCGGCTGGCGGTGCGGCGGAATTCGGCAAGGTTCATCATCGCCGCGGCCTCAAACCGATAGATGACCGGGGATGCGCAGATGCCGACGGCCGACTTCCACGAACAGCGGATCGCGTTTTGCTGCCCACACCGCCGTGAAATGGCCGAGCGCCCAGAGGAGAAGACCGACAAGCCAGAGGCGGAGGCCGAGGCCAACCGCGCCTGCCAGCGTGCCGTTCAAAATTGCTATTGAACGCGGCGCGCCTGCGAGCAGGATGTGCTCGGTCAATGCTCTGTGGACGGGAACGGTGAACCCCGGTACCGCATCGAGCTGCTCGAAGGCCATCAGATCAGTGCTCCGCCACCGAATGAGAAGAACGACAGGAAGAAGCTGGACGCCGCGAAGGCGATCGACAGGCCGAAGACGATCTGGATCAGCCGCCTGAACCCTCCGGAGGTATCGCCAAAGGCAAGCGTCAGACCGGTCACGATGATGATGATGACGGCAATGATCTTGGAGACCGGGCCTTCGATCGACTGAAGGATCCTCTCCAGCGGCTGCTCCCAGGGCATCGACGAGCCGGCTGCATTGGCGGCCGAGGCGCTCATCAGACTAACGGCGAGCGTCGTGGCGGCAGTAGCCGCGTAAGTGTAGTTGCGCGAAAACGTGCGGATCATAAATTGTCTCCTGTGTCGTTCGGGGTGGCTTGGGAGGTGCGATAGTCGCCGTCGGGGCCAAGCCCTTCGACGCGCGTGAGTTCGGTGAGCCTGCGCGCGGACCCGCGTCCGGATAGAACAGCGACGAGGTCGATGGTTTCCGCAATCAGCGCGCGCGGGACGGTGACGACGGCTTCCTGGATAAGTTGCTCGAGACGGCGCAGGGCACCGATCCCGGAGCCGGCATGAATGGTGCCGATGCCACCGGGGTGCCCGGTGCCCCATGCCTTCAGAAGGTCGAGGGCTTCCGAGCCGCGCACCTCGCCGATGGGAATACGGTCGGGGCGCAGGCGAAGCGAGGAGCGGACCAGATCGGCGAGCGTAGCGACACCATCCTTGGTCCGCATGACGACAAGGTTGGGCGCGGAGCATTGCAGCTCGCGCGTGTCCTCGATGATGACGACACGATCCGCCCCCTTCGCCACTTCGGCGAGCAGGGCGTTGGTCAACGTCGTCTTGCCGGTGGAAGTGCCGCCGGCAACGAGAATGTTTGCACGGGCTGCGACAGCGGCAAGCAGAGTCACGGCCTGGTTCGCGGTCATGATGCCCGCCGCCACGTAGTCGTCCAACGTGAAGACAGCGACGGCAGGTTTGCGGATTGCGAAGGCAGGTGCTGCAACGACTGGCGGCAGCAGCCCTTCGAAACGTTCGCCGGTTTCCGGTAATTCGGCCGACACGCGCGGAGAACGAGGATGTACCTCCGCCCCGACGTGATGGGCGACCAAGCGCACAATGCGTTCGCCATCGGCGGCCGACAGCACCTCCCCCGTATCGGCCAAACCCTCGGCGAGCTGATCAATCCAGATTCGGCCATCCGGGTTCAGCATCACTTCGACGATTGCGGGATCGTCCAGCAACCGTGTGATGGCGGCTCCGAGCGCTGTGCGCAGCATGCGCGAACTGCGCGCACGCGCTTCTGTGTTGTTGTGCGAAACCGCCATCTGGTCCCCATTTTGTTTGTCGGGAACTGGTCAGGCGGTCCCCGGTCGGGGATGATTAAAAGAGCCGGATGCTGGATCGCTTCAACAAGTATATCGAGGCGTAGTAGCGTGGCGTGTAAATACAGGAGAAGGACGGTGCCGCCGTTGCCTTCCTTCGATTCGAGAACGGCTTCGCAGATCGAATCATCGAACCTCAGAAGTGGCGATAGACAGCATCAGCGACAGGATGATCATCGGCAACGTCGGCGCCGACGTCGTCGGCATGATTGTCATACTCGTCACCCTGATCATCTTCGTCGTCGTCGCCGATCAAGATCCTGATTGCTCCTTGACGATTCCAAGCTGGCTTTCGCCGCTGCGGGCTTAGCCAGCGATGGCTCTATCCGTCTGTCGGCATGGCCCAAACCGAGACTCGGGTTCGGGGGCGCAGGCAACAGAGCGCCCCCTGCTCTTTGAATAGCCTATTGCACAATACCCTAACAATGGTGCAACATAATAACCTAATAAGTGCGCGTCATAAAACCCTAATAGGAATGCAGCGCAAACCCCTAATGAGCGCGCGACACAAAAACCTAAGGACCAGGCAAGATGGCACCGCCCCATGAGAAGTTGGCCGAGTCGCTCGCCGTGCTTAAGGAACTGCAGGATCAGCAGATCGTCGCCATCCGCTCCAGCGATCTCTCACGCACCCATCGCGAACGGCTCCTCAAAGGAGGCTTCCTGCAAGAAGTCATGAAGGGCTGGTACATCTCGGCCAATCCCCATCAGCGTAAGGGCGAGACGACAGGCTGGTTCGCCTCATTTTGGGATTTTTGCGCCAGCTATTTGAATGATCGCTTCGGCAAAGACTGGTGCATCGCCCCCGAACCGTCCCTCTCCTTCCATGCCGGCAATCGTACGGTCCCGGGGCAATTGCTGGTGCGATCTCCCGCCGGAGGCAACAAGCCCACCACGCTTTTGCACGGCACCTCGATTTTCGACATGCGAGCCAGCATGCCGGTTGCTCGCGATATTGTTGAGACAGACGGCCTTCGTCTCTACGCCTTGCCGGCGGCGCTCGTCGAAGCCTCACCCGCATTCTTCACGCAAAAACCGACCGACGCGCGGACGGCATTGGCGATGTTCTCGGATGCCTCTGAAATTCTCACGCGCCTGCTCGAAGGAGGTCACAGCACGATTGCTGGCCGCCTCGCCGGTGCTTTTCGTAACATCGGCCGCGAGCGCATCGCAGATGACATTGTCCGCGGCATGCAGGCCGCCGGCTACACGGTTCGCGAAACCGACCCATTCGATACACGGGTGCAGTTGTCCCTGCCGCGCCGCGAGACGTCACCCTATGCCGGACGGATCAGACTGATGTGGCAAGAAATGCGCGGCGCGGCCATTAGGAATTTTCCAGAGGCGCCCGGACGCCCGAATGACGTCGATGGCTATCTTCAGCACGTCGATGACGTCTATGCCACCGATGCCTATCATTCGCTCTCGATCGAAGGTTACCGGGTCAGCCCCGAACTGATGGATCGTGTGCGCAGCGGCACCTGGAACCCCGACGGGAATGCGCAAGACGGCGATCACCGCGACGCGCTCGCGGCGCGCGGTTACTACCAGGCTTTCGAAGCGGTCAAACAGAGCGTGGCGTCTGTACTTGCCAATCAAAACCCTGGCCGCGTCGTCGATGACGATCATGGAGGGTGGTACCGCGAGCTATTCGCCCCCAGCGTGACCGTGGGTATCGTCAAACCTGGCGATCTCGCGGGCTACCGCAGCGAGCGCGTGTTCATCCGCAATTCCATGCATGTTCCGCTGCCGCTCAATGCCGTGCGGGACACGATGCCTGTCTTTTTTGAGATGCTCGAGGCAGAGGAGCATCCAGCGGTGCGTGTCGTCCTCGGGCATTTCATCTTTGTCTATATCCACCCTTACATGGACGGGAATGGTCGCATGGGGAGGTTCTTGATGAATGTCATGATGGCGGCTGGCGGTTATCCCTGGACTGTCATTCCGGTGCAGCTCCGCGCCCACTACATGGCCGCTCTCGAGCAGGCCAGTGTCCACCAAGACATCGTTCCGTTCAGTCGTTTTCTCGGCGAATTGGCTCGCAAAGGATTGTCGGGGGAGACAACCGCGACACTCCCGGCCGGTTAAGCGACCGCAACCACAGATACGGCAGGCAAAAACGTCTACCGCTCTGGCAGTTCGCCGTCATGGCGCAATGAGCAAGCCGTTGATGCGAACAGGAGGCTACTATCCGGCAGGGGATGGCATTCCGTTATCTTCAGCCGGGTTGATATCCTCGGAAATCTTCTGCCGCAGCTTCGGCACCCTCGCCAGGCGCCGTCCCAGCGCCGTGACGAAGGCTTCGTAACGTTCGGCGGCCTTGGCACGCGCGGCCTGGGCACAGGAGAAAGGCGGTCCCGGTTTCGCCTTGCTTCACCTGATGACGACACGGCTGCGCTTGCAGCGCTTCCTTTCCATCTGGTTGGGGAATAGCACTGCGTATTGAGACACGTTATGAGCCCCATACGCGATTGCGTATATCTAAGGTTTATACGGATTCGCGTATATGCAATTTTTATACGCGCTCGCGTATATTGACGAATTATACGCGAGCGCGTATATAAAACCTGGAGGCTTATCATGACCGACCAGATCGCCCGCAACGAAAAGCAACTCGGTGCCATCCTGCGTCGCGCCCGCAGGCAGGCCGACCTCACGCAAGAGACGCTCGGCAACCAGATCCACCTGCGCCAGGCCACGGTGTCCCGTCTTGAAGCCGGCGAACCAGCGGTGCAGCTCAGCACGTTGATGGCCGCTCTCTCGGCCCTCGGCCTTGAGCTCGTGGTTCGTCCACGCAGCAAAGGCAGCGCCGCTGAGATCGAGGACCTGTTCTGATGGCACGCCGGCCGGCTCACACGCCACTGAATGTCTTCCTGAACGGGCGCCTGGTGGGCGTGCTGCGCAGGGAATCAACAGGCGCCGTAGACTTCCAATACGCCCGCCAATGGCTGGACTGGCGTGGCACTTTCCCGGTCTCGCTCTCGCTTCCCTTGCGGGAGGACCGCTATATCGGCGCGCCTGTGATCAACGTCTTCGACAACCTGCTTCCTGACAGTGACGCCATCCGCAAGCGCGTTGCCGAACGCGTCGGTGCGGCTGGTACTGACGCCTACAGCATGCTCGCCGCCCTCGGCCATGACTGCGTCGGCGCGCTGCAGTTCCTGCCCGACGGCGTCGATCCCGGCAATCCTGGCAGCAGCGACGGCAAGCAAGTCAGCAAAAAGGACATCGCCGGAATAATCGAAAACCTTGCTGCCGCTCCTCTCGGCCTCGGCAAGGATGAGGATTTCCGCATCTCGATTGCAGGGGCCCAGGAAAAGACGGCGCTGCTACGCAAGGACGGGCGCTGGTTCAAGCCGGTCGGCACGGCGGCGACCACCCACATCCTGAAACCGCAGATCGGCAGGTTGCCGAATGGCATCGACCTCTGCAATAGCGTTGAGAACGAGTATCTGTGCCTTAAGCTGCTCGAGGCGTTCGGCGTTCCTGCCGCCAAGACAGAGATATCTGATTTCGGGGAGCGCCGAACGCTTATCGTCGAGCGCTTCGACCGGCTGTGGGCTCGCGACGGCCGCCTCCTGCGCCTGCCGCAGGAGGATGTCTGTCAAGCGCTGTCGGTGCCGCCGACGCGCAAATATCAGTCCGATGGCGGTCCCGGCATCGCTGAGATCGTCGAGCTTCTGAAGGGCAGCGACACGCCTGAAGAAGATATCGGTACCTTCTTGCGCGCCTGCGTTTTGTTCTGGCTGATTGGCGCGACCGACGGCCACGCCAAGAACTTCAGTATCTTCCTCGGTCCTGGCGGGCGGTTCCGCATGACCCCCCTCTACGACGTACTGAGCGCGCAGCCGAGCCTTGATGCCGGACAGATCCCCCGCAAGAAATTCAAGTTGGCAATGTCAGTCGGCAAGAGCCGGCACTATTCGGTGCATGAGATCATGCCTCGCCATTTCACGCAGACCGCTGACATCGCTGGGGTGGGTACGCCTGTCATGCGCCGAATTTTCGAAGACATTGCTGGAAACGCGGAGAAACAGGCTGAGACCGTGATCTCCTCATTACCGCATGGCTTTCCCGGACAGGTTGTCGACTCCGTCAGGTTGGCTATGGGCAAGCGTGCGATGCTTCTCGCTGATGCAAATTGACTAAGAATGCGGTGACACCTGACAAGCGGCACCGCTAAAGCTTACGAATTCGTAAGTCGCTGGTTCAGTCGAGGCCAGCTCAAGATGACCATCGGCAGCACACGTCCCTATTCTGCTGCTCGGCGGATCCACCCGTCGAATCAATGGCCCGCTGCCCCTTTGTCACCCGGCAGCGGGCCATTATGCACCGACGCTCGGGCCGAGTCTCATAGAGGAAGCGATTCCGCCAGGCACGCCGTAGGTTCTTATTCGTCGCTAGCCCCTAGCCATGGCGCCCGCGCCGGCCAACCCCAGAAGCGCGCGGGCATTCCGCGGAGGTCAACCCAAGGCCCCGGATCCTGCGATCCGAGGCCTTCCTGGGAGGGCGTCATTGGTTCAGTTTCGCCTGCAATGCGTCGACGTCGTCCGTGGTCATCTCGCCGTCGGTCGTCACCTTGCCTTCGACGATCTTCCACAAACGGAACGGACCGGTGATGTCGCCGTATTTGTCGAAGGAGACCGGGCCGATGACGCCTTCATAGCGGATCGGCTTGCCGTCTTTGATGAGGGCGAGCGCCTTGGCGAATTCGTCCTTGCCGGCATAGATCGGCGTGCCGGCCGGATCGACCGCCTTGTAGATCGCGTCCCTGATCTTGGCTGGATCCTCGGAACCGGCGATGGCTATCGCGAGCCCGACGATGGCGCCGGCATCGTAGGAGCGATCGGCCGCCGGGTTCGATGGCTCGATGCCGGAGAACGCCTTGTAGTTCTTGTTGAAATAGTCAGTCGATGCGGTCGGGCTGGTGCCGGAGGATGTGCCGTAGGCATCCTTCAGATAGTCGGCGCCAACGGAGTCGATGAAGTCGGGGCTGTTCATGCCGTCATTGAGCAGGAATTTCTGAACGCCGCCCTGCGAAATCCAGGTGCGGGCAATCGTGGCGCCATCGACAGGGGTGCTGACGAGATAAAGCCCGTCGGGCTCGCCGGCCATCGCCGCCGTCACTTCCGAGGCGTAGCTCGACTGCTTCTCGTTGTAGGGCGTGTCCGAAACGATGGTGCCGCCCAGCGCCTTATAGGCGCGCGAGAATTCCGCCACCATGTTGACGCCGAAGTCGTTGTTGACGTGGATCACCGACAGCTTCTTGAAACCCTTGTCGATGGCGTATTTGGCGGCGGCCACACCCTGCAGCGCATCCGAGGTGATGGTGCGGAAGAAGATGCCGTTGGTCTTGCCATCGCGGCCCAGCGCCGTCAGCGTCGGCGAGGATGATGCGGGCGAGACCTGGACGACCTTCGCAGGTGCTGTGACCGAAGTCAGGATCGGGATCGACACCGAGGAAATAATGCCGCCGATGATCGCCGGCACCTTCTTGACCTGGACGAGTTGGGTCGCGGCGTCGACCGCGACATTGCCCTGGCTTTGGCTGTCGCGGGTGTCGGTGGCGAGGTCGCAGCCGCGCACGCCGCCGGCGGCGTTTATGTCGCGGAAGGCCATCTCAACCGATTTCGCACCCGCCTGGCCATATTCACCGGCCGGACCGGTCAGCTCCATGACGAGGCCGACGGTGATCTTGCAGTCGGCTGCGTGCGCGGTGCCCGCCGCCATCAGCAGGCCTAGCGCGGTCGTGATCTGGAATATTGTCTTGCGCATTGTTGTTCCCCTTTGGTTGCTCGACTCTTGTTTTCAACTTTGCCTGTTCAGCCTCCCGGTATCTGCAGCCAGGTCTCATGCAGATGCCGCCATTCGACGCCGTTGGGCGCCGATGAATTGGGCGTGAAGACGGCGCTCGATCGCCGCAGGCTCGCCTGGCCGGCGCGCCGCTGCGCCTCGACATAGGTCAGCACGATGACATTGCCGGCCTGCCATCCCGGCCGGATATCCTCGATCGAGATGGCGAAGTCGCCGTCGAAGCTGCCGCGGCTCGCCCTGACATAGCCAAGCACCGCATCGCGATCGAGCAGCTGGCCACTCGGCACCACCATGAAGAAGTCCTCGCCCATGACACGTTCGAAGCGGCTGAAATCGGCCTTGTCGGCGCGCCTCTTGTCGAACCAGTCGACGAAGAAGCGGTGCAGGTCGACCACCTCGGCGCTGGCGCGGGCAAGCAGAGAAGCGTCCTTGGCCATGCTCACACCCGGCCAGCGTTCAAATTGTAGTGCATGATCGAGCCGTGGCGGCCATGGCGGTCGCGCTCCAACATGTAGACGTCGCCTTCGAGACCGGGGCTCTCGGCAATCACGGCGCCGATCTCGGCGTGGTCCTGCGCCGACAGCGCGACGTCCATGATGCGCGCATTGGCAAGCGCATGCGCCTGGTTGCGGGCGCCGACAATGACGGCGGCCACCTGCGGCTGATCCAGCACCCAGGCGCTTGCGATGGTGGCGACGTCGACGCCGCGGCGGTCGGCGATCGCCTTCAGGGCGGCGAGCAACGACTGGAAAAGCTTCCAGCCGCCGAAATCGTCGATGATCAGCTTGTACTTGACCAGCGAGCGGTTCTCGAACGGCGCGGAAGGCTCGGCCGCGCCCAGCCATCTCTCGCTGAGGAAGCCGCCTGCCACCGATCCATAGCAGAGGAAATGCAGGCCGTGCTTTTCGGCCAGGGTAGCGAGGCTTCTTGCCGGGCGCTGGTCGAGGACCGAATATTGCAGCTGCTGGCTGACGACGGGAACGCCGGCGGCCAGGATTTCGCCAAGACGCTCGGTGTCGAAATTGGTGGTGCCGACATTGCGCACCTTGCCTTCCAGCCGCATGTCGTTGAGCCAGCCCATTGCGTCGACATAGCGGGGCTGCGAATAGTCCCACCAGTGGAACTGGACGAGGTCGAGCCGCTCGGTCTTCAGTCGTCGCAGCGACTGGTCGACGATGCCCCTGATGTAGTCGCGGCTGATGCCGGCAAGTCGTTCGAGGTCTGGCACCAGCTTGGTGTGCACCTTCATCCTGGCGGCGACGTCGAGGCCGCGTTCGTTGGCGAGCCGCAGCTGGGCGGCCCCGATCATCTCCTCGACGCCGGTGTAGATATCGGCGCAGTCATAAGAGAAGATGCCGGCGTCGAAGGTGGCGATCAGGTCAGTCACCGCCTGCTGCCGGTCGATCGCGCCATGACCGCCGGCGAGCTGCCAGCCGCCGCGGATAACCCGGGAGATCGTGTAGCCGGGGCTGAGCTCGAACGTTTTGGCCATTATCTGTCCCCGCTCTCAGGCGGCAGCGGTACAGCCGTGGTCTCGGCATGGCTGAAGCGCCGCTTGCCTGTCCTCAAGATCCGCAGCCGGCTGGCGCAGTTCGGGTCCGGGCAGGCGATCTCGGCATCCGACGTCATCCAGTCGTTCTTGTGCGTCGGGCGCTGCTTTGCCGCGAGCAACGGCAGGACCGCGGCTATGGAATAGATCGAAAAGCCCTGCCCCGCCGGCATGGACAGCATCTCGCCCTTGAGCTCGAAATAGTCGCCTGCCTTGGCGCCGCAATAGATCGGCTTGCCTTCGGGAATCACGGCCTCGACGCGGAGGTCGAAGAGGTCAAAACTGTCGTCGCGCTCGGCCATTCACGCCTCCACCCGTGTAAAGGTGACGTCGCAGGCGCCGTTGCGGCGAATGATGCCGCATCCGGCCGCAAACTGTTCGCGCTGATCCGGCAGCACCTGGGCAACCACGCTTCCGGCAAGCCACCCGATCGGAAACAGCAACCGCGCGCCCTGTCCGTAGAACAGGCCGATGTCGAAGATGGCATTCGGGTTGCCGCCCCACATGCGCGGCGGCACGTAGGAGAGCACGACGTCGCCGGGCTGCGGGGTCAAGGTTGCGTTCTCGGCAGGCAGTGGCTGGGCATAGGCCTGGTTCTCCAAATGCGGCGTTGGCACCGGACAGGAAATTTCAGGACCAGTCCACATGGCATGGATGCCAGCAATGACGCGCGGCTCCTCCAGATAGGCCCATAGGAAGGCGGCGTTCGCGGGCGCCTTGTGCGGCAGCAGAAGCGCCGTTGCCGACAGACCGGAACGCGGCTCGGTGATTTTTATGGCACGGCTCGTCATGTCACTCCGTCCTGGCCGTCGATTGCAGCTTGTCGCGCAGGAAGGCGAAAGGCCGGCTGATATCGGCCACCAGCGCCTCGCGCGCAGCCTGCGCGTCTTGTGTGGCGAGCGCCGCGACGATGCTGCGGTGATAATGGGCAGTGTCCACCTCGCCAGCTTCGGAAAAGGCATAGATGGCGACGCGGATGCACGGACCGGATTGCAGCCAGAGGCTTTCGATCATCGGGATCAGCACTGCGGAACCGCAGGCACGGTAGATTTCGAAATGGAAGCTCTGGTTGAGCGTCACCTCGCGGTCGACGTCCTTCTTGTGCTTCAGCGCGCGGATCTCGTCCCATTCGCGCAACAGACCTTCGACCGTCGCAATCTGGCGCGGCCCCATGCGCGAAGCCGCAAGCGAAATCGCCTCGCCCTCGATGAGGATGCGGGCGCGCAAGAGGTCGTCGATGCGCGCAAGCGTGATCGGCGGCACGCGCACCGAGCGGTTGGGGAGCGCCTCCAGCGCCTTTTCGGTGATCAACCGTCCCAGCGCCTCGCGCACGGGCATCGTCGAGGTAACCAGCGCATCGGCAAGGCCACGTATGGTCAGCACCTGGCTCGGTTCGAACAGACCGCCGATCAAAGCCCGGCGCAATTCGGAATAGACGCGATCCTGCACGGTCTCGCGGCCGACCGGCGCTAGCTGCGCGGCGAAGACCTCGTTGTTCCGCTCCGCTGCTGCCTTCTGCATGGCGTTCCCACTCCGGCCCTTTTGACGATGGCCCTTTTGGACGAGCCTGCCTCTTTTTTGGCTTGCGGAGAAAATTAAAGCCGAATAGCGTGATCAAAGCAAGTGTGATCACATATCAAAAATCAGGAAGCGGCGGCAATGATCGCTTCCGGCTCGAGGCAATTGATGGGAGCGACGCAGAAACGGCATGGAGCGGAGGCCCAAGTGCCGGTCCTGGCGGCGAAGAATCTCGTCAGGCGCTTTGGCGGCCTCGTCGCCGTCAACAACGTCTCGTTAGAGGTACGTCCAGGTGAGATCCTTGGCCTGATCGGCCCGAACGGCGCCGGCAAGACGACGATGTTCGACCTGCTTGCCGGCAGCATCCTGCCGACCAGTGGTGAGATCTATCTCGGCGGCGTGCCCGTCTCCGGCGAAGTAGCCCACCGCCGCATCGGCCGCGGCCTCGGCCGTACGTTCCAGATTCCCCGTCCGTTGCCAAATCTGACGCTGATCGAAAATGTCATGCTCGCAGCCCAGGGGCAGACCGGCGAGCGGCTGCTCGCCAATTTCCTGATGCCATGGCGCGTCGCAGGCGAAGAGAAGGAGGCCGCGACGAAGGCTGTCGAATTGCTGGAGCTGGTATCGCTTGGCCGGCTCGCGCATGAGCCGGCGCGGGTGCTATCCGGCGGGCAACGCAAGCTGCTCGAGCTCGCCCGCGTGATGATGGCCGATCCAGCAATAATCCTGCTCGACGAGCCGGCCGCCGGCGTCAATGCCACGCTGCTCGAGGTCATTATCGAGCGCATCCGCGGCATCAATGGAAGCGGCATCACTTTCCTTTTGATCGAGCACAACATCGACATGGTGACGCGGCTCTGCCACCGCGTGCTGGTGATGGCGAATGGCGAACTTCTGTGCGAGGGCACGGCCGACGAGGTTGCGCGCGATCCGCGCGTCATCGAGGCCTATCTCGGAGGCGCGGTATGAGCGAACCCGTGCTGGCCGTCCGCGATCTCGAAGCCGGCTACGAGCCCGGCGTGCCGATCGTGCGCGGCGCCTCGATCACCGTCAACAAAGGCGAGATCGTCGTCGTGCTCGGGCCGAACGGCGCCGGCAAGTCGAGCCTGATCAAGGCGGTCGCCGGCCTCGTCCCGATCAGCCGCGGCGCGGTGCTGTTCGACGGCAAGGACATCACGGCCGCTCCCGCCCACACCATGGTCCATCGTGGATTGGCCTTCGTGCCGCAAACCGAGAATGTCTTTCCGCTGATGTCGGTAGAAGACAATCTCAAGGTTGCGTGCGGCATCCTGAAGTCACGTGAGTCCCCCGCGCGCATCGCCGAGATTTACGCGACCTTCCCCGACCTCGAGCGGCAGCGAAAAACAGCGGCCGGCAACCTCTCCGGCGGACAGCGGCAGATGCTGGCGGTCGCGCGGGCGCTGATCGTCCATCCGAAGGTGCTGGTTCTGGACGAGCCGTCGGCAGGCCTGTCGCCGAAATTCGTCGCCATGGTGTTCGAGATGCTTTCGGCCATCCGCAAGTCCGGCGTCACGATCCTGCTGGTCGAACAGAACGCCAAGGCGGCCCTTGCCATAGGCGACCGCGCCTACGTGCTGGTCGAAGGCAAGGAGCGGCACGAGGGCGTCGCCGCCGAATTGTGGAATGATCCCGTAGTCGCGGAGCTCTATCTCGGCCAACGCCCAAAAAGCGCCGGCAAGGCCGTCCCCTTCGGCAAGGGGAGCGCCGCATGAACCTGCAATTTGTTGTGGACGGGCTGCTGACGGGGTCGATGATCGGCTTGGGCGCCATCGGCGTGACGCTGACCTATTCGATACTTCGCTTCTCGAATTTCGCGCATGGCGACTTCATGGCCTGGGGCACTTACGCGACACTCGCAGTCGTGGGCGCCATCAGCGCGATGTTCGGCAAGGTCTCGCCGATCGGGTCGCTGTCCTTCGGCTGGCCGCTGATCGTCGCGCTCGTCGTCGGCATGGCGTTCACAGGCCTGCTTGCGCTGCTGCTCGACATGGTGCTTTTCGCGCGGCTGCGCAGGCAGGGCCAGGCGATCATCGTGGTGATGGCGAGCTTCGGAGCCTCCATGGCGCTGAGGAGCCTGCTTGAGTTCATCTTCACATCGCGTCCGACCTATTTCAGCCGGGCGATCCAGATCGCCATGCCGTTAGGCTTCGGCGTCCGCATAACGCCGGACCAGATCGCGCTGCTTCTGCTGGCCGCCGTTCTGGTGGTCAGCGTCCATCTGATAATGACGCGCACGCAGACGGGCCGCGCCATGCAGGCGCTCAGCCAGAATGCAGCACTTGCCCGCGTCATCGGCATCGACGTCGCAAAAGTCGTGCGCGTCACCTGGATCATCGGCGGGGCGCTGGCCTGCGTGGCGGGCGTCATGATCGGCATCCTGATCCAGATCCGCCCCTTCATGGGCTTCGACATGCTGCTGCCGATGTTCGCCGCAGCCATCCTCGGAGGCATAGGCAGCGTGCCGGGCGCTGTCCTTGGCGGACTGATCATCGGCCTGGCCGAAGCCAGCGCGGTGCAGCTGATCGGCGCCGAATGGCGCGCCGCCGTTTCCTTCATCATCCTGATGGTGGTCTTGTTTGTGCGCCCCATCGGCCTCTTCGGGTTTCGCGAACGATGATCGATCTCGTCGGCTACGGCGCCTTCTTCCTGACCACGGCGCTGATTTTTTCGCTGATCACGCTGGGGCTGAACCTGCAATGGGGGCTGACGGGGCTGTTCAATGTCGGGCTCGCCGGCTTCGTCGCGATCGGCGCCTATACGTCGGCGCTGCTCACCACGCCCGACGATCCGGCGCGGCTCGGAGGTCTCGACCTGCCGATCCTCATCGGCTGGCTGGGGGCGATGGTCGTTGGCGGCCTTGCCGCAGCACTCACCGGCATCGCCACGCTGCGGCTGAGATCAGACTATCTCGCAATCACCACTTTCGGCGTCGCGGTGGTCGTTCAGCTTGTCGCACTCAATGCGCAGAAGCTGACTGGCGGCCCTTTCGGCATCGGCTTCATTCCGCGCCCCTTCGGCGGCCTCGCCGAAACGCCGCTGCTGTTCAACCTGTCGAACCTTGCCATCGTCTCTGCGGTGACCCTGGCGGCCTACCTGGCGCTCGAACATCTCTCGCGCAGTCCATGGGGCCGCGTCCTGAAGGCGCTCCGCGAGGACGAACGCGCCGCGATTTCGCTTGGCAAGAGCGCCCGCTTCTATCGCGTCCAGGCCTTTGCGGTGGGCGGCGCCATCATGGCGCTTGCCGGAGCGCTGCAGGCCCATTTCATCGGCTTCATCGCGCCTGACAATTACCTGCCGATGCTGACCTTCCAGGTGTGGGTCATGCTGATCGTCGGTGGTTCCGGCAGCAACACCGGCGCTGTTGCCGGCAGCGTGCTGGTCTGGGCGATCTGGGCCGGCTCGGGCGCTCTCACCAGCGTATTGTTCTCGCCGGAGCAGCAGGCGCGAGCCGCGGCCCCACAGATCGTGGCCATTGGCGTGATGCTGTGCGTCATCCTGCTGGTCAGGCCGAGCGGACTGTTCGGCGACAGGCCGCGCCGCGTCCGCACAACCAGGCCCAGTGGCACGACAGCGCCCGAGAGCAGCGGCTCATGAGCCGAGAAGCCGTGCAGGAACTGCAAAGCCTTTCTCTCTGGCACGCCGTTGCTCGTGGCCGGCGCGATCGGGCGCCGCTCGAAGGCCGCCTCGACGTCGACCTGGCGATCGTCGGCGGCGGCTTTGCCGGCCTCTCGACCGCGCTTCACGCCGCCGGCAGAGGCATCTGCGTCGCCGTGCTCGAGGCCGAGATCATCGCCTGGGGGGCGACCGGCCGCAATGCCGGCTTCGTCGTGCCGAACTTCGCCAAGATGGACCCGTCCGACATCATCGCGCATCTCGGGCCGGAGCGCGGCGAGCGCCTGATCGACTTCGCCTCCGGCAGCGCCGAGCTGGTGTTCGATCTCATCAAGCGGCACAAGATCGATTGCGACCCGGTGCAGAAAGGCTGGATCCAGCCGGCGCATTCGACCGCCGCCTTCGAAAAGGTGAAGACCCGCGCCGGTCAATGGGCAATGCGTGGCAGGCCGGCGGTCACGCTCGACAGACGGTCCGTCCAGGAGCTCACCGGCGTGCGCGGCTATGTCGGCGGCTGGATTGACCGCTCCGGCGGCGTGCTCGATCCGGTCGCGTATGCCCGTGGCCTTGCCGATGCAGCCGAAAACGCAGGCGCCCACATCTTCGAGCACAGCCGCGTCAGCGTCATCGAGCGGGGCGCGCAGGGCTGGATGTTGACAACGCCGTCGGGATCGGTGCACGCGGGAAAGGTTCTGATCGCCACCAACGCCTATGGCGCAGAACTCGATCCGGTTCTCAAGAGAACCTACTTCCCGCTCAGGATCTTCCAGATAGCGACGGCACCGCTGCCAGGCGCAATACGCAGCCGGCTGCTGCCCGGCGGGCAAGGTGTCGGCGACACGAGACGCAACCTCTTGACCTTCCGCTTCGACAGCGAAAACAGGCTGATCAGCGGCGGCATGCATATCTTCGGCGCGGGCGCCGACACTCGGATGCCGCGTGCAATCTGGCGGCGGCTCGCCACCCATCTCGAACTGCCCGACATCCCGCCGCTGCAATATGCTTGGTCCGGAATGGCGGCTATCGAGCCGGACTACCTGCCGCGCCTCGTCGATCTCGGACCGGGGCTGATCGCGGGCTTTGCCTGCAACGGCCGCGGCATCGCCATGACGACAGCGATGGGCAAGGTGCTCGCCGACTGGGCGGGCGGAAAGGTTCCCGGAGACCTTCCGCTTCCCATCACCAGGCCGTGGCCGATTCCGTTCCACGGCGTGGTCCGCTACGCGCCGAACTTCATGCTCTCCTGGGGCATCTTGCGCGATCGGCTGGACCGGGCGGGTAATCCCACGTGACGTAACACGCCCGGCGCAACTGGGCACAACATCCGTGTCGACATCGATCAATTTGTGCCGGGCAACGCCAGCACCAGGCAATGGCGGCTACCCTCTACGACCCATGTCCCCCATAGTATGCAGGGATCAGTCGGACACCTCGGGTCAGGAACGCACCGGGAGACCTTAACCCTCATGTTGCTCGCGGCTGCATGGATTGGGTCACACGTGATCCCTCAGTTGCAGCGCCCCTAGTTCCAGGCCCGACCCACTCAGGCACTATCGCGCGGCACTGTTTTCGACGATCGACAGGCGATCTTCCCAGCTGTCCGCGGCTTCCGTGGCGCCGTCCAGGATGTCCTTCCTGACAGGCGCCGCCGCGCTGAAAATCGATCTTCTGCAGCTTTACGTAAGCTTCGACTTCAGTATCGACGCTGTCCTTCACCATGCCGGCATCGCCGTCCCGAAATTCCTCGGCGGCTTTGCGAATGGCCGCCATGACATCTTTGGGAATGTCGCTGCGGCTCAGCCTGCCAGCATCCCAGCACGGTCTGGCCGGAGACCAGCCAGGCATCGCCAGCCGCCAGCACATGGGGTACGTCATCGACGAAATCGGACCGGCGGATGGCCTCCATGGCGAGCGCCGTGGCGATGACCTCGGGAGCGGCATGAAACAAGTCAATGATGCTGTGCATATGCAAGTTTTTTCTGTCGTGAAACGGCAAGTTTTTATGCGAAAGTCGCAGATTTCGCAATGAAATCATCACTTTGAATTGTGTTCCTATAGGTCTCTGCGCGAGGGATCGTGACCCGCACGGGCCGAGATTCTGTGTAGCCTCAGCGGAACAGAAGCTGGGGCGAAGCCTGGAGCCTGACCTAAATTGGGTGACTGCAGGAGCACCGGCCCCCTTCCCACGACCAGCCTCCAAGGCGATGTCTTGAAAGATCGAACGGAAAAATGATGAACGGTGCCGAGAGCCTGGTCAGAGCCTTGCTGGCCTGCGGGGTGAACACATGCTTCGCCAATCCGGGAACCAGCGAAATGCACTTTGTCGCGGCGCTGGACCGGATTGCCGGGATGCGCCGCGTGCTTGGCCTGTTCGAAGGCGTGGTGACGGGCGCTGCGGACGGCTATGGCAGAACGGCAAGCCGGCCGCCACGTTGCTGCATTGCGGCCCGGGCCTGGCAAACGGTCTCGTCAATCTTCACAATGCACGCCGCGCGAATACGCCGATCGTCAACCTGGTCGGTGATCAGGCGACCTATCACCGCCCGCTGGACGCACCGCTGACAGCCGATACCGAAGGCTGGTCAGGACCGGTTTCGCAAAGAATGCTCGCCTGCTAAGCGGGTCGCGGAGTCTGGCTTGCCGCCGCCATGTTCTTGGCAAGCCCTACCAGACGCAGGACTGCACGCTTTGGGTTCGATCCGAGCCAGATACCCCTGACTGAGCTGACGCTGTTTTCACCGTCGAGCGGTCTCCACAGCGCGTTATCGGTGGAGATCGTCCGGGCATAGCTTTCCGCGGCTAACGTCATTCCGTGTCCTAACTGCACATTGAAAAGGACCGTCGCGTGGTTAGCGCGACACGTTTGAACGGCCGGACCTCCGTCTGCCGCAATGCGTTCGAGCAAGCACAGATCCAAGGGCGGTCCGTCCAGCCCGGCCGGGACGAGTAGGCACATATCTGCAAGGTCGGACCATGTGAGCACCGCCTTCTCGATGAATGAATGAGCGGCCGGCAAGAGCACGACAAGACGTTCCTGCCAAAACACCGCACTGTTGCAGGATTTGGGGGCGCCAATATCGTGTGTAAACACGATGTCGAAACGCCGGCGGCGTATGGCCGCCAGGCGCTGCCTGGCTGGAACATCCTCAATGATCAGCCTGACGTCGGGATAGAGTTTGCTGAACCGGTCAATGAGGCGCTTGAGGAACTCGCCACCTGTCACCCAGCACAACCCAATCCTGAGCGTCTTTGCATCCTTGTTATCGCGGACCCGTTCGGCAAAGGCATCCAGCAGGCCTTCGTAGTGAGCCCGCACAACTTCGATCCAGGCGCGGCCGGTCTCGGTCAAGCGAACGCCGCGCACGGTGCGCTCGAACAGTTGCATCTCCAAAACCTGTTCGAGCTTGACAACATTGCGACTGACCGAGGACTCCTGGACCCTCAGCGCTCTTGCCGCCTGACGCAGGCTGCCATGATCCATGGCCGCGAAGGCGTAGGTGAGCAATTGGAGGGCGTTGCCGTTGCGCGTCATATCGCCTGAGGTTTGTGGATATCGTCGCGGATGATGCCTTCTTCACCGCAATGCGATCGGAGCGTCATGGGAAAGTAGTCGCGCCCGACGCAATCCATCGAAGTGTCGAGCTCGATGCGGAAACGCCACTAATTTAAGAGCGACCTAATGTTTCAGCCTGGTTCGAGTCTTTGGTGAGGCACTGGTAGGCTCGGATAATACGAACGGCTTTCATTCGATTGCCGTTTTTTTACTAAAGTGACATCTTCTACCAATCCTGAGTTATTTGTGAGTTGTCCAGCAACCTATGGTTCTGCACAACAAGGAGGGGCGGGCCGCGTCTCGATCACCAACGAGATAATCGCGCGTGAATATTCAGCGTTCGAGCTGGAAGCTAAGCCGGTAGAACCCTCCGCGCTCTACCACTACGTCGCCATCTGGCAGAAGGGCAGGACGTTTTCGAGCACCTTGGAGGTCTCTCTCGAGGCAATCTTGTCGGCCTTCGCAAACTGTCTCCCGGCAAACGAAACAACGCGAGACATGGATCGGCCCAATTTAGCGGCCCGACGCTAAGCCCTTCGCTCATGCTTGGCTTTAGTGTAAGGCATCGTCTTTGCCCCCGGATTTCCTGGAACAGGCGCTCCGGCTCCGGGGCCACATCCAGCTCGCGGCGCAGAAGTTCGCGGCAGAGATGGAGCTGACGACGCGCCGAGGCTTGCCGCCCCTGCCGCGCGTAGAGCGACCGGTGAATCTTTTCCTGCAGTGGATCAAGCAACAGGAGCCGCAGCGCCACCTCGATTGCACGATCGACGCATCCAGAAGCAGCATAGTGACCGAGCAGGCTAGACATCGCCACTACTGCACGCTCGCAGATGTGCTGCCGCTCCGTCAGGAGCCAATCTCGAAGGCCGGGGCTTTACGGCTAAAGGCTTCCAGGAACTCGCCGCCCTGCAGCGCCACGGCTGCTTCCAGAGCTTCCCTGGTATCCTCCGAACGAGACGCTCGAACTCGATCACGTCGATGGCACGTGATCGGACAAAAGCGTCACTGCATCGACCGACCCGGTAACTAGATCTTCGCCTGCAGACTCGAGAGCCGTGCGCAGGACCGCGAAAGTCTGCCGCAGGCTGCCGCGCTGCTGCGCCTCCTTCCTGCCGCGACCGAGCGAAAACGCGCGTACTTGCGGTCCGGGACTGTTTTCCATGGCCGATACAGAGGTGGTGACGGCGCAGCTTCAGATTGCAGGCTATGAGGACATTGATTTCGAGCGCATCGACGCGAAGGTCCTGGTCGGCAGAGCGTCAATGCCGAAGACGACCGCCATACCAAGCGACTTCGCTGCGCCCGATCTTTGATCAGCGTTCATCCCAGCGTCACCACATGCGAATGCGACGTGTTGCCGACGGGCAACGGCTTGCTGGAATGTCGGTCAAGTGGGCTACAGACCAAATCCCTTCATCCCTGACCAAGCGCCATGCTGCGCCGCTGGTTAACCTGCGGCTGATGTGACGGAATCCCGGTCGGGGGGTGCCCATGCCGAAAGTGCCGCTTCGCCGCGTCGTGCTGCTTGCCGGCGCAAGTGCGGCTGCGTTGACTGCCGTTTCTCCCGCCGTCCGGGCGCAGACCGCTTTCTGGACCGGGGCTTAGTCGCCCACCTGGTACAACTTTGGCAACTGGAGCACCGGCGCGGTGCCGAACGGGACAGATAACGTCATCCTCGATACCGTCACACCCAATGCGACTGTGGTGGATGCCGGCCTCGCCGCGCACATTTCTTCAAAGTTGGCAACTCTGGCACAGGCGCGCTCAACATCCAGAACGGCGGCACGCTGACAAGCTCGCAAAGTCAGATCGGCGGCTCCACCGTTGGCACCGGCACCGCAACCGTGACCGGTGCCGGCTCCACGTGGACCAATTCCAACGGCTTTTTTGTCGGGGAATTCGACACGGGCACGCTCACGGTCGAGAAAGGCGGTACGGTGAACTCGAACGGCGGCTCCCTGGGCGCCACTGTCGGTGACGGCGCCGGCTCTGAGGGCACGGCGATTAGCCTCTGTCCTGCCGGCGGCGTTGTAGCGCGACATACGCGAGATATGTCTTTGCCGCGGCGTCGCATGCTCGGCGCGATGGCCCATTTGTGCGAAGCATGGTCACGGCCAGCCTCTTGGACAGGCCATATTTCTCGGCGAACCATTCCGGTCCATAGGGTTGGTCAGATACGTCTGCTACATCATCAAACTGCATGTGATCTCCTGTGGCGAGTGCCCGCCGCTGTTCGATGACAGCAGGCACCCGCACACCACCGATGAAGGGACTCGCTCGGTGGCTGCAAGCAAATGCGCTGCCAAGGTGTTGGTTGCGCGTCTCAGCCAATTGCCTTGGCTGCCGGGACTTCAGTCTGAACAAGGCGTTGAACTGCGTCAGAGGCGCTCGGCCGGATATTTCAGGTTCTGCTCATCCCGCCGGAAAGGTGGCCGGCGCCGCTCGTGAGCATTGCCTGAAGACGCCGGCCGCGACGGTTCCGTTAGGCCCGCCGCATGGTGTTTGATGTCACTGCGAGATGGTGTGATCGCGTAGATGCTTGAGGTTTCTCTAGGGCGAAGCTGGACTAGAATCCAAATGTCGCCTGATTTCCTCCGGCGCTACGCCATCGTTGAACAGAACCAAAATCTGCTCCGCCAAACGCTCACGCGCTTCCTCGTCGCCAGAGATGCCCATCTCTTTCGCGTAGGCTTCCAAGAGTTTTCCGAGCGCAGCCAGTTGTTCGGGGTCGGCTATGCCCCAGAGAGTCCTCATCTCCGCATTTCCCTTGTTTGCGTAGGGCGAAAGCGTGATGAGCTCTTCCAAGCATCCGTAGCCATTTAGATCGGACGACAGGTGCATTGTACGCCGTTTACAGCTTGGCGCTATGCAAAATGATGTACCTTGGGGTTCAGCTTGATCATTGAACCTAACTCAGGAATATAATCCTCCCCAGGGCGGCGACCTTATTCCCGGAGATCGCCATGACAATGAAATTTCCATTCACAGAGGATACGCTCGGCAAAAAGCTCGAGGCCGGTACTGGCATTTCGGTTGACTGCCTGACTTGCAAGCGCAATGCGGTGCTGGACGTCGCCGCGCTGGTCAAGCACTTAGGCCCGGATCATGGGGCGATGCATTGGGACCTGATCAAGGTGATCTATTGCCACGAATGCCGCAGCGCCGGCCGAGAGGATCGCAACCTGCAGTTCACGAACCATGCGGCGACGCCGAACAAGCACAAGGGCTGGACGCCCTGTGCCTGACACGGGAGCGGCCCGGCAGGCTGGCAAGGTAGGCTAGCGAACGCCGGGCCTAACCGGTGGGAATCTCTCGGGGGCGAGAGAGCACCGGCTGACGATGAATATACGCCCCTGCTGCAATGATCGGCACACATCCATAAGGACGAAGCGGATAGGTACCTAATCCAGCAACGCATACAGTGCCAACCCAGCTATGATCGCGCTGGCGAGCATCAGAGCGGTGATGGCGGCGATGTAGAGAGGGACCAAAGCTAGCTTAAGGTGCCAATGAGGCCTGGAAATTGAACGAGGCTAGAGCAATTCCAGGAACGGTGCGTAGCGGTTTTCCGTCCGGAATTGCGCAAAAACAAATGCTTAGAACGGATCAGCGAACCATGATCGGCACCCCCTTTCCAGTTGGCGCCGGTCCCCGCCGTTTCGTTCTCGCCACGGCGAGCGTCGCGCTAATCGGATGGGTGCTCATCGTCATGCCCCATAACGTTGGCTGGTGCTGGCTCTGAGAGAGGTGGGTTCTGGTCGGAGTGGCAGGATTTGAACCTGCAACCCCATCGTCCCGAACGAGCGGGTTGGCCGGCAAGAGCCCGGATTTCCGCCACTTCCTATGATGCCAGACAGCCTTTGTTCACGTTTATTTCCGGCGATTCTGTGGGGTAACTGTGGGGTAGTCGGAAACGTTCTCCTTCTGTGCCACGAGCATCCTGACTGTGTTTTTGGGCACGTTTCGCGAACGTGACTTGGAGACGATCGCCCGGGTGGCTTCGGCCTGAAAATCGGGGTGATGGTGCCCATAGGTCTCAATCAGCATTTCGACTGTCATACCGAGAAATCCGGCGGCCGCCCACCGGTCGGTACCCTGCTGCATCAGCCAGGTCGCGGCTGTGTGACGGAAGACGTGCGGTGTGATGTCAGTGCGGAACACGCGCCGCATGCTACCGTCAGGTGCTGCCACGTCGTCATACCAGCCGAGCCCGGCCGCCTCGACCACCGAGCGGAAGGCTTTCTTGATCGACTGCACTGGTTTGCCGTTCCACTCTACGACGTAGTCGTGCGCGATCATGCGGCCGATGCTTGCGCTTTTCCCGCGGCCCTTGGTCTTGATCTGCAACGGCGTTGCCGCCCAGCGACGTACATGTGCAAGCAGCCGGTCAGGCAACCTGACCGGTGGTTGGCGCTTGTTCGTCTCGTGGCGGCGGGCGGCGCGGCGGTAGAAAATGCCATATTCGAGGTCGACATATCCGGCGCCCTCTGTTGGCCGGATGGCCGCTCCGCAGACCGCGGCCGACCGGGTGCCGGTGTATAGAGCAACCAGCATGAATCGCGCGACGTGACGTGCGGTGCGGCGATCGCTTGGCTTACCCTTCCATGACTGTCGCATGCGCCATGCGGCGCGAAGTAGGGCGGCTGCTTCGTCGCGTGTCAACCAACGGTCGCGCGGTACAGGCTTCGCTGGCAGCACGATTGCAGGTGCAGACGTTATATAGCCTTCACGGTGATAGTTGTTCAGGGCCGCGCGCAGATCCTCCAACTGACGTCTGGCAGCGGGGCCATTGCCGTGCACCTTCGCGTAGTCGCGACAGACCTTGCCATTGATGTCGCCGATTTTCGCGTTGCCGAACCACCTTAGCGCAACGATCAGCCGCTTGGCGGTTTCCGTTGGCTGGGCGTGTGAGGGCGCGACGTCAGTAAGATAAACGCTAACGGCGTCGGCTACCGGGACGGTGGCCGGATCGCGGCCGCGCTCGCGGGCCGGCCGGTATTTTTCGATGATGTGTTGGGCGAGCCGTCTCTCAGCGCGTTCGCGGTCGCCAGTGCTACCGCAAGCGCTGATGAAGGTTGCGCCATCGCGGATGAACCATCCAGCTCCGTTGCGCAGGCTGCCGTCCGTCCTTCTGCTTTCGGCGCACCAGACGAGGCGCGCCCCTTTCGGCGTCCGCGGCATAGCTCTCTCATCTTAGCGATTGCTGCCAAAGTCACGTATTCCTTGCCCGCGATCAGCTCTGTCTGAAGGCGGCCAGCATCTCGTTCTTTTCGCAACCCTGCCGCGCCCATAGAGCCGTTCGGGAACGCGATCTCGGCAGCAACGTTGAGGCGGAGCGGCATATTGTCGTCCGACTGCTTTGGAATGCTCATTGCATGCCTCTCTTTTGACGCCGGAGAACAAACTCGGTGTCATCGCTGGCACTATCCCGAGGTTCATTCTCACCACCAGGTGCTTTTGCGCTTGAAAAGTACGCACCTAAGAGCCGTATGTGAACGGCACTAGACCTCTTATGCGGTGATTAGGACACTCTGGCGTAAATAACGGCGTGTATAGGGCAGGAAGAACTTATGAAAATCCCGCTGCCGTTCGAACCTGCAATCTATCGACGCGCCGCCTCGTCGGAATCGGCGCAAATCACGGGCCGCACTGCCGGAAAATTCGTTGCAAAGGATTCTTCGTGCGTCGAAATCGCGCTCCGCACTACCGTTTGAGGGTCACGGCGAGCGACTGCTCCGTCGCAGGAACCTTAGGCGGCTTCGATATCGGTCTTCGGGAAATCGGCTCCCTTGAACATCAGCGGCTGGGCGAAATGGCGGGCACATGCATAGGCAAAACAGTCACCGATTCAGTCGCGCGGGATGACGACCCTTGCCGTAGCGATCAAATGCCTCGAGCGCGATCCTGGCTGTCTCCGGCGGCACGGCAACCACCTTGATCTCCATCAGCGCGAGATAGCGGTCCAGCGCCTCGCCAGCGCGGACGATGGACAACCCTAGCATCCGCGCAACCGCAATGGCCGCCTCCCACACAGCCAAAGGAGAGGTAAGCCGTGTCTTAGACTGCCATGCGCGCCAGAAGCTCGCGCGCATCGTCTTCCTCGGTCAGAAGCGCCGTCAGGGCCGAGGCATCAATGAACATCATCCGTCCTCGTACAAGCTGTCACGGAACGCCTTATCAGCCGGTCGGCCCTTTGCCGGGTTGCCATCTGCGCGCAATTTACGAGCGAAATCGATTCCAAGCTCGACCAGGTGCGGCACGCCCCTCTCGCGCTCAAGCTCATGGACAAGTGCGGTGTGCACAGCTTCGGTCAGACCAGTCTTTCTCAGCGCCGCCACTTTGCGGGCTAGGGCATCGGTCTCCGGATTCTTGATATGGAAAGCCATGCTGTCATCTATCCTACCTGGTGTATCCATATGTTGCACTTTCGATACAAAACGAACTGTCGGGTTTCCGCGCCTCGCGCTATTCGCGATGCTGCAAGTCCCTGAGATAGCGCAACGAAAAAACCAGCCGGCGGCGGACCTCAGTCGGCAGCATGGTTTGCAGCGAGTTCGGCGCGCTGGGCGCGCTTCGAGAGCCGCACGAAATCCTAGGTCCAAAGCACGGTGCGGGGGACGGCCGTTTTTGGTGATGATGAGCGGCTCGCGATACGGCGGCGTGGTAGACGCCAAAATTCTTCGACGCTTGAGCGGCGGAGACGGTCAATGTCATGGCGCAGTCTCCTTTATTCCGGAGCATACCGAAGTCTTGGCCATACCGCGATCGTCGCAACTACTCGCGGCAGCGCGGCCGGCGCTTGGGGAGTAGTCGAGAGACTCGAACGGCCGATTTACCCGAAGCCACGTTGCGCCGTGCGGAGGCGCTGGACGCTCTGGATTCTGTTCTGCCCTTCGTCTCCGTTGGAAGCGCTCCGTTCGCTGGGGCGGCGGACGGCGACCACGGCGTACAAATAGGTCTGGTGGCGGTCCGCTACGCACTATTTCCGGACCATTGCAGTCGGGCGACTGAATAGGCGGTCGCCTGGCTGTCTCGCCTCCTTCGCCGTCCGCCTTCTTGGCGCGGAGCGGTCCCTACCTCGGTGATGCCTCTGCCGGAAGCGGTACGATCGAACGGCCCTTTTCCGGTCTTACGGCTGTCCTGCCATAAAAGTGAGAGTGTGGATTGGCTTTTCCACGACGGGTCGAAAGCTGGGGAGAGTCCTCCGGCGCCTGTCGCGGAGAAATCACGATGTCCAATCACTATCACCGACGCGGAGCCACTGCCGGCCGGACGAACCTCTATGACGAGATAACCGACAAGATCATCTTGGAGTTGGAGGCGGGTCGGCTTCCCTGGGTTCAGCCATGGGGGAGCGCGGCGGCCAAGGCGCCGCTTTCGCTGCCCCGGAACGCCAGCACCGGCAGAGCATATAGCGGCATCAATGTGCTCATCCTCTGGGGCGCTGTCGTCGAGCAGGGTTATACGGCCCAAAGCTGGCTGACTTTCCGCCAAGCCCTCGCGCTCGGCGGAAACGTTCGGAAGGGCGCGCACGGCACAAGCGTCGTGTACGCCGATCGCTTTGTTCCTGACGATGAGAAGAAACGCGCCAGAGATACTGGTGAAGATGCCCGGCCGGTTCCATTCCTCAAGAAGTTCACCGTGTTCAATGCCGAGCAATGTGAAGGTTTGCCGGAAGACATCGCAGTGTCCCCGCTACCGGACCCGGCCCTGATCGAGCCACGCGTCGAGGCCCTGATCAAGGCCACAGGCATCGAATTCCGCATCGGTGGCGATCGAGCCTATTACTTGCCAAACCAGGACCGGGTTCAAGTACCGCCGCCTCAAGCCTTCTTCGAGCCTATCAACTGGCACCGCACGGCGCTGCATGAACTTGGCCATGCCACTGGCCATCCCTCACGTCTTGCTCGCGACTTTTCCGGCTCCTTTGGGACCAGAAAGTATGCGTTCGAGGAACTGGTGGCAGAGATCAGCGCCGCCTTCTCGTGCGCTGCTCTGGGTATCGTTCCGACCGTGCGGCATGCCGACTACATCGGATCCTGGCTGGAGGTGCTGCGGGAGGACAACCGCGCTGTCGTGCGCGCCGCCAGCCTGGCCGGCAAGTCGGCCGACTGGCTCCTCGGCCATCTGCCAGAAGAAGTCGCGCTGCCCATCCATGTGGATGCCGATCAGAACAGGAGGGCAGCCTGATGTCGCGGCGCGATATCTGCGAACTGGCATCCTGTCTCGGTCGACAGGCCGAGGCAGTGTGCCGACGCTATCTGTCCAATGGTCGTCGCGTGGGGCGGTATTGGGTGGTTGGCGATGCTCGCAATACCTCGGGGCGCTCCATGTTTGTCCGCCTGAAGGGACCGGATTTCGGCAAGGGCGCGGCAGGCAAGTGGACCGACGCCGCCACTGGCGAGCACGGTGACCTGCTCGACGTCATTCGGGAATCTCTTGGCTTGATCGACTTCAGGGACGTTGCCGATGAGGCGCGCAGCTTTTTGTCCACGCCTCCACTAACGCCCGATCCAGCCGAACGCAAAAGGCGAGCACCTGGCGCTGGAGCAGGCTCTGCCAAAGCGGCGACACGGCTGGTTGCCATGTCGCGGCCCATCTCCCGGACACTTGTCGAGACGTATTTGCGAGCACGCGGTATAACAGCCTTCCACGAAACCGGCAGCCTTCGCTTTCATCCGCGCTGCTACTATCGGCCCGACGAGGACGGCCCGAGCGAAACCTGGCCTGCGATGATCGCGGCCGTTACCGATCTCAACGGTAAACTCACGGGCGCGCACCGCACCTGGCTCGATCCGGACGGTTTCAGTGAGACCTGTCTCGGCCGAGCTCCAATCGACACGCCTAGGCGAGCCATGGGCCAACTGTTGGGGCACGCGGTCCGCTTCGGCGTCGGCTGCGACGTGATGGCCGCCGGCGAAGGCATCGAGACCATGCTTTCGCAACGCTCGGTGCTGCCCACCATGCCGGTAATCGCAGCCCTGTCCGCGGCACATCTGTCAGCCATCCTTTTTCCTGACAGGCTGCGGCGTCTTTACATCGCCCGCGACAACGATCCTGCGGGGGATAGGGCAATGGTGACCCTCATGGAACGCGCCAGTTCGGCCGGGATCGAGGCGATCGTGCTGACGCCGCAACTCGGCGACTTCAACGAGGATCTGCGTCTGCTCGGTCTCGATGCCCTGAGGACAACCTTGCGGGTTCAGATCGCACCGCAGGACGTCCCCCGCTTCATGGCCCTCGCGGCCTGACGGGAGGAGAGAGCGACAAGCGGCATGCCGTTGTCCTTGCGCACATGGCGTTTGCTTCGTCGGGAAAGGACCGGCCCACGGCCTTCCAGAGGGCGATCGGGCGACAGCCGGTCGGGACTTGCAATGGCTTTGCCCGGCTATTTTCCGGCGGCCCTTCCCACCCCACGCGACGCGCCGCGTGGGGGTCCCCGGCTTCGTGCCTTTCCATCGCGAAGCAAAATAGCCGGGCCTCGCCATCCTCCACTCCCGTTCCGGCCCTGCGCTGACGCTTCGGATGCAAGTCCGGACCGCCTGTCGCCTTCGTCGCCATGAAGGCCGCGATGGGCGCGACCGATCCGCCGAAGGAAGCCGCCATGAGCAACCAGCACGACACCGACTTCGAACTGCAACGCGCGTCATCGCCAATGGATCACGTCCTCCAGGAACTCCAGCTCTACGGTTACCGTCCGTTCGAAGACGAACCAGATCCGCGACCGCTTCCGGAGGGCCACGTCATCGCAGCCAGCATCGCCGACATTTTCGACGCCCTGGTAGTGGCGCTGTCCGACACGCGCCTCGAGCCCGACCTGGAGGAACTGCTTTGGGGCACAGTAAACCTCTTCCATCGCGCAGCCGATCGGATCGAACGCGAACTCGATGACAACGAACTATCCCAGCGGCGCCTGCAGCGCGAACAGGACGGCTCCGAGGTCAAATCCGTGGAGCTGGAGCTCCTTACCGCGCAGGGGCAGACGTTCATCGAACGCCGCAACGCCTTCGAACTGATGCGCGACCAGGCCGCAGAGCACTTCGAGCGCCACACCCACTCGATCTGGCGTCCGCGTACCGGCTCCATGGCCAACCACCGCAACCTGACTGCCGCGATGATCGACAGCCGCGATTTCCTCGCCGCCAAGAAGCACGCCGACAATCAGGTCTTCCTGCCACCTGGCCCGAAGGTGGCCTTCACTGGCGGCCTCGACTTCAACGACTACCCTGTGATCTGGGCCAAGCTCGACCAGGCCCACGCCAAGCATCCGGACATGGTGCTGTTGCACGGCGGCTCGCCGAAGGGCGCTGAGTTGATCGCCGCGAAATGGGCCGACAATCGCAAGGTGCCTCAGATCGCCTTCAAACCCGACTGGACGAAGCACGCCAAGGCCGCACCATTCAAACGCAATGACGCGATGCTCGGCGCAATGCCGATTGGCGTCATCGTCTTTCCCGGCACCGGCATCCAGGACAATCTCGCAGACAAGGCCCGCAGGCTCGGTATCCCGGTTTATCGATTTGGGTCGAGTGGGGCGTGAGCGCCGCCCACTTTACTTTAGGATGCAGACTGACACACCAACCTCTGCATATGATGCGGAGGGTAAGGCTGCAAATCTCGCGGGTGCTGCCGATCCAGGGCGGCGACGGTCTTGCCGGCATAGAGGTCCGGGAAGGACACAACAGGCACCTCGGCATAGCCGAATAGCTCTTCTACTCGGTCGCAAACCGCCCGTGTTTCGGGAGAGTAGAGGCAACACGAATGACAGGCGTCACCTCGATCTTGATCTGCACGCCGTCGGAAGCAACCGGCACCTTTGTAACGGCGCCTTCGCTGTGCAGCGGCACGATCTAGTGGTCTGCGCCTGACGGAAGAGTCCGATCTGGGATTCCGCTTGGCTAGCGTGCATGCGAGGCTGTGGCATGCGCACTGGCATTTCCATCACTCTTACCCCCTCCGACCGGCAGCGCCTTGAGGCTGTCGCCAGCAACCGGAACACGGCTCAGAAACACGTCTGGCGGGCAGTTATCGTGCTGCTGAGCGCCGATGGCGTCTGCACCACCGAGATCATGCGCCGGACCGGCACCTCTAAGACCTGCGTCTGGCGCTGGCAGGAGCGCTTCATGCAGGAAGGTGTCGACGGCCTGCTGCGCGACAAGACTCGCCCCTCCCGGATCAAGCCGCTTGGCCCTGATATGGCCGAGCGGGTAGTCAACCTGACGCTTTCTGACCCACCGGTCGAGGCAACCCACTGGACTGCCGCCATGATGGCTAGGGAGAGTGGCATCAGCGCCAGTGCCGTACGGCGCATTTGGCGAGCCCATGGTCTCCAGCCGCATCGCTATCGCCAGTTCAAGCTCTCCAACGATCCCAAGTTTGGCGAGAAGCTCAGAGACGTGGTCGGGCTCTACGTCGATCCACCCGCTCATGCCATCGTTCTCTCTGTTGATGAGAAGAGCCAGATCCAGGCGCTCGACCGCACCCAACCCTGACTGCCGCTCAAGAAGGGCCGCCTCGGGACCATGACGCACGACTACAAGCGCCATGGCACCACCACGCTGTTTGCCGCCCTGAACGTGCTCGATGGCACCGTCATTGGGCGCAACATGCAGCGTCACCGGCATCAGGAGTTCATCCGCTTCCTGAACACCATTGAAGCCCAGGTGCCAGTGGATAAAGCCGTGCACGTCATCCTCGACAACTATGCGGCTCACAAGCACCCGAAGGTCCGCGCCTGGCTCGACCGCCACAAGCGCTTCACCTTCCACTTTATCCCGACATCCTGCTCGTGGCTCAATGCCGTTGAAGGCTTCTTCGCCAAGCTGACCCGCCAGCGGCTCAAGCGCGGCGTCTTCCGTTCGGTGGTCGATCTTCAGGAGGCCATCAACCGGTACGTCGCTGAAACCAATGCGCGTCCCAAGCCTTTCACCTGGACGGCTGATCCGGATGAAATCATCGCTGCCGTTAGGCGTGGGCACCAAGCGTTAGATTCCATCCCTAGCGCCAGTCGTCGAGCACGAAGACGCCGGCGCGACTGTAACCCGGCTCATTGGGCCTGTGCATCGTGACCCCTTGGATTTCGGTTCGAAAGCCACGCCCGACCAAGTGCTGGTACGCCTCGTGGCGGGCCATGTTCACCCCGGCCAGCAGCTTGGGCATCCCCTCCGCTACGGCAAGCGCCTCGCAGGCATGCAGCAAGCTGTCGAAGGTCTCCCCAGCCGCCGATCCTGGACGCACGGTCCCGAATTTGATGAAGCAAGCACCGTCGCCTGCTTCGCTGCGCGGCCCATGGTGGCACACGGCGAAACCGTCCAAGCCCGCACCCGCCATATCGCCGAGCAGGACCGTCTCCCCAAGCTCCTGCGCCTCTACGGCCTGGATTTCCGCCCCCAGGTCGAGCCCGTCGTAAAGGGCGCCGGTCAGGTTACGGCAGGACTTCAGGCATTCCACTCTCTGCTCCTCTGTCAGATCGGAATACCGCGACCAACGCACCGGCTCGGTCTGGTTGTGACGGACCGGCGCCGACATGATGGCCGTGAGGAAACGAGCCCAGTAGCCGTACTTCTGGTACAGGCCCACGTGCTTGGCGCTCTGGGCGAAGGTGAACAGGCCTGCATGCCGCGTGCCCCATTCATCGAAGCTCGCCGTGACGGCCTCGACGAGCCGCGCGCCGATGCCCCGGTCCCAAAGGTCGGGGCGGATCGTCAACGGTCCGAAGAAGCCGACGCTGCCCCAGCGGGTTGCGAAGTTGGAGCCCACCAGTTCACCGCCCACCTCCGCGGCGAAGGCGGCGACGTAGGGCGCCTGCCAGCGGCCGCGTACGTAGTCGCGGTCGGACCAGAACGTCTCTGGTTCGGGTGCTCCCAAGAAGGTGCCAAAGGCCAGCCGGAAAATTCTTTCGGCTTCCGGCAGATCGGTCTCGGCCAGCGCGCGGATGGCTACGCTCGGTGCAGCCGTTCCCATATCGCCCTCCCTGGTTCGCTAAGGTATGCAGCGCCCGATGCGCTGCCCAAGGGCGCTGCGGTCGGGCTGTATTCTACTCTTCTCCAGAGGAATAGTCACATCGCATGGGAGATGTCGGCCACCGGATCGGTCCTCTGGCGTTTGGTACCATCCGTCAGGCTTCTGCCACTAGGTGCGGCTACGCGGCACATTCTCCCCTATCCGAGTAGCAACCCCGTCGCATGGCAGCGTCGATATTGGCGAGAGAAGTCGCACGGTCCTCGACCGGCAGATAGGTCAGATCGATATCGACCGACAGGCGCGGAAGGTCTCTGACCAAGAGATTGATGGCGGTACCACCCTTCAATGCGAATACAGCCTCCTCAGCGACGAGTGGCAGAACTCGAACGAGGAGGGTGACTTGCGCCCGGTAAGCCTCAGACACCGGCATCGAGTGTCTCCGGCACGGTGATCTGATATTTGCTTTCCAGCCGACCGCCGACGACGATCTGACGCTTGCCGCGACCAAGCTCGATACGCTTAATGGCGGATAAATCACGAGCGTAGCGCACTACCTCATCGTCAAAACAATAGCAGGCACCCGACGAGCAGCGCGCGATGGCAGAGACGCCTTAGAACGCGTGCGTTGGAACAATGACTGAGGCGGCAAGCGCGGAGCCGCTGCCGGATACCTCATCATGAGGTTGGAGCCTGTCACAGCTTGGCGCAGGCTGGCCCGGCGATGCGAACTCACGGAATTGGATGCAGGGAAGAGCGGCACGATCGGCTGAGTACCCGCTTGCCGATCAGCGGTGAGGCTGCAATGGGTAGCCATCGCGACTCATCTGATCCCGGCCATCACACCCACGCACCCAAGCGGTCTCATCGATGGGTGTATCTGGCCGAAGGACGGCTTCGCCTCGATCGCCTTCGACGCAACGGCGCATCACGACTTTCTTCCCCTGACGGCTGCGCCGTCATTCCTCGCGAAGCAACAAAGTCGTCCCGCGCCGTCCTCCGCTGGCGCTTCGGCCCAAGGGTGCGCCGGCGATCGCCTCCGGCCTGTCGATCACCATCGAGACCGCAATGGTGCGGGCTCGAGACAGATAGGATCAAGGAGAACTACAATGGCTACTATCGGCACCTTCAAGAAGTCCGGCAACAACGAGTTCACTGGCGAAATCGTCACGCTCAGCGTCCAGGCCCGCGGCGTCCGCATCGTCCCCGAAAACCGCGCCAGCGGTGAAAACGGTCCCAGCCACCGGGTCTTCGTCGGCCGAGCAGAGATCGGCGCCGCCTGGGCCAAGCAGTCCAATGAGGGCCGCAACTATCTGGGCCTCAAGCTCGACGATCCGAGCTTCACCGCCCCGATCTTCGCAAACCTCTTCGACGACGAAGACGGTGAGGGCTACAGCCTGATCTGGTCCCGCTCGAGCCGCCGCAACGCGGAATAGGAGGCAAACGATAGGTTCCGCCCGGGCCAACCGGGCGGAACCTCAAGTGACCAACCGGAGTGGTACCCGCACGGCGCGATGTCAGCACAGCATCGCGTGATGCTCTTCAAGACTCCTCCAAGACTCCTCCGGCGCCGAGGTAACATCTTTAAGGTCGCATCTTGAGGAAGTGCAAATCATGATCGAGCCGTTCGACGACACCGCTCCCACGGGGGACGAACTCACAGACTATGATCGCAGCCACGCTAAGCTCTACATGCGCTTGTTCGACGCCGATGCCGACGGCGCTGATTGGCGTGAGGTGGTCAAAATTCTCTTCGGGATCGACCCGGCAAAGGAGCCGCACCGCGCTCGACATGTCCACGACACCCACTTGGTGCGGGCGCGCTGGATGACGCGCACTGGCTACCGCCACCTTCTGCGCCAAACTGACACCTAGCGAATATTTCCAGGGTGATGCTGAAAGAGCATCACGCGATGCGTTTTAAGGGCCTTCCGCCAGTCACCAGAGTCGGGAATCGATTCGTGCACAACTTGCAGTTTTAGCGAGGAGCTGCACGATGAAGCCCGACACGTCGCTTTGGCGAGACAACAGCCGCTACGAGTTCTTCGACGACCTGCCAATCGAAGGCCTCGCCTGGGAATGTCTGCGCCGCTCAGACTCTTATCAGCGGCATTATCTGGCACTTGTGCGTGAGGGAACTGAGAGGGATCCCTGCCCAACCGAAGCACAGAAACGCTGGGGGTTGCGATTTCGCGGCCCGACCCGATTTGTCCGCATTGACGCAAGACGTTCTGTGGTCACCTCTTGCCAACCCCGCGGTGGTGACCCTCATGGCGTCGCCAGATTTCCTGTCACGCGAAACTTCCACAGCGCCCGTTGAGCTTGGCAAACATCACGAGAGCCCACAGGGATTTCATGCCATCCGCGATAGTGGGATCGCGACACAGCTTCTCCTCCTTCCCGGAAGCGCTGCGAGCCGTTCGCTCACGGCCTTGATCCCGCTCGATTCCCAAACGCTCGGACGGGTCGAGGCTCTGGTCCGGTTCTGGCGCTCCTGTCACAGGCGACCCGTGCCGCCGGATACACGAATGACGATTCAGCAGAGGCGTCGCCTGCGCCTGATGATGCGGGCCGCCGACGGTCGCAAGAACGGCGCCAGCTACCGTGAAATCGCGACTGCTTTCTACGGGGCAGGACGTGTTGCCTCCAACCCGTGGAAAACCTCGTCCCTTCGCGACACCGTGATCGGTCTCGTCAAGGGCGGCGGAGCCATGATTTCCGGCGGTTATCTGCAACTCTTGCGCCACCGCAAGCGGCCCTAGCGCCCGGGGTGGCAATATCAGGCCCCCAATCTTTCCCATCCCCCACGAAGCCGCCTTTCCGCCACCGTGATCGCCGTCCGCCGCTAAGCGCCAGCGGTTCACCAGAGCTCCACGGAGGCCCGATAAGATGCGACCTGATCTAGCCGTTTTGCCGCCGCGCTTTCTGCGCACCAAGGAAGCCGCCGAGTTCCTCAGTCTGTCTTCTCGCACGCTCGAAAAACACCGCACTTACGGCACGGGTCCCGCCTACCGCAAACTTGGCGGCCGCGTCGTCTATGCCGTTGACGACCTCCAGGCCTGGGCTCAGCGCGGCGCGGTGACTTCGACTTCTGACCCTCGTGGCGCTGTGCTTCCCGCCAAGCGCCATCCGCCGGCGGCTTTCACTCCGAGCGGACGCTACGGGCGCTGAGCTGCGCTCAATCTGTGCAAAGAGCGCCGCGGATCCAACACACCGGCGCCAATCATCAATCACGCATCGCGGTCGCTTTCCGCAAGACCAGGAGACAGGCCAATGGGCACTGTCGTTGATTTCCGTTCAGGCCGATCGGCGCCAGACGCTATTGCCGGCGAAGGCTTAACTGATGTCGAGCTGACCTGGGTCGAGAAAAAGATCGAGTACTGGATCCGCTTCGGTTCGGTCGCTCGGGAGAAGGTACTCGATCGGCGCCGGCGCATCGTCTCGTTTCGTCCCGGTGACGTCTTCACCTTCGTCCGATGGGCAGCGAACGACTACGACACGATCATCTGCCGCGTCGATATCGTGCGCGCGGTCGCCGAGGGCGAAGCCCATCAGACGCTGCCGTTCGTGCGGCCCGGCGGTGACATTCTGCTCACGGCTCAAGGCTGGCCCAAGGTCGAGCGCGTGCTGCAGACGATCGATGGCATCGAGCAACTCGGCATCGCTCCGGGAGCCGTCTCGCCCGATCACTGGCGGCACGTCCACAACCGAATGACTGTTGGGCAGGAGCCTCGCACCTATACGCTGGATCTCCACCGGGCCTACCTCCTGCGTCGGCGGGTCCAGCCATGATGCGGCCACCGATTGTCCTCGTGACGGCACTGGCGACCATGGGAGCGCTCTGTCCGGTTCTCAAGCATGTCCCGCCGAAGTTCATCTGGAACGCGTCGGCCAGCGCACCGATCGGTCTCTATCGGATCGATGCCAGGGGCCCGTTTGGAGCCGATGACCTCGTCGCCGTCCAGCCGCCTGATACGCTTAAAACGTTCTTGGCTGACCGCGGCTACCTGCCGAAGGGCGTGCTGCTCATAAAGCATATCCTCGCAGTCTCCGGTCACACCGTTTGCCGGAACAAGTTCACGATTTCGGTCGATGGCAGTGACGTGGGCGTTGCGCTTGAACACGATCGCGCCGGCCGCGGCCTGCCGAGCTGGCAGGGCTGTCTACGCATCCCGGTCGGTGCCGTTTTCCTCATGAACCGCCAGGTCCGCGACAGCCTCGATGGCCGCTACTTCGGCCTCGTCTCCACCGATCACGTAATTGGCCGCGCGGTCCCGCTGTGGACCGACGAGCAGGGCGACGGCCGCTTCCAATGGCGCGCTTCAGCGCCGTGAGCGCGCCACCGGCGGCACCCTTTGTGCCGTCCAATCGTCACCGGGCACATCAAAGACAGGAGAAAGCACATGCCACAGATCGGAGAATTCATCCGCCACCAGACCGGGTATTCGGGGCGAATTCGCACGCTCAGCCTCAACCTTGAGGTCGCAATTGTCGCAGCAGAAGCGAGTGATGCAGACAATGCGCCCGACTATCGTGTGCATGCTGGTGGCGAAGATGGCATCGAAATTGGCGCCGGTTGGAAACACTCCAGCGAGAAGGCCGGCGAGTTCGTATCGCTGCAGCTAGACGACCCGACTTTCGCGCAGCCAATCCGCGCTTATCTGTTTCAGAACGGCGACGACAAGAAGTCCTGGTCTTTGCAATGGTCTCGTCAGCGCGACCGCGCCGAGAAGGACTAAGCGATGTCGGCGCGCCATCGGCCGACGAGCCAAGCGGGAACTTATGCGTTGCCTCGCGCGATCTGGCGCTCGGCTCTCATTCTGTTTGGCGCGCTTTGCATCACTTGCGTGGTTCCCGCCGCTGCGCCGGCGCACAGCCCGCCTGCCGTCATGCCGTCGGCGCGCAATCGTTACGAGGCTCACATCGCGGAAGCGGCGAAGCGCTTCCGCCTTCCGCCGACCTGGATCCGCGCCGTCCTTAGCACCGAGAGTGCAGGCGACCAACGCGCCACATCGCGCAAGGGCGCCATGGGGCTGATGCAGATCGTACCCAACACCTGGTCCGACCTGCGCGTTCGGTACCGACTCGGCGCCGATCCCTACGAGCCGCACGACAATATCATCGCGGGCTCAGCCTATATCCGCGAGTTGGTTGATCGCTACGGATCGCCCGGCTGGATTGCCGCCTATAATGCTGGCCCTCGGCGTTACGAAGCGTCGCTGCAAGGCAGGCGGCTGCCTCGGGAGACGCTTGCCTATGTCGCGAGCATTGCATCCGCCATCGGCAGCGCTGGTACGACGAACGCTACCAGACCGGCAGTCTCCGCCTCACCTGACTGGAAGCACGCACCGCTGTTCGCCAAACAGACGAATGGCAGACGGACCGACAGTTTGATGCAGCCCGGGCGCCCGCGTGGCGGTACCTCTTTGGCGGGAGTTGCCCACAGCAAGGCGCCCCCGGCTTCTGGCCTGTTCATGCACGAAGCGCGCGACAGGTCTGCGCCATGAGCCGCTTCAGCGTCCTTCGCGTCAATTCGTACTGCAGCGTGCCGTGGCGAGCGGAGCGGACAGGCGCAGGCGGCACGACCGAGCGGTGGCAGGATAAAAGGGCGCACATTGCGCGCCGGTCGGACAATACGATTTGCCAGGTTTTCAGGCCCGCGCCGCACATTGCGGCCCCTATGGGCAATGTGCGCCGAACGCCAGAAGTCTTGTGTTCGCGTCCTCTTTTCCACATTGCGGGACAACGCCATGGCCGATGAGCGCGCGTTTCGCATTCGGCCAGGCCGCATCCGCTCGACCCGCGCCCAGCAGGCACGGCCCTTCATCGCGCAGGCGCTAGCGGCGGCGAAAAAAGCTGGCGGTGGCGTCTCGCGCTCGGGAAAAGTCGTTTCCGGCAACCGCTCCCGGTTTGGTCACGGTCAGCGCGCCAGCATCCAGGCCAATCGCCTTATCACCTCGCGATCGCGCGGTGCGGTCCTAAAGGCTCGCGTTGTCCGTCGTACCGCGAGCGCTGCCTCATTCGCCACGCATCTCAATTATCTGCGCCGGGAGGGCGTGACCCGGGACGGAGAGAAGGCAGGGTTGTTCGGGCCGCAGACGGGGGATGCCGACGGCGCGGCCTTCGCGGCGCGCGCCAAGGATGATCGGCACCATTTCCGTTTCATCGTCTCTCCCGACGACGCCCTCGATATGGCGGACCTCAAATCTTTTACACGCGATCTGGTTGGGCGGATGGAAAAGGACCTCGGCACGCGGCTCGACTGGGTCGCGGCCGATCACTGGAACACCGAGCATCCGCACGTTCATCTGATCGTGCGCGGCGTGCGCGACGACGGCCAGGACCTGGTCATCTCGCGCGACTACATCAAGGAAGGAATGCGCGACCGGGCTCGCGACCTGATCACGCAGGAACTGGGTCCGCGCACAGATCTCGACATCCGCCGCTCGCTCGAAAGCCAGATCCAGTCCGAACGCTGGACCCAGCTCGATCGCCAGTTACTTCGCGACAGCCGCGACACCGGCGTCATCGATTTAGCCCCACGCCCTCATAGCCATCCCGACGAATATCATGCGCTCAAGATCGGTCGTCTGCGAAAGCTTGAAGCGCTGGGTCTCGCCGACCAGGTCGGCCCGGGCCAATGGGTCCTCGACGACCAGGCCGAAGCGACGTTGCGCGAGCTGGGCGAGCGCGGCGACATCATAAAGCGCATGCATCGCGCATTGACCGAGCGAGGCATCGAGCGGGGTTCGGCCAGTTATGTGTTGGCCGCCGAAAGTCTCGACACACCCATTATCGGCCGGCTGGTCGATCGCGGGCTCGACGACGAGCTAAGCGGAACGGCCTACGCGGTTGTCGACGGCATTGACGGACGTACCCATCACATCAGACTTTCCGCTCTGGATGCCGCCGGCGACGGCCCGCCGGGATCGATCGTCGAACTGCGCAGATTCGATGATGAGCGCGGCCAACGTCAGGTCACGCTTGCGGTGCGCTCCGATCTCGCTGTAGACGAACAGGTTGCGGCACCGGGTGCGACCTGGCTCGACCGCCAGGCAATCGCTGGCGAGCCTGCCGCACTGGCCGAGGGTGGCTTCGGCGCCGAAGTCCGCGATGCCTTAAACCGCCGGGCTGAACATCTGCTCAATCAAGGGCTCGCAGAGCGGCAAGGCAACAGGATCGTCTTCACCGCCAACCTGATCGATACGCTGCGCCGCCGCGAACTGGAGATGATTGGCGACAAGCTCGCGGCCGACAGCGGACGGCCCTTCAACCGTGCCGCCAGCGGCGACTACGTCGCCGGCGCCTATCGCCAGCGCTTGTCGCTAGCGTCCGGTCGTTTCGCCATGATCGACGACGGCCTTGGCTTCCAGCTGGTTCCCTGGATGCCCTCCCTCGAAAAGCATCTCGGCCAGCACGTCTGCGGCGTCGCTCGTGGTGACGGCGGCGTCGACTGGAGCTTTGCTCGCAAACGCGGGCTCGGTCTCTGACAGCTTTAAAGAAAGGACCATCTCCATGTCCGCCACGAAAATCCTCTGGGGCCAGATCCTCACTGTCTTCCTGATCGTCCTGTTGACGACCTGGACGGCGACGCAATGGACCGCATGGCGGCTTGGCTTCCAGGCCCAACTCGGACCGACCTGGTTCGAAGTCGGCGGCTTGCCCGTCTACTATCCTCCCGCGCTTTTCTGGTGGTGGTACTTCTACGATGCCTACGCCCCGGCTGTCTTCGTGGAAGGCGGACTGATCGCCGTGTCCGGGGGCTTCCTTTCGATGATCGTTGCAATCGGCATGTCGGTTTGGCGGGCCCGTGAGGTCAAGAACGTCTACACCTATGGTTCGGCGCGATGGGCCGACAAGAAGGAGGTCGAGGCTGCCGGCCTGCTCGGCGCCGACGGGGTGGTGCTCGGGCGCTATGAGCGCCACTACCTTCGCCACGATGGGCCGGAGCATGTGCTGTGCTTCGCCCCGACCCGGTCCGGCAAGGGCGTCGGCCTGGTGGTGCCTTCGTTACTGACCTGGCCGGGCTCGGCGATTGTCCACGATATTAAGGGCGAGAATTGGCAAATCACAGCCGGGTTCCGTGCTCTGCACGGACGTGTCCTGCTCTTTGATCCCACGAATTCGAAATCGTCCGCCTACAATCCCTTGCTGGAAGTCCGTCGCGGCGAATGGGAAGTCCGCGACGTGCAGAACATCGCCGACATTCTGGTCGATCCGGAAGGAAGCCTCGAGAAGCGCAACCATTGGGAAAAGACCAGCCACGCGCTGCTGGTCGGCGCGATCCTTCACGTCCTCTATGCCGAGACAGACAAGACGCTGGCCGGTGTCGCCGCCTTCCTCTCCGATCCGAAACGACCGATTGAGTCCACGCTGGCAGCAATGATGAAGACCGCCCATCTCGGCGAGGTAGGCCCGCACCCCGTCATCGCCAGTGCGGCGCGTGAACTGCTCAACAAATCCGACAACGAACGATCGGGCGTGCTCTCCACCGCGATGTCCTTCCTCGGCCTCTATCGCGACCCCGTCGTGGCCGAGGTGACGAGGCGCTGCGATTGGCGGATCAGCGACATCGTGGGCGCCAAGCAACCAGCGACGCTCTACCTGGTCGTGCCGCCCTCGGACATCAATCGGACCAAGCCGCTCATTCGCCTTATCCTCAACCAGATTGGGCGTCGCCTGACCGAGGACCTTCAGGCCAAGAGTCATCAGCATCGGCTTCTGCTCATGCTCGACGAGTTTCCTGCGCTCGGCCGCCTCGACTTCTTCGAAACTGCATTGGCATTCATGGCCGGCTATGGGCTGAAGAGCTTCCTGATCGCGCAGTCGCTTAACCAGATCGAGAAGGCCTACGGCCCGAACAACTCCATCCTCGACAATTGTCATGTGCGGGTGAGCTTCGCCACGAATGATGAAAGGACCGCCAAACGTGTGTCTGACGCGCTCGGCACTGCAACCGAGATGCGGGCGATGAAGAACTATGCTGGCCACCGGCTTTCGCCCTGGCTCGGACATTTGATGGTGTCGCGGCAAGAGACCGCCCGCCAGTTGCTGACGCCTGGCGAGATCATGCAGCTTCCGCCGACCGACGAGATCGTCATGGTGGCGGGGGCACCGCCGATCAGGGCGAAGAAGGCACGCTACTACGAAGATGCCTGCTTGCGCGATCGCGTCCTGCCGCCACCCGAACTGAGCCGATCCGAACAGGCCCATCCTGACGACTGGAGCCACCTGCCCGCGCTGGTTCGCACTGAGATCGCCGAAACTCCCGGCACGTCTAGGCAGGACGATGGAGATCCAACCGAGTCGGAGCAACGCCAACAACCCGAACTGAACCGCGTGCGGCCGGTCGAGAAAACGGCTCCGATCGAAAATGAGTTCGAATTCGACGCGGCCGACGAGGCTGATGACGATGCAGTCCGCAATCGACGCATGGCGCGGCTCATGCAGGGCGTGGCACGGCAGGTCTCGCTCGACCCCGATGACGGCATGGAGTTGTAGCCGCCATGATTAGCCGCAAGAAGAAAGCACAAATCTCCGTCTATCTCGATGAGGCGATCATGAAGATGCTCGCCGACTATGCGGCCCGGCGCGACCAGCCCCAATCCATGATCGCAGAGGCCGCGATCGCCTCGTTCCTGTCGCCGGATGCCGACGAACGTCGCGAGGCTGCTATCGCCAAACGCCTCGATCAGGTTGATCGCCGCCTCGCCCGGCAGGAGCGCGATATCGGCATCACGGTCGAAACCCTGGCGGTGTTCGTGCGGTTCTGGCTCGCGACCTCGCCAGCTTTGCCGGAACCTGCGGCCCAGGCGGCTCGCGCCAAGGCGGCCGAACGCTATGAGGCTTTCGTCGCGGCCTTGGGCAGGCGTTTGGCCAAGGGGCCGAAACTGCGGCAGGAGATATCGGAGGATATCGATCCAGTTGACGACAAGGGAATGCCGTCCCCAGCCGGAATGTAGGCACTTGTTCGCGCCAGCTGCTCATCGGCCTGATGGCGAGCTCCCTGGTGCTAGACATCTTCGGCCTGCCGTTTGCCCGCCAGTGGGTGCCTAACCGGCCGGGAGTGTCGGCCGAGGACGACGCGCAAGCTCGGCGGTCCGGCAGCGCAGAAGCACAAAACGCTTTCGAGAGTTTTCAAACTGGACACGACCGCCGCGCTGCCATGGCTACCGCCCTATGGCGCCAGGAAGGATGGGCTTGTCGTCGCGTGCACCGGCTCGGAACGAGCGCAGCCGTCACGCCTGATGCCGCCATGATCGATCAGGCGGGCTATCACGGCGCGCCGTGCGTGATACGGCGTCAGTGTGTGGTCGGCATTCGGCAGCGAGACCCTGGTCACGCCGCGAATGCTGCCGAGCCGCTCTTCCTCCGACCCAAAATGGCGGGCGATCTCCTTCAGGCTCAGGTCGCCTTCCGAGGTCACCAGGAGAACCCGCACGCCCCGGCCGCAAAGGTCGCGCATCCAGCGTTCCACCCGCCGCTGTCCCAATAGAGCGGCCGGATGCAGCATCGACACCGTGGACTTGATCGCCTCGAGCCCGCGCCGGACGATCAGCCGGACCTGGCGCGAAGCGATCCCGCGCCATGTCGGGACGTCCGGCTCGCGGCTCTCCTGCATGGCGGCGGCGTTGTGCCCGAGCACGGCCTTGGAAGCCTCGTAATTCTTCCAGACCGCCATCTCCAGCGCGTAGGAACTGTTCCAGGCGAAGCAGAGCGGGTTGATCATGGTCAGCGTCCGCACCCGCCGATCAGCCCGTGCGGCGTGAAAAGCCTGGAATGCGCCGGCGCAGGTGCCGACCAAGCCGACAGCGGGGTAGCCGGCTCGTTCCATCCAGTCGATCGCACGGCTGACATCATGGCGCGTACGCCCGTCATAGAGGAACAGGCGTCCTTCCTCGGTCTGATCGCTGAGACCAAGTCCGGGCAGGTCGATGCGCAGCGACGCTGCGCCTTCCGCCGCCAGATCCCGCCCCGCTTCAACCGTGCCGCGCGCCCAGCCGACATGCGGCACGCCACCTGCATTGAGGAAGATCACCGGCTCGGCCGCGGCCTGACGTCCGCGCGGCTGGCAAAGCACGCCGCAGATCATCGGCTCCGGTCCGATCAGGACCGGCTTTTCCGTGTAGTGCGGACCGTCCAGAATCTCTGACGCATCGTGCGGCATGGCCTTTCCTGCGACCGCTTCGCCGGCATGGTCGGTCATCCAGGCCGCGCAACGATCGAGAGCGGCGGCCGGAATCCGGTTGGCTGTCGGGTCGCACATCAAGAGAGGATAACCATCGAATTCGGCCGTGGTGATATCCGCAGCGCCCGCCCCTCGCCCATGAATTTCGTCAGCGGCAAGCGGCTTGCCGTTTGTAAGCACCAGCATCGGCCGAGATGGAAGGCTTGCCGCGGCATGCCGCCAGTCGAGCGCCGAAAGATCGGCCAGCGTCTCATGCGAAATCCGGAAGCCGGCGGCCTCGCGCCCCTCGGTGAAAAGCCCTTCGCCCGCCGAACGGCTGGCCAGCGGCGCGTCGATCATGCGCGACATGGCCGTGATCTCGCGGACATAGGCCTTGCCGGAGGACGGCGGCGCGAGCAACACGAAACCGGCCACGTCGTCGCGTCCGGCCGCCGCCAGCGGCGCCAGCAGAGCACCAAGCCGAAAGCCGACCAAAATGACGTCCGCCACGCCGCAATCCCGCTTCAGCCGATCGATCGCAGCGCCTATGCTCTCCGTCCACGATCGCACCTGACCTGGCGTTGAATGATCCCCGGCGGCATTGCCACAGCCGGGATAGTCGAACTGCAGCGTCGGCAGATCGTTTTCGGCCAACTTGTCAGCCAGCAGCTTTAGAAAACGCCGGCTGCACAGGTCCTCGTGGCCATGCGCCCCGGCGATGACGACGCCCCGGCCGCGCCGCCCGGTGCCCTTGCCTTCATGAAGCCAGCCGATCGTGCGGGCGAAGACTATCCCCTTCATGCCATGCTCCCGGCGGGCTGCAACGCTCGCATGATCTCTGCCCCGATTTCTGCATTGTCCGCTTGCGGCGCATCGTAGGCCACGTCGCGATCGCCATTCAGCGCCGTCACGATGCCGGCCGGCGTGGCCGAGGCCGGCCCATCCAGGCCAATTTCCTTCGCCGCACCCGGCATCAGGTGGAAGCCGTTCTCGCGCGGGAGAAACAGCCCGTCCTTGACGGCGACGTGATAAGCGGCGCGCCTGCAGGCGAGCCGCAGGCGCCAACCGTCTTCTGCGCGCAGCAACCGTGCCGACAGGCCGACATCGCGTCGCGCGATCATGGCGCCGGGAAGCACATGAAAGGCTTCAGCCAGGATCTCGCCGTCACCACCTTCAAGCCTTGCCACCGTTACCTCATGGCCCGCCGGGCCGAAGCGATAGGCATAAGACAGGTCGAAGAAGGCGCCGAGCAGCGAGAACGCCGACAGGGACTGCGCCCCGCGCGCCTGCACGGTGACCGGCTGGCGCGCCGTGACCACCGGGGTGACGCCATCGCGCAGGCAGGCAAGCGACAGCGTCGCCTCGACGGCCTTTGCCCCGTCATTGACGAGATGGACGCCCAGCCCGTTGACGCCCTCGTCGCTCAGCGTCAGCCTGAGCGGCGCGAAGGCGCGCCTCAGCGCATGCCAGACCGATTTCGGCCGTCCAGTGGAATCGACGATGCCCCACCCTGCGCCCGGGCGCAGATCCTTCCAGAAAAACAGCAGCGCACCCGCGGTCGGCGAGGCTGGTCTGCGCCATTCGTCGATCGTGCGCTCAACCACCTCCGCCGTAACCGCGCGTGAGAGGTCGAGGTAGCGCGCCGGATCTTCCATGCGCAGCCGGCGTGCATCGAGGCCGAACAGTGCCTCGAGATAATGCTCGCGCACGTCCTCGAAATCCCACGACGCACCTGCATCGCGCGGCACGCCGGCCTTCCAGCGCGGATCGTGGCCGGGCGGAACGGGCAGATGCCCATCCAGCGTCGCCTGCTCCGGCACGTTGGCGAAGGCGAGGCACTCGCTGGCGAAACGCACTTCCGCGCGGCGCGCATCCTCCATCGGCCGGCAATAGGCGCCGACGCCATAATAATGCGTCGGGCCGCCGTCTGCGGCGAAGGGCAAACTGCCGCCAGAGGGCGACGAGGACACCAGCGCGAGATCGGGCAGGATCGCCTGCGCGGCTGGACGCACGACCGCGTCGAACCAGGGTGTTGGATCCATCGCCGCCGGCACGCCGAGCATCGCAGCCTGCTGCGCCACCTCGCTGCCGCCGCACAGCACCGCCAGCGACGGCGAATGCCGAAGCCGCTTCAACAGGTTTTCCACCTCGCGCGATAGCGCGGCCCGCCAGGCATCGCTTTTCGCCGGATAGTCGAAATTGGCGAGCATCAGGTCCTGCCAGACGAGAATGCCCATCTCGTCGCACAACTCGTGGAAAGCATCGCCCTCGTAGGCGAAGGTGCCGCCGACCCGCAGCATGTTGATGCCGGCTCGGCGTACGAGGTCGAGGTCGGGCTCGATTTCGGCCCGCCCGCATGGCAGCCGCACAGGATCGGAGGGCGTCCAGACCGCGCCGCAGCAGAACACCGGCACGCCGTTGACGACCAGGCGGAAATCGCGTCCGTCGGCGCCGCGATCGATCTCGATGCGCCGGAACCCGACCCGGCCCAACCGGCTGCGCACCGCGCCGAGTGTCGCCATCACTTCGTGCAACACCGGCTCGCCATGACTGTTCGGCCACCATGGGGCGACATCGGCAATGTCCAATTCTGCCGTCAGCCGGGTGGGTGTCTCGACCTTGAGGCGCGCGCGCACTCCAGCGCAACTGACATGTGCCGTTTGGGCATCGTCGAAGGGTTCAGCGAGGGTGATCGCAACGGCAAGATGCCCGGTCGTACCATCGAGCTCGGTGCGCATGTCGGTATCGAGGATGCGCTGCCCGCCATTTTCGCGGATCAACTTGACGGGACGCCACGGCCCGACGACATCGAAGTTCGGACACCAGCCCGGCATGTGGCCAATCAGGGTCGTGCGCACCAGCCGCAGGCGCTGATCGTCGATCATGCGAGGACGCCAGCGGGCGCGTGGACCGGTCGCCGTTTCCAGATGGCGGTCGAGACTGCGAAAGACGATGGCAAGCCGCTCGCCACCTGAAAGGATTACCGCGGCTTCATGGCGCTCGAACATCGAGGTCGAGGTGAGCAGCAGCCGGTCGTCAAGCCAGACCTCGGCGATAGTCGCCAGACCCTCGAACACCAGCCGCACCGGACCGGTCGCATCGAGCCTGCGGCTGTACCAGACATCGCGGTCGTGCAGCGGGGTTGGCTGCTTGCGGTCCCAGCGGCCATGCTTTTCCAGCGTGCCGGCCGCCGTGCCGGGACAGGCCGCGTCCAGCCATTCGGCGCTTGCGTCGATATCATCCGGCGAAGCCCAGGCGCCGGCCGCCGAGACGGCCATCCGCCAACCCCGGTCCAGCAATCCGGCTGTGCCGACGGTCGACACCGTGGCGTCCATTCGCACACCTATGCTCAAATGCGCCTCGGCCGCCCTAGGCCGCCTTGGAGGCGACGCCCGCCATGCGGGCGTCCAGCACGTCCATCACCGTTTCGTAGGCCTGTGCCATCGGCGTGATTGCCTCGGCCAAACCGTCGAAACGCTGCCGCGCCATCGCGCGGGCGAGCTTGAACTGCATGACCTTGGCGCCGTCGGCAATGTCGCCGGCGGCTTGCGCCGCTTCCGCCAGGCAGGTTTCGCCGTGCTGCCCCAGCCATTCGAGATGGCTGCCGAGGAGTTCGAAATTTGCGCCGACCTGCCGCAGCGTGTTGAAGGCATAGGTATGGAAATAGTCAGGCGAGCGCGTCGCCAGCGTTTCAGCGTGTCGCCCGAACGCGGCCGCATAGGCGCTAAGCGGATTGCGCTTCGGCCGCCGCTTCAGGTGAAGCGCGAGCAGCGCCGCCGCCGCCCCGACCGCGTCACGGGCCGGGCGCGTGGCGTCGAGCTTCACGAATTCCGCGTAAGGAAACAGCGGCAGGGCGCCGGCCGGCCGACACACCATCCCGTTGGCCGAAGATGCCGTCGTAATCATCCCCCTCGAGCGCGAAGTAGCCGTCATTGTGGAAGTAGCGCATCTGCCGCCCGTCGGGATCGAGCGCATTGATGCCGACCGTGGTCTTGGAATGGCCGCTGCGATAGGTGATGCTTTTGGTGTCGGGCAGGTAGAAGGCGTCGACCTCTACCAGCGGCAGCCGGCCGAGTTCGACTTGCGCCAGCACATGCGTCTCCAGCCGATCGAAGATCGCCAGTTCCTGGATGTCCAGCCCCGCCAGCCTCTGCAGGTCGGCGGTCGGGAACTTGAAGAACGTGAACTGATCGCCCTCGAAATCCTGCGCCACGGTGAAGCCGAGCGCCGCGACCGGATCGTGGCCGGTCGCGTGCAGGACCTCGATCAGGAGATCGACATAGCAGTTGGTCTGCGGCCAGCGCCTTTGCGGATCGTGCAGCCAGTGCGGCCGGTAGCTGGCCGGATCGAGGCCGGCGATAGCTCTCAGCATGTCACACGCTCCACAGCACGTCGCGGACCGCCGCCGGCCAGGCGTCCGCGTCCGGACCGTGATGGCGGAACAGCGCCAGCGCCACGCGCTCCAGGCCGAAGCCGACGCAGGCCGAATGACAGAACTCCCCGTCAGCGAACTTCAGGCCCCAGGTCTGGCCGAAATGGTCCTGGTGATAATTGAAGCTCAAACAGGCGGTCGGCTTCTCGATGCTGGTCACCGGGATCAGCAGCTCGAATTTCAGGCCCTGGTCGCGCTGGTTGTTGGCCATCATCTTGCCGCCGCGGCCGAAGAACGGATCGTTGGCAAGATCGACCTCGCAGGGCAGATCGAGCGACTCGATCATCGCCCTGCCGCGCTTCAGCCAGCTTTCGCGGAACGAGCGCACCTGCTCGGCCGTGCCGATCTTGACGAACTCGCGCATGCGGAAGAGCTGCATGCGCGCGGGGTCTTTCGACGGCTCGTGGCGGAAGCAGTAGGAGGAGAGTTCGAAAAGCAGGCCCTGCGCCGGCACCGGGCCGCGCGCGGCGATGGTAGGATAGAGCGGGTAGCAGGCGGCCGGCGTCAGCGCGATATCGGTCGCCTTCTGCAGTTCCGTCCAGTCCCCGCCATCCGCCATCATGCCGAGCAGCTGCGCATGCTCCCGCTCGCCTCCCATGAAGGAATGCACACAGCCGGCAAGCTGCGGAAAGCTCTTCATGTAGCCGCTCTTCTCCAGCGTCGCGCGGCTCATGCCCGGCGGAAAATGGATGCGGGTAGCCTTGTCGGGCGCGCCGAGCCGGGTGACGAGACGCTCGAACCGCTCGATCACTTCCTCGAATGCGCCTGAGCGGCCATAAAGGCCGTCGATGCCGGATTCGAACAGGATGCCGTTCTCGAACAGGCTGTCGAGCAGCGACTTGGAGTCGAATGTCTTGGCGTCCATCTCAGTCCCCCAGGCCGGTGTCGAAGCGGCTCATCAGCATGAGCGTCGCTGTATTGGAAAGGATGCGGTCGTTGGAGATCATCACCGGCGCCGAGGTCACATCGCGCAAGTGCCGGCCGACGCTGAACGGCGTGCCGTTCTTGTAGCCAAGGATGCCGTTGACCAGCATGGCCAGACGCACCACGGCGCCGGCCTTCTCGCTGGCCGCGACCTTCAGCGCGTTGATCTCGGCGGCGAAGCCAATCGAAGACAGCGCGTCGTCGTCGCCCTTGGCCGCTTCGAAGCGGTGGATGGCGGCCGTCAGGTGCCCTTTCATCTCCTGCAAAAGGGCTGCCGCCTCGGCCAGCCTCAGCGCGCCCGGAGGCATGGCGTCGGGCTGCTTGCGCGCCGCCGCCTTGACGAAGGCCTGCGCCCGATTGAAGGCGTCGGCGGCGATGCCAAACCAGGTCGCCGCCCAGAAGATGTGCGAGTTGGCCAGCATCGACTGCGCCGCGATCTCGGAAAACGGCTTCGGGAATATCTGTCTCGCGTCACCCGTGGCGACGAGATGAAAGCCGTCGGAGCAGGTGCCGCGCATGCCGAGCGTGTCCCACACCGACGTGCGTTCCAGCGTGCGGTTGCCATCGGCCGGTATCACCACCATCACCTGATCGGAGCTGGCCGCATCGGGCGCGCGCCGCGCCGTGGCGAGGATGGCGTCGGCATAGTTGCCGTAGGAGATGACGGTGGCTTCCTTGGTTAGCGCGAAGCGACCGCCGGCGACCTCGACCGCGCAGATCGAATTGCGCAAATTGCCGCCGATGCCGGCCTCCGTCGTCGCGGAAGCCATCAGAAGCTGCTCGTCGGCGATGCGCCGCATATAGGCGCGGTGCCAGTCGCTGGCACCGCCGTGCGTGACGAAGCTCGACGTCTTGATCTGGTGCATGGCATAGATCATGGCGCTCGAGCCGCAGGCCTGGCCGAGTTGGACGATGAGGTCGGCGATCTGCATCGAGCCGAGCCCCTCGCCGCCATGCTCGATCGGGATCGCCACGCCGAGCAGGCGCTCGCGCTTCAGCGCCTCGATCGTCTCTGTCGGGAAACGGCCTTCCTTATCGACGGAATCGGCATGGCCGGCGGCGATCTCGGCGACGCGGCGCATGCGTTCGGTTGCGGCTTCCGGCGCCTCCGTGAGCGGGGCCACCACTATCTTTCTGAACACGTTCATGGCTACGCCGCCTTGCGCGTCAATTGCGAAACGGCGTCCGCGATGCTGGCCAGCGAAGAAAAGGTGCGCCGCGTCAGCATCGTCTCGGGGAATTCGATGTCGAACTCCTCTTCGAGCGCCAGCATCATCTGCACCGAGGCGAAGGAGGTCAGCCCCGCGTCGTAGAGATTAGCGTCGTCGGCGAGCGCGCCGAAATTCAGCGGAATCATCGGATGCTGCTCGAGCAGCGAGCGAATCTGGTCGATCATGGAGGCCCCACCCTTGCGTTTGCATGCTGTGCAGGCGGCAATATCGCAGAAGCAGCGCAACCGTGGCGTTAACGCCGCCGGTCAGTTTCAACCATGCCTAAGGATCGGTAACGGACCGCAGGACAATTTTACGGCTTTCGGATACGACGGAAATAAACGAGAACAAGAGCCGTCGGCCGTCAGCCATGACGGAAACCTATCGCGGCTGTTGCGCTCCTCCTGGCAGGACAAGCGCGCCTTCGTCAGATGTCGAATATTCAAAACCGATAAAGAAAGCCGCAAGAATCAACAGGCAGATAACCGCAACCACTGCCACTGTGGTTCTGGACGAGGATCTAGGCGGTTTGGGATCCTGCAGCATCGATCATGCCGTTCGCATCCATCAATTGATCGCACCGGCCGGGTGGCCGAAATCCGTCTTCGTTGCCTTCTGGGATGGCCTCCTGACCAGCGGCCCCGTCGAACCGCGCGAGTAGGTCTTATAACGTGAAGCGGCAACCTATGTCCCAGATTACCAGAAAGCGCAATTTCTCGCACTATTCTTGGTAAGGCGCCTGCTGCTGTGATGATGCCTGCCAGTGGATATGGCTTTGACGAGACAGCCGCCTATCTTACCTCGATATTAGGATAGCAGGCGCGGCACTGGAGCGAGGATGCAGACATGAAGGTGATTTCGAGCGCAGGCTTGCCGCCTATCCTGGTGCTCGCCTTGGCTTTTGTCGCCGGCTGCTCGTCGACCGTCGCGTCGACCGATCCAGGGAAATACGACAAGATGAGCTGCGCCGAGCTCAACAGCGCGCTCGGCGACACCGCCACCGACATCTCGCGAACCGCCATCAGCCGCGGCAAAGTCGCCAACACCAGCGTGCCGAGCTGGCTGCTCGGCGGCGAGACGTCAAGACGGTGGTGGCTAACCGCGACACGGCGAAGATCGAGCGGCTGCAGCAACAGCAGCAAGCAATTGTCGCCGCGAGGAAGCAAAAGTGTTGATCCTGTGAACTGAGCTCGGCACCTACATGCATGGATAGCGGGCATCGGCAGCCGAGTTCAGCCCGCTTCAATCCTCGTCGACAAGTTGATCGACAGGTACCTCAAGAGCACGCGACAGGCGCAGCCACAGGGCGACATCCCCGCCCCGCTTGCCGTTTTCAACCGCCGAAAGCATGTTCTGCGAAATGCCAACTTCCGCCGCAAGCGCTGCCTGCGTTTTTCCTTTTCTGGCCCGCCAGAAAGCGAGCGGCGATACTGCGTTGACGAAAGCCAGCGCCTCCTCGGCGGTAGAACCGGGGGCCTCGCCGGCACGATAGCTTGCCACTTCACGGGCACGCGCGGCGCGGTCCTGTAGCGCATCAAGCTCGGCGCGTGGCAAGACAGCCATTTCGTCACCCTTGGGCGTGGTGAAATAATGAATGCTCATTGTGCTTCCTACTCGTAGACCGAGCCACGCGGCCCAATCCTGCTGACGATGATCTCGTCTTCCGTTTCGGTAAAGATGACGCGGTAGTCTCCGACGCGCAGACGCATCTCATCCGAACCGACCAACTTCTTGACGTTGTTCACCATGGCTTCCGGAGTCTCGGCATAGACCGCAATCTTGGCAACGATCCGAGGAGCATCAGCCTTATGCTTGCGGAGCGATTTGATTGCGGCTGCCAGGTAAACAACCTGCTTGACGAATTGAATATCTCATTTTGTGATATAATTCAACCAAATGATCACATATTGTGATTCCAATTCCCCCTCATGCACTGATCCGGAACCGCGCCGTATCGATCGCCGCGTTCATCAGCGTCTGCGTGTAGACCTCGCGCGGATTGCCGAAGATCTCTTCGGTCGGCCCTTCCTCGACGATCTTTCCCTGCTTCATGACGATGATGTAGTCGGCCATGGCACGCACGACAGCCAGGTCATGGCTGATGAAAAGATAAGACAGCTGGTGGTCGGCCTGCAGCTTGCGCAGGAGCTCGACGATCTGCTTCTGCACAGAGCGGTCGAGCGCCGAGGTCGGCTCGTCCAGCACCACCACTTTTGGCTTCAGGATCATGGCGCGGGCAATCGCGATGCGCTGGCGCTGGCCGCCGGAGAACTCGTGCGGGTAGCGGTTGCGGGCGTTGGGGTCGAGGCCGACCTCGCGCAGCGCCTCGACGGCGCGATGGTCGCGCTGCTTGCCGGTCAGCGACGGCTCGTGCACCAACAGCCCTTCGGTGATGACCTGGCCGACCGTCATGCGCGGCGACAGCGAGCCGAACGGGTCCTGGAAGACCAACTGCAATTCGCGGCGCAGCGGCCGCATGGCCCGGCGGTCCGCCTCGGAGATGTCGCGGTCGCCGAAGCGGATCACGCCGTCGCTGGGCAACAATCTGAGCAGCGCGCGGCCGAGCGTCGACTTGCCGGAGCCCGACTCGCCGACGATGCCGATCGTCTGGTTGCGCTTCAGCCGGATCGAGATCTTGTCCACCGCGCGCAGCATCAGCGGCTCGCCGCCGAGGAAGCCGCCGCCGATCTTGAAGACGACCTCGACATTGCGGCCTTCGAGCAGCACAGGCGAATTGGCGGGCGGCGCCGCCTTGGTGCCGGTCGGCTCGGCCGCGAGCAGCATCTTGGTGTAGGCATGCTGTGGGTTGGCGAAGAGCGCCTCGGCATCGCCCTCCTCCACCACCTCGCCCTGGCGCATGACATAGACGCGGTCGGCGAAGCGGCGCACGATGCCGAGATCATGGGTGATGAAGACGATCGCCATGCCGAGCTTGCGCTGCAATTCGGCAAGCAGCATCAGGATCTGCGCCTGGATGGTGACGTCGAGCGCAGTCGTCGGCTCGTCGGCGATCAGGATGTCGGGATCGTTGGCCAGCGCCATGGCGATCATGACGCGCTGGCGCTGGCCGCCCGACATTTCGTGCGGATAGGATTTCATCCGCCGCTCGGGATCGGGGATGTGCACAAGCCGCAGCAGCTTCAGCGCCTCTTCGCGTGCCGCCTGGGCGTTCAGGCCACGATGCCGGCGGATCGGCTCGATGAGCTGGTTGCCGATGGTGTAAAGCGGGTCGAGCGAGGTCATCGGCTCCTGGAAGATCATGCTGATCTTGCGGCCGCGAACCTTGTTGAGCTCGTGCTTGGTCATCTCCAAAAGATTGCGGCCGCGATAGTCGACCTGGCCGGTGGCCTCGCCATTGGAGGACAGCAGGCTCATCGCCGCCATCATCGTCTGGCTCTTGCCGGAACCGGATTCGCCGACCACGGCGACCGTTTCGCCGGCATTGACCTTGATGTTGATGCCTTTGACCGCCTCGACCGTGCCGTCAAGGGTCTGGAAGCGGACGCGCAGGTCCTTGACGCTGAGGATCGTTTCGGAAGCCATGTCAGCGATCCTTCGGGTCGAGCGCGTCGCGCAGGCCGTCGCCGACGAAGTTCAGCGCGAACAGCGTCGAGACGAGGAAGAAGGCTGGGAACAACAGCAGCCAGTTGGCATAGCCGATGTTCTTGGCGCCGACGGAAATCAGCACGCCCCAGCTGGTCATCGGCTCCTGCACGCCAAGGCCGAGGAAGGATAGGAAGCTTTCCAGGATGATGACCTGCGGCACCAGCAGCGTCATGTAGATCACCACCGGCCCGAGCAGGTTGGGGATGACGTGGCGCACCAGGATGCCGCGCTGGCCGACGCCCATCGCTTCCGCCGCCTGGACATATTCCTGCCTGCGGATCGACAGCGCCTGGCCGCGCACGATGCGCGCCATGTCGAGCCAGAGCACCGCGCCGACCGCCAGGAACATCAGCACGAAGTTGCGGCCGAAGAACACCACCAGCATGATGACGAAGAAGATGAAGGGCAGCGAGTAAAGCACGTCGACGATACGCATCATCACCTCGTCGATCTTGCCGCCGGCAAAGCCGGCCGTCGCGCCGTAGATCACGCCGATGACGCCGGCGACGACGCCGGCAAGCAGGCCGATGGCTAAAGAGATGCGCCCGGCCATCAGCGTGCGCGAGAGCAGGTCGCGCCCGGTGTTGTCGGTGCCGAAGAGGAAATATTGCTGCTTGATGGCGGAACTCAAGATCATTTCGAGCCCGTCCGGCGACTTGCTCTCGATCCTTGCGTCGTCGAAGGCGTCGGAGCGATCGAGATAGCGGATGTTGCGGTCGTCGATCGGCTTCTTGGACGTGACCGTCACGATCACGCGGCCGCCGTCCTGGTGCCACTCCTTGATGTCGACGCGCATGCGCTTGATCGCGTCGGTCAGCGCGCCCTGGATCATGTCGGGCTTCGGATAGGCCGAAAGGCTCGGCGGCGTGCGCACATAGTCGCCGTAGATGGTGGTGTATTCATGCGGCACGACCAGCGGGCCGAACACGCTGACGACGGCAATGAATGCCAGATAATAGAGGCTGAACATGGCGGCGCGGTTGCGCTTCAGCCGCGCCCAGGCATTGCCCCAAAGCGAGCGGCCGACGATCGGCTCCGGGACGGCGACGGCGAGGTCAGTCATAGCGCACCCTCGGGTCGACGACCGCGTAAAGGAGATCGACGATCAGGTTGAAGACGATGGTGAAGAGCGCGATCACCACCACGGTTCCCATGACCAGCGTGTAGTCGCGGTTGAGGGCGGCATCGACGAAATAGCGGCCGACACCGGGGATAGAGAAGATGGTCTCGACGATGATCGAGCCGGTGAGCAGCGCCGCCGCCGCGGGACCTGTGAAGGAGACGATCGGCAGCACGGCGCCGCGCAGCGCGTGCTTGACCACCACCGACCAGTCCGACAGGCCGAGCGCGCGGGCGGTGCGGATATGGTGCGAGCGCAGGCTTTCGATCATCGAGCCGCGCATCAGGCGGGCGACGATGGCGATCTGCGGCAAGGCGAGCGTCAGCACCGGCCCGACCTTGTTGATGAAGGCGCCGTCGCCCCAGCCGCCGATCGGCAAAAGCTTCCAGGAAAGCCCGAACACGAGCTGAATGACCGGCGCGATGACGAAGGTGGGGATTGTGCTGCCGGCGGTGGCTAGAGCAATCACCGAATAGTCGGCGAGCTTGTTCTGATTCAGCGCCGCGATCGTGCCGAGGATCGAGCCCAGAAGCAGTGCCAGCACCAGCGCCGACGAACCGATCTGCACGGAGATCGGCAGGCCCTTGGCGAAGAGTTCGGTGACGGTGAAGTCAGGCAGGTTATAGCTCGGGCCGAAATTGCCGCGCAAAAGATTGCCGAGATAGTGGACATATTGCAGCCAGAGCGGATCGTTGAGGCCGAACTGGGCTTCGAGATTGGCCCTGATCTCGGGGCTCAGGCCCCGCTCCTGGTTGAACGGGCCGCCTGGCGCGACACGGATCAGGAAGAACGCCACCGTCACGATGACGAATAGCGTCGGGATGGCGGTCAACAGCCGCCGGAAGACATAACGCAGCATCGGCGCCCCGCTTCAGCCAGGGCGACAGCTCTCCAGACGAGACCGTGGCGCGCTGGCATCTCTCATCTTCGCACCGGTATTCCCGAAAATCCAACCCGACTTTCGGCCCGGCACGACGACAGACCGCAGCCACCGCTCCCAAAAAAGGGAGCGGCGGTACGGCCAAGGTTTCTTGTCAGTCCTTGGAGATGAAGCGGGACGGATGGATGTCCATCACGTTGTCGTCGAAGCCATGCAGCTTCGAGGAAACGATGTCGTGGTAGCTATAGTAGAGCAGTGGAATCTGGCCGACATCGTCGACGAGGATGCGCTCGGCCTCGGCGAGGTCCTTCATGCGCTCCTCAGGCTTGCCGCCGGCGGCGGCTGCCTTGTCCATCGCGGCCTCATAGGCCGGGCTGTTGTAGTTCGAGTAGTTGTTGCCGCTTGCCTTGCGCGAGATGCCGAGGAAGGTCTCCGGATCCTTGTAGTCGGCGATCCAGGCAGCGCGGGCGACGTCGTAGTTGCCCTTCTGCTCGAGGAAGCTGTAGTGGGTCTTGGTGTCAGTGTTGAGCAGCGTCACCTCCACGCCGAGTGGCTTCAGCTGTTCCTGGATGGCGACCGCCGTGTTTTTATGGTTCTCCGAGGTGTTGTAGCGGATCTCCATCTTCAACGGATGCTCGGGTGTATAGCCGAGTTTCTCCAGGATCTTCTTGGCAGCATCCTCGCGGTCGATCTGCGGCATGTCGGCGTATTTGGCCAGTGCCGGCGTGTAGCCCTCGATGCCCGGGGGCACCATCGAATAGCCGGGCAGCATCGAGTTCTGCCAGACCTTCTCGGCCAGGAAGTTGCGATCGATCGCCATCGAGATGGCGTTGCGCAGCTCGACATTATCCCACGGCGCCTTGTCGGTCTTGACCGCATAATAATAGGTGCCGAGATACGGCCCGACACGGACCTGGTCACCGAATTTGGTTTTGAGATCGGCGAGCTGTTCGGTCGGCAGGTCACCATAACTGTCGAGTTCGCCGGCCTCGAAGCGCTTCATCGCCGACGAGCGATCCTCGGTCGGGATGTAGTTGACCACGTCGAGCTTGACGCTCGCGGCGTCCCAGAATTTCGGATTCTTGATCAGCTTGAGATGGTCGTTGGGCACCCACTCGGCCAGCGTATAGGCGCCGTTGGAAACCAGCTTGCCCGGCTTGATCCAGTCGGCGCCGAGCTTGTCCATGGAGGCCTTGTTGACCGGATAGGTCGCCTGGTGGGTCAACATCTCCAGGAAGTAGGGCGTCGGCGCCTTCAGCGTGACCTGCAGCGTGTTGGCGTCGACCGCCTTCACGCCCATGTCCTCGGCCTTGCCTTTCTTGGTGTTGAAGTCCTCAGCGCCCTTCACCGGATAGAGCATGGAAGCGTATTCGGCAGCGGTGGCCGGATCTTCCAGCCGACGGAACGAATAGACGAAGTCGTCCGCCGTCACCGGGCTGCCATCCGACCAGAGGCCGTCCTTGCGCAGCTTGAAGGTGTAGACGGTGCCGTCGTCGGACACCGTCCAGCTTTCGGCGGCGCCCGGAATGAGGTTCGTCTTCTGGTCATGCATGACGAGGCCCTGGAACAGGTCGCGTATAATATCGGCTTCGTAGACCGTCGACGTCTTGTGCGGATCGACCGTCTCCGCCTCGGCGGCGGATCCGCGGTTGTAGACGGTCTCGGCGAAGGCCGGCGTGTAGAAGGTGCCGGTGGCCAAGGCCATGGTGGTGGCGAACACAGTCGCCTTCAGCAGATTTTTCAGCATGAAGTCTCTCCCTTTGGACGCGGCCCCTCAACCGCGCCTTGAGTGTTGACGCCCCGGAACCGTTCAACGGGTTCCTTTTGAGCGCGCCGCCGGTCCCTTCCGGCGGCTGGTGGCGGGAGACTAGACAGAGGAATATCTTATTTCAACTACCCGCTGCTTGACGTTAAGTGAGCGGCACTCTGCTAAAACAGCGAAATCTAAAACTAAAACCCGCCACTCAACTTAGTGCATCTTTCGGTTGTTCCAGTCGTTTTCTGTTTTTGCAGGCAGGTTTTGGCATTCTCCGGACCATGCCGAAGCACCGAAAATTCCTTGCTCCATGGTTCCGTTTCCGGGCTGACGCCGCGGGCACGTCGGCGGTCGAATTCGCCATGCTGGCGCCGATCTTCATCCTGCTTTTGCTCGGAATGGTTGCATACGGAATTTATTTCGGCGCCAGCCATTCGGTCCAGCAGATCGCGGCCGACGCGGCGCGAACGGCGATTGCCGGCCTCAACCAGACGGAGCGGCAGGCGCTGGTCACCGATTTCATTGCGCACGATGTTGCGGGCTATCCTTTCGTGGATCCCAACAAGCTGACGGTCAACGCGCAGGACAGCGCCGTCGACGGCAGCCAGTTCGTCGTGTCCGTCAGCTATGACGCGCGCAACCTGCCGATTTGGAATCTGTTCCGGACGCTGCCCTTGCCGGGCACCACGATCCAGCGTCAATCGACGATCCGGGTCGGAGGCATATGATGCGCAGTTCCAAGGGGGGACTGGAGCGGTTCCTCGTTTCCCGGAAACGCAAGACCGCTCTATCTCTTTGTTCTGACGCAAGTCCGGACGGAAAACCGTTACACATTTTTCCTGGAATTGCTCTCGTGGCCGCGGCGCGACGGCTGATTGCCGACCGGCGTGCCAATTTCGCGGTCATGACCGCGCTCTGCACGCCGGTGGCGCTGGCGTTGACCGCTTTCGCCGTCGACGAGGGCTCGCTCTACAACGAACGCCGCGCCGCGCAGTCGATCGTCGACCTCGCCGCGATTACCGCCGCCGCCAACATCAACAACGCCCAGCAAGCGGTGCTGACGACGCTGAAGGACAACGGAATCACATCCGTCGCCGTGCAGCAGCAGGGGACCACCATCGCGCCGACCGGCAGCAAGGCGGTCGTGCAGGTCGTGCCCGGACGCTATTCGGGGGTCAGTTCCATAGCGGCCGGCAGCCGCTTCGAGGCAGGCAAGCTGCCCTACAACGCCGTCCAGGTGTCGCTGAAGAAGCTGGGCACGCTCTATTTCGCCGCCTCGATGATGGCGCCGCCGGTGATCGGCACGACAGCCACCGCCAGCGCCCAGCCCGAAGCGGCATTCTCGGTCGGGTCGCGGCTGGCCAGCGTGAATGGCGGCATCCTCAACGCGCTGCTCGGCGGGCTTCTCGGCGGCAACTTCTCGCTCAGCGTGATGGACTACAATTCGCTGATCTCGGCCGATGTCGACGTGCTCTCCTTCACCGATGCACTGGCGACGCAGCTGCATCTGAGCGGCGTGACCTATTCGGACGTGCTCGCCTCGAAGGCAACGATCGGCCAGATCGCCACCGCGATGGCCAACGTGCCCGGGCTCGACCGGACGGCCAAGCTCGCTCTGCAGACCATGGCCTCGAGCGCCACCAATACGGTCAAGATCCCGCTCAGCCAGCTCATCGATCTCGGCTCGGTGGGCAGCCTCGGCCTCGGACAGAATCCCGCCGGACTTTCGGTCGACGCAAGCGCCATGAGCATGCTGACGGCAGCGGCGGCGCTCGCCAACGGCACCAACCAGGTTGCCGTCAATCTCGGGGCAACCATACCCGGGCTGACATCGACGACGCTCCAAGTCGCCATCGGCGAACCCATGCAATTCTCGGCCTGGCTGGCGGTCGGAGAACTGGGCACCGTGGTGCGCACGGCGCAGACCCGCATCAAGCTCAACGCCAACGTCACGGTCGGCACACCGAACCTTGGCGGCGGCATCAAGCTGCTGGCCGTCAACCTGCCGCTCAATGTCGAGGTCGCCTATGCCGAAGCCAAGCTGACAGACATAAGCTGCCCGACCGGCCCCTCGAGCATCAAGGTTTCGATCGCCGCGCAGCCCGGCGTCGTCTCGGCGCATCTCGCCAACAGCAACGCAAGCGGCTTCGCGGACTTCACTAAGCCGCAATCCTTCAGCGATGCCGAGATCGCCGATGTCAGCGTCCAATTGCTCCTGACCAACCTCAACCTGTTGCAGATCAAGGGATCGTCGGCTGTCTCGATCACCAACATGACGCCGACGAACCTGAAATTCAGCGCCACCGATATCGCCAACAAGGCGATCAAGACGGTCTCGACCAGGAATCTGACGCAGTCGCTCACCACCTCGCTGGTGAACAACCTGTCACTCTCGGTCAACGCGCTCGGTCTCGGGCTTGACGTGGCTTCCCTTCTCGGCACGGTGAAGCCGGCGGTGACGACGCTGCTCAACGGCGTGACCGCACCCGTCGACGACCTCGTCTACAATGTGCTTGCCGCACTTGGCGTCCACGTCGGCGAGGCCGATGTGCGGGTCACCGGCGCGACCTGCGGACGCTCTGTGCTCGTCCAATAGGCTGGCTGTCAGCCAATTCTGGCGACGAAGCAACCCACAGGCGGCAGTGCCAGCGTAATCTCTTCGAGAACACCGCCAAGAACGCCAGCGACGTCAACGGCAAGAGCCGTTATCTCGACATCCCTGATCTCCGCCGGCAGCGTCCAGTTCGCCGGCTCAGCGGCGAAATTGAAGACGCACAACAATTTCTCGTCTTCGTGCTGGCGGACCAAAGCCAACACATCGCCCTCGGTATCGAGAAAGCGGATCGAACCGTTGATCAACGCCGGGTGGCGCTTGCGCAAGGCGAGGATCGAGCGATAGGCGGCGAGTAGGGAACCGTCCTCGCCGTTCTGCACATCGACCGCGCGACTGCGATGCGCCAGCGGCACCGGCAGCCAGGGCTTGGCTGCGGAGAAACCGCCATTTTCCGCTTCTGCCTCCCAGACCATCGGGGTGCGGCAGCCGTCCCTGCCCTTCACGCCCGGCCAGAAGCGGATGCCAAAAGGATCGCGCAGATCCTCATACGCAAGCTCGGCTTCCTCCAGCCCAAGCTCCTCGCCCTGATAGAGGCAGATCGAACCGCGCAGAGAGCAAAGCAGCGCGATCGCGAATTTCGCTACGGCATCCGGGTTCTCGCCGGGCCGTGTCCAGCGGCTGACATGGCGAACGACATCGTGGTTGGAGAAAGCCCAGCAGACCCAGCCGTCGGCAACCGCATTCTCGAACGCCTCGACGCAGCCGCGCACATGGGCGGCCGAGAATTGCGGGCCGAGCAGGTCGAAGGTGTAGCACATCTGCAATTTGTCGCCTCCGGAGGTGTAGGCGGCAAGCGTCTGCAGCGAGCGCTCCTCGTCACCCACCTCGCCGACCGCAGCACGGTCAGGGTACTGGTCAAGCAGCGCGCGAAAACGCTTCAGGAAGTCGAGATTCTCAGGGCGCGTCTTGTCGAAGAGATGCTCCTGAAAGGCGTAGGTGGTGGTGGCGCCACTGGTGCCGGCGACGCTCGCGGCCAAAGGCGGGTTGTCGCGCAGCCAGCGGTCATGGACATAATAGTTGACCGTATCCAGCCGGAAGCCGTCGACGCCGCGCTCCAGCCAGAAGCGCACCGTGTCGAGGACCGCGTCCTGCACCTCCGCAGTATGGAAATTGAGGTCCGGCTGCGCGGCGAGAAAGTTGTGCATGTAGTACTGCCGGCGGGTGGCGTCCCACTCCCAGGCGGGACCGCCGAACAGCGATTGCCAGTTGTTGGGCGCGCTGCCGTCGGGCTTGGCGTCGGCCCAGACATACCAGTCGGCTTTCGCATTGTCACGGCTGGCACGGCTTTCCACGAACCATTCATGCCTGTCGGATGAGTGGGAGATCACCTGATCGATGATGAGCTTCAGCCCGAGCCGATGCGCTTCGGCGACCAGCGCATCGAAATCCTCCAGCGCGCCGAACATCGGATCGACGTCACGATAGTCCGACACGTCATAGCCCATGTCGGCCATCGGCGACTTGAAAAAGGGCGAGAGCCATACGGCATCGACGCCGAGCGAAGCGACATGGGCGAGCCGCGCAGTGATCCCCTTGAGATCGCCGCTGCCGTCACCGGTGGTGTCCTGGAAGGAGCGCGGATAGATCTGATAGATCACGCAACCGCGCCACCACTCGGCCCCTTGCTGCGTGTTGCCATCGGCCATCACGAACCCTTTCCGGCGCGGGCCTTCGAAGCCCTACGCTCGATCATGAAATTCACGCTGCGGCCAGGGACCGGCCGCGCCAGGTCGACCGCCTGCGTCTCGATCACCGAATGCCAGTGAAAGCCTTCCCGTGCGGGCAAGGTGAAGACGCATTGGCGGCGGTCGCCATTGACCATGACGGCAAGGCGGCCGCCCCCGCTATCGCCGAGCATCATGACGAGGCGATGTCGCCCGGGATCGTTCCAGTCGGCCTCACCAAGCGGCGCACCGGTTTCGCTCAGCCACTCGACGTCCGGGACGGCTGAAGCATCGGACGGCTCCCCGGTCAGGAAATGCGTGTCCGACAGCGCCGGAAAGGCATGGCGCATCGCGGAGAGAGCCGAAGTGTATCGCTCGAGCGCCTCATCGCGGCCGGCCCAGTCGAGCCAGGTGATGGCGTTGTCCTGCGCATAGGCATTGTTGTTGCCCTGCTGCGTTCTGCCGAACTCGTCGCCGGCGGTCAGCATGATGGTGCCGCGCGAGGCAAAGAGCGTCGCAAGCAATGCGCACTGGTCGGCGAAGCGGGCCTTGGCGATTTCCGCGTCATCCGTCTCGCCCTCGACGCCGTTGTTCCACGACAGATTGTCATTGTGTCCGTCGCGGTTATGCTCGCCATTGGCCGCGTTGTGCTTCCGCTCATGGGCAACCAGATCGGCCAGCGTCATGCCGTCATGGGCGGCGATGAAGTTGACGCTGCGGCTCGCCGGCTGGCCCGCCCTGCCGAACACGTCGGACGAGCCGGCAAGCCGCGTGGCCAAAGCGCCGATCGCGCCCGCATCGCCGCGCCAGAAGCGCCGGACGTCATCGCGATAACGGTCGTTCCACTCCAGGTATGGCGGGGGGGGAATCGAGCTGGTAGCCGTTCGGACCGATATCCCAGGGCTCGGCGATCAGCACGCGGTCGGCGAGGACGGGATCGCCGGCGATGGCCTCAAGCAACGGCGCATCCGGCTCGAACACACCGTCGACCCTGCCGAGCACGGGGGCCAGGTCAAAGCGGAAGCCATCGACGCCAGCGAAACGGACGAAATGGCGGAGCGTGTCCAGCACCATCTCGCGCACGACCGGATGATCGCAGGCGACCGTGTTGCCGGTGCCGGTGTCATTGGCCAGCCGGCCGTCCGGCAGATGCCTGAAATAGGCCTGCGGGTCGAGGCCGCGCAGCGACAGTGTCGGGCCGAGCCGGTCGCTCTCGCCGGTGTGGTTGAAGACGAGGTCGAGGATGGTGCCGATGCCCGCTTCACGCAGCGTCGCAACCGTATCGCGCAGTTCCACAAGGCCACCTGGCGCGAGACGCGGATCGAGCGCCATGAAGGTGACGGGGTTGTAGCCCCAGGCGTTCCTCAAGCCCAGCGGCGGCAGATGCCGCTCGTCGATCGACGCCGTGATCGGCATCAACTCGACAGCGGAGACGCCAAGGCGCTTCAGATGCTCGATGATGGCCGGATGGGCAAGCGCCGCGATGGTGCCGCGCTGTGCCTCCGGTACGTCTGGGTGCAGCTTGGTGAAGGAGCGGACGCTGAGTTCGTAGATGAAGCCGCCGGGCTGGAACAGGGGCGGCTTGGCAGCCAGTGGCTGCGGCAGCGCGCGCGCCACGGTTTTCGGCATGAGCGGGGCCGTGTCGGCGCCTTCGTTGCGTCTGGCTGCAAGCCGCCAGTGATATTGATACGGCCGGTCGATCTCGACGGCGTAAGGATCGGTCAGCAGCTTGTTCGGATCGAACCAAGAACCGCGCTCCGGCGCATAGTCGCCGTCGGCGCGAAAGCCGTAGCGCGTGCCCTCAGCGAGGCCAGGTACGAAGCGCGCGTGCATGCCCTCGCCTTCCGGCTTCAGTTCCAGCCGTTCGACCTCGCGGGTGCCGCCGTCGTCGAAGATCGAGACCCATACGCGCCGCGCTGAAGAGGACCAGACGGCGAAGCGGATGCCGTCGGGAGTGCCGGTTGCGCCGAGGTGAGTCATGCAGGCTCCCCCTTCTCCCGGAGAAGGTGTCGCCGAAGGCGACGGATGAGGGGTGCTCCAGCTTGACACCGACGGCACTCCGTCCAACACCCCTCATCCGTCTCGGCGCTGCGCGCCGATCCACCGCCCGGGGGCGAGCCACGGGTCTCGCCCCGTCCTTCGGACCCCACAAGGGGAGAAGGAAGAGGGCGCCGCGCCACCCTCAAGTAATCACGCTCGGCTTGTTGCGGCCGGTGTGGCTCTTGATGCCACCGATGTCGTCGGCGGCGGCGATGAGATCGGCGAGCGCTTCCTGGGTATCGAGATCGTGCCTCGCCTTGTCCGGCTCGTAGCGCTCGATATAGACGCGCAGCGTGGCACCGGAAGTGCCCGTGCCAGAGAGGCGGAAGACGACGCGCGAGCCGCCCTCGAACAGGATCCGGATGCCCTGGTTCTTGCTCACCGAGCCGTCGACCGGGTCGTGGTAGGCGAAGTCGTCCGCATTGGCGATCTTCAGGCCGCGCACGCTGGTGCCGGGCAGCGAGCCGAGCTTGGCGCGCAACTCATCGACCAGCGCGTTTGCGCGCTCGGTCTCGACCTCCTCATAGTCGTGGCGCGAATAATAATTGCGGCCGTAGGTCTCCCAGTGCTTGGTGACGATGTCCTTGCAGCTCTCGCCGCGCACCGCGAGGATGTTGAGCCATAGAAGCACGGCCCACAGCCCGTCCTTCTCGCGCACATGGTTGGAGCCGGTGCCGGCGCTTTCCTCGCCGCAGATCGTCGCCATGCCGGCATCGAGCAGATTGCCGAAGAACTTCCAGCCGGTCGGCGTCTCGTAGATGCCGATGCCGAGCTTTTCCGCCACACGGTCGGCCGCACCACTGGTCGGCATCGAGCGGGCGATGCCCTTCAGGCCTTCCTTGTAGCCGGGCGCCAGATGCGCGTTGGCGGCAAGCATCGCCACCGAATCCGACGGGGTGACGAAAATGCCCTTGCCGATGATCAGGTTGCGGTCGCCGTCGCCGTCAGAAGCGGCGCCGAAATCGGGCGCATCCGGACCCATCATCTCGTCATAGAGATGCTTGGCATGCACCAGGTTCGGATCGGGGTGATGGCCGCCGAAATCGGGCAGCGGCTTGAAGTTGCGGCAGGTGCCGTTCGGCGCGCCGAGCCGGCGCTCGAGGATCTCCTTGGCGTAAGGGCCGGTCACCGCGTGCATGGCGTCGAAACGCATGCGGAAGCCGTATTTGAAATTGGCGCGGATGGCGTCGAAGTCGAACAGGCTTTCCATCAGCTCGGCATAGTCCTTGACCGGGTCGAAGATCTCGACCGTCATGCCGCCAGCTTCGAAGGTACCGATCGTGTCGATGTCGACATTGCCGATGTTGGCGATCTTGAAGCTCGAGATCGTCTTGGTCTTTTCGAAGATCGCGTCGGTGATCTTCTCCGGCGCCGGACCGCCATTGCCGGCATTGTACTTGATGCCGAAATCCTCGTGCGGACCACCCGGATTGTGGCTGGCCGACAGGATGATGCCGCCGAAGGTCTTGTATTTGCGGATGATGTTGGAGGCGGCTGGCGTCGAAAGGATACCCCCCTGCCCGACCATCACCTTGCCGAAGCCGTTGGCGGCGGCCATGGCGATCGCCTTCTGGATGACCTCGCGGTTGTAGAAGCGACCGTCGCCGCCGATCACCAGCGTCTTGCCCTTAAAACCTTCCAGCGCGTCGAAGATCGACTGGATGAAGTTCTCGGCATAGTGCTCCTGCTGGAAGACGGGCACCTTCTTGCGCAAGCCGGAGGTGCCAGGCTTCTGGTCGGTATAGGGTTTGGTGGGGACGGTTTTGATCATGCTTCAGGCAACCCTTTTCGAAAGCAGCAGGCGATAGAGTTCGACGTATCTTTCGGCACTCTTGTCCCAGGAGACTTCGGCCTTCATACCCTGGCGCTGGATCGAGGCCCAGGCCGCGGGCCTGGCATGCGCCTCGACCAGCCTGTGGATCGCATGCAACAGAGCGCCGCCATTGTTCGGCGCGAACTGGAAGCCGGTGGCGACGCCTGCCGAAAGCGCCGCCTCATTGGCGTCGATGATGGTGTCGGCAAGACCGCCGGTGCGGGCGACGATCGGCACGCAACCATAGCGCAGGCCGTAGAGCTGCGTCAGCCCGCAAGGCTCGAAGCGCGACGGGATGACGATGGCGTCGCAGCCGCCCTGCATGACGTGCGAGAGGCCTTCGTCGTAGCCGATGACGACGCCGACGCGGCCGCGATGCCGCGCGGCGGCAGCAAGCAGCGAGCCTTCGAGGCCGGCGTCGCCCGATCCCAGGATCGCCAGCCGCGCGCCGGCCGCGACCACGCCATCGACGACCGCGGCCAGAATGTCCATGCCCTTCTGCCAGGTCAGCCGGCTGACGACACAGACGATCGGGCTGTCGTCATTTTCGAGATTAAAGCGGTCCTCGACGGCTTTGCGGTTTTTGGCGCGCGCCGCAAGCGTCTCGGCCGAATAGTTGGCCACCAGATGCTTGTCGGTCTCGGGATTCCAGATGTCGACATCGATGCCATTGACGATGCCGTAGAGGTCGGTGGCGCGCATGTTGATCAGGCCGTCGAGGCCCATGCCGAATTCCGGCGAGCGGATTTCCTGCGCGTAGGTCGGGCTCACCGTGGTGATCGCCCAGGCCGCCTGCAGGCCGGCCTTGAGGAAGCCGACGCCGCCATAATATTCGACGCCGTCGAGCTGCATCGCCACGCCCGGCAGGCCGAGCTCGCCGAAGATGCCGGCGCCGAACTGGCCCTGGAAGGCCAGGTTGTGCACGGTGATCAGCGACGGCACGCCGACCGCCTTGCCGTAGCGCATATAGGCAAGCGTCATCGCCGACTGCCAGTCATGGGCATGCACGATGTCGGGCTGGTAGCCGGAGATGGCGCCGCCGGCGATGTCGCCGCCGACCTGGCTCAGCGCCGCGAAGCGCCGCCAGTTGTCGGGCCAGTCGGAGCCGGAGGCGGTGCCATATGGCCCACCCTGACGATCGAACAGATGCGGCGCGTCGAGCACGAAGAGGTCGAGCTCGCCGACCTTGACGGCATGGACCGAAGCCTTGCCGCCCTGCAGCAGCGGGTACTGGTAGACGGCCTTCTTTTTCTTGAACGCCTCCATCACCACAGGATAGCCGGGAACCAGCGTGCGCATCGCCACACCCTTGCCGGCGAGCGCGATCGGCAGCGCGCCGGTCACGTCGGCAAGGCCGCCGGTCTTGATCAAGGGAAAGATTTCGGGCGTGACCGACAGAACCTGCATGCGCCTCACATTCCGATCTTACAGTGGCAGCTTGTTGATCGAACTGACAGCTTGCTGATCAACCCTGTCAGGTTGACAGCTTGTTGATCATATCCTGCGTGATCAGGCAGATGCCTTTTTCCGAAACGCGGAAGCGTTTGGCGTCGAGCGCCGGATCCTCGCCGACCACCAGCCCCTCCGGGATATGGACGCCATGATCGATGACGACGCGGCTGAGGCGCGCGTTGCGCCCGACCTGGACGTCGGGCAGCATCACCACCTCCTCGAGCTTCGAATAGGAATTGATGCGCGCGCCGGTGAAGATCAGGCTGCGGCGCAGCGATGCGCCGGAGACGATGCAGTCGCCGGACACCAGCGAGGAGATCGCCTCGCCGCGGCGGCCGTCCTCGTCATGCACGAATTTTGCCGGCGGCTTCAATTCGGCATAGGTCCAGATCGGCCAGTCGCGGTCGTAGAGGTCGAGCTCGGGCGTGATGTCGGTGAGGTCGATATTGGCCTCCCAATAGGCATCCACCGTTCCGACGTCGCGCCAGTAAGGCTCGGCCTCATGCGAGGAGCGTACGCAGGACTTGGCGAAGCGGTGGGCGATCGCCTTACCGTGCTGGACGATATAGGGGATGATGTCCTTGCCGAAGTCGCGGCTGGAACCGGGTTCGGCGGCGTCGCGGCGCAGCTGCTCCATCAGGAACTTGGTCTTGAAGACATAGATGCCCATCGATGCCAGGGCGAACTCAGGCTTGTCGGGGATGCCGGGCGGATCGGCGGGTTTTTCGACGAAAGCGATGATGTTGTCCTTGGCATCGACATGCATGACGCCGAAGCCGGTCGCCTCCATGCGCGGCACTTCCAGGCAGCCGACGGTGACGTCGGCGCCGGCATCGACATGCTGGCGCAGCATCAGCTCGTAGTCCATCTTGTAGATGTGGTCGCCGGCGAGGATCACCATGTATTCAGGCCCGTAGGCCTCGATGATGTCGATGTTCTGGTAGACCGCGTCCGCCGTGCCCTCATACCACTGCGTCTCCGAGACGCGCTGCGAGGCCGGCAGGATGTCGAAGCTTTCGTTTCGCTCAGGCCTGAGGAAGTTCCAGCCACGCTGCAGGTGGCGGATCAGCGAGTGCGCCTTGTACTGGGTGGCGACGCCGAGACGGCGAATGCCGGAGTTCAACGCATTGGACAGCGCGAAATCGATGATGCGCGTCTTGCCGCCGAAATAGACAGCGGGCTTGGCGCGCCGGTCTGTCAGCTCCTTGAGGCGGCTGCCGCGGCCGCCGGCAAGCACATAGGCCATGGCATCGCGCGCCAGCGGCTGGGTTCTCTTGATCTCTGCCATTGTTACCCTCCCAAGTAATCTGTCCGGGACATTGCTTCAGCAAGATGAGATATCATCTGCTTTCGCCCGCGACGAATTCCAACATGATTGTGGACAGCGGCGGCAACAGCATCGTCGCCGATATGCCGCCCCCTTCCTCGCTCGCCACGACCATGCCGACATTGCCCATGCCTGAGCCGCCATAATCGGCGGCGTCAGTGTTGATGATCTCGCGCCATTCTCCCGCCTTCGGCAGCGGTACACGATAGTTCTCGCGCGGCACCGGCGTGAAATTGGAGATAACGGCGATCGGGTTGCCGTCGGGTGCGCTGCGCAGCCAGGCAAAGACGGAGTTGTCGCGATCGTCGACAATCAGCCAGGAGAAGCCTTCCGGCTCGCAGTCGCGCGCATGCAGCGCCGGGCGCGAGCGGTAGAGGTAGTTCAAGTCGCGCACCACCTGCCAGACGCCGCGATGCGGTGCGTAGTCCAAGAGGTTCCAGTCGAGCGCGCGTTCCTCGCTCCACTCGCGGCGCTGGGCGAATTCCTGCCCCATGAACACGAGCTTCTTGCCGGGATAGCCCCACATGAAGGCGTAGTAGGCGCGCAAGGTTGCGAATTTCTGCCAGTCGTCGCCGGCCATCTTGTTGAGCAATGTGCCCTTGCCGTGGACGACCTCGTCATGGGAGAGCGGCAACACGAAATTCTCGGAGAAGGCGTAGACGAGGCCGAAGGTGATGTCGTTGTGGTGGTGCTTGCGATAGATCGGCTCCTTGGAGAAATACTCCAGCGTGTCGTGCATGAAGCCCATGTTCCACTTGAAGCCGAAGCCGAGCCCGCCTTCATGCACCGGCCGCGAGACCTTCGGCCATGAGGTCGATTCCTCGGCGATCGTCATCACGCCGGGATGGTGGCCGTAAAGCTCCTTGTTCATCTTCTGCAGGAAGCTGACGGCCTGCAGGTTCTCGCGCCCGCCCTTCTCGTTGGGGATCCACTCGCCCGCCTTGCGCGAATAGTCGAGGTAGAGCATCGAGGCGACCGCATCGACGCGCAGGCCGTCGACATGATATTTTTCGGCCCAGAACAGCGCATTGTTGACGAGGAAGGACACCACCTCGCGGCGTCCGAAATTGTAGATCGCGGTGTTCCAGTCGGGATGGAAGCCCTGGCGCGGGTCTTCATGCTCGTAGAGCGCGGTGCCGTCGAATTTCACCAGCCCATGTTCGTCGACGGGGAAATGCGCCGGCACCCAGTCGAGGATGACGCCAACGCCGGCGCGATGCGCGCCGTCGACGAAGCGGGCGAAGCCGTCGGGATCGCCGAAGCGCGCGGTCGGCGCATAGAGGCCGGTCGTCTGGTAGCCCCAGGACGGGTCGTAGGGATGCTCGGAGATCGGCAGGAACTCGATATGGGTGAAGCCGGTGTCGACCGCGTACGGGATCAGCCGCGCGGCGAGCTCGTCCCAGGTGAGGAACGTGCCGTCGTCGCGGCGCTGCCACGAGCCGGCATGGACTTCGTAGATCGAGATCGCCTCGCGCCTGGGGTCGGCCTTTTGCCAGAAACTACGGTGCGCTTCGTCGCCCCATTGATGCGCCATCGGCGGCGCCGTCACGGAAGCGGTCGCCGGACGCAGCTCGGATTCGAAGGCGAAGGGATCGGCCTTGAGCGGCAACCGCACACCGTCGGGGCCGATGATCTCGAACTTGTAAGGCTGGCTGGCGCCGAGATCCGGAATGAACAGCTCCCAGATGCCGGTGTCCTTGCGGTCGCGCATGGCGTGCCGGCGGCCGTCCCAGTCGTTGAAAGCGCCAACCACCGAGACACGCCGGGCATTGGGCGCCCAAACCGCGAAATGCACGCCGGTGGCGCCCTCATGCTCGATGATATGGGCGCCGAGCTTGTCGAAGAGCCTTAAGTGCGAGCCCTCGGCCATGTAGTAGTCGTCCATCGGTCCGAGCACCGGGCCGAAGGAGTAAGGGTCGGTCAGCCACCAATCGCCGCCGGCATTTTTCGCGTGATAGCGCAGCGGCTGGCGCTTGCGGATCGAGAGCCTGCCCTCGAAGAAGCCGGCATCGTTGCTGCGGACGAGTTCCCCGACCTCCTTGCCGGTCAGCGTGTAGGCGGTGACGACTTCGGCATTGGGCACGAAGCAGCGGGCGACGAAGCCTTTGCCGGCTTCATGCAGGCCCAGAACCGCAAAGGGATCGCCATGCGTTCCGGCGACAATCGCCGCGACATCGCCGGCTGGCGCCAGTCCGTCCGGCCCGCTTGTCGCAGCGGTCGCGCGCGGCTTCCTCATCAGGCAGCGTCCCTCCCTGGGAACCTTCTGTTTTGGTGCATGCCGTAATCCCAAAACCGCCGTGCACTTTTGGGCGCCATGCACTGATCTTTGTTTTGGTGCATGCCGTAATCCCAAAACCGCTGTGCACTTTTGGGCGGCATGCACCGGGCCACATCGTTCGTGGCCTCATGCAATCACATCAGACGGGCACGTTCCAGATTTCTTTCGCATATTGGCGGATGGTGCGATCGGACGAGAACCAGCCGACGCGGGCGACATTGCGGATGGCGCGCGCGTACCAGTCGGGACTGTTGCGCCACACGTCGTCGACCTCGCGCTGGCAGGCGGCGTAGGAGTCGAAATCGGCCGCCACCATGAACCAGTCGCTCTGGTAGAGACCGTTCATCAGGTCTCGGTAGCGGTTGGGATCGTCGGGCGAGAAGACCCCGGACGAGATCGCCGACACCGCCTGCGACAATTCGGGCGAGGACTCGATCACGCCGCGCGGGTTGTAGCCGTTTTTGCGCCGTTCGGCGACTTCCGCCGTGGTCAGGCCGAAGATGAAGATGTTGTCGTCGCCGACGCGTTCCTTGATCTCGACGTTGGCGCCGTCGAGCGTGCCGATGGTCAAGGCGCCGTTGAGGGCGAACTTCATGTTGCCGGTACCGGAAGCCTCCATGCCGGCGGTCGAGATCTGCTCGGAGAGATCGGCGGCGGGCATCAGCACCTCGGCCAGGCTGACATTGTAGTTCGGCACGAACACGACCTTCAGCAGGCCGCGCACCGACGGATCGCCGTTGATGACCCTGGCGACATCGTTGGCCAGTTTGATGATGAGCTTGGCGTTGTGGTAGCTGGGCGCCGCCTTGCCGCCGAAGAATTTCACCCGCGGCATCCAGTCCCGCTCCGGATGCGAGCGGATCTGGTCGTAGAGCGCGATCGCCTCCAGGATGTTGAGCAGCTGGCGCTTGTATTCGTGGATGCGCTTGACCTGGATGTCGAACAGCGCCGAAGGATCGAACCTGATGCCGAGACGGTCGGCGACGAGGTTGGCGAGCCTCGCCTTGTTCTGGCGCTTCACCGCGGCAAACTTCTCGCGGAAGGCGGCATCGTCGGCAATGGGATCGAGATCCTTGATCGCCTCGATGTCGTCCATGAAGCGGTCGCCGATCGCCTCGCGCGCCAGCGCGGTCAGGCCGGGATTGCACTGGATCAGCCAACGCCTGGGCGTGATGCCGTTGGTCTTGTTGTTGATGCGGTCGGGATAGAGCTTGTGGAGGTCGGCGAACACCGTCTCCTTCATCAGCTCGGTGTGCAACGCCGAGACGCCGTTGATCGAATGCGAGCCGACGAAGGCGAGATTGCCCATGCGCACGCGACGGTCGCCATTTTCCTGGATCAGCGAGATGCGGGCGATCTGCTCGCCCGAGAACCGGTTGGTGGCGCGCGCCTCGAGCAGCACCTGCGCATTGATGGCGTAGACGATCTGCATGTGGCGCGGCAGCAGGCGCTCGAATAGCGGCACCGGCCAGCTTTCCAGCGCCTCCGGCAGCAGCGTGTGGTTGGTGTAGGCGAAGGTGCGCCTGGTGATATCCCAGGCGAGGTCGAAATCCATGCCGTGGACGTCCATCAACAGTCGCATCAGCTCAGCCACGGCGACCGCGGGATGAGTGTCGTTCAGGTGGATCGCGGCCTTGTCGGGCAGCGACTTCAAGTCGCCATATTGGCTGAGATGCCGCTGGACGATGTCCTGCAGCGAGGCGGTGGAGAAGAAATATTCCTGCCGCAGCCTGAGTTCCTGCCCGGCCATGTGGGAATCGGCGGGATAGAGCACGCGCGACAGCGCGTCGGCCTTGTTGCTCTCGGCGAGAGCGCCGATGTGGTCGCCGGCGTTGAACTTGTCGAGCAGGATCGGGTCGATCGGCATGCCGGACCATAGCCGCAGCGTGTTGACGCGCCTGGCGCGCCAGCCGGCGACCGGCGTGTCATAGGCGACGGCCAGCACATGCTCGGTCGGCTTCCAGACATGGCGCTCGAGCCGCCCGTCCTTGGAGGTGATCGATTCCACCGAGCCGCCGAAGCCGACCTCGAAGGAACGTTCGCGCCGCTCGAACTCCCACGGGTTGCCGTGGTCGAGCCAGGTCTCGGGCAGCTCCACCTGCCAGCCGTCGTGGATCTCCTGGCGGAACATGCCATTGGCGTAGCGGATGCCGTAGCCATGCGCGGGAATGTCGACGGTCGCCATGCTTTCCATGAAGCAGGCGGCAAGCCGGCCGAGGCCGCCATTGCCGAGGGCTGCGTCGGGCTCGAGGCCGGCGATAAGGTCGAGATCGACGCCGAGCGAGGCCAGCGCCTCGCGCATGTTCTCCATCAGGCCGAGATTGGAGAAGGCGTCGCGCATCAGGCGCCCGATCAGGAATTCGAGCGAGAGATAATAGACGCGTTTTTCCTGCTGATCGTAGGCTTCCTTGGTCGCCTGGATCCAGTGATCGAGGATGCGGTCGCGCACGACCTTTATCGAGGCAGTCAGCCAATCATAGGGCGTGGCGACGGTCGTGTCCTTGCCGACCCGGTACTTGAGCGACAGCAAGACTTCTTCGGCAAGCGTCTTGGGATCGGGATTGTCGAGAGCGGGGGCTTCGATCGTCATGGCGGGTGTCATGCTGCCTCTCGTGTTGGTGCCACGATCATACCGGCTTTCACTGTTTCTCCTACCCCATGGTATTGCATCGCAGCATATATTCAATCGATTTAGGTTGCGATGCCATCTGGTTTCCCCCGCGGCAATTTACCCGTGAATGGAGATCAGGCCGCCAGCGCGTCCTCCGGCGGCTTCTTGGCGCCGGTCATCAGCGCGACAGCATCCGACATGGAAATCTGCTTCGGATCGACAACGCACAGACGCCGTCCAAGCCGGTGGATGTGGATGCGATCGGCCACCTCGAAGACGTGCGGCATGTTGTGCGAAATGAGCACGATCGGCAGGCCGCGCTTCTTGACGTCGAGGATCAGCTCGAGCACGCGGCGGCTTTCCTTGACGCCGAGCGCGGCCGTCGGCTCGTCCATGATCACCACCTTGGAGCCGAAGGCTGCGGCGCGCGCCACCGCGACGCCCTGGCGCTGGCCGCCCGAGAGCGTTTCCACCGCCTGGCTGATGTTCTGGATGGTCATCAGCCCGAGCTCTGTCAGCTTGTCGCGGGCGCGCTTTTCCATCGCCGGCCGGTCGAGCATGCGGAACCAGCTGCCGAGCGGTCCGGGCTTGCGGATCTCACGGCCGAGGAACATGTTGTCGGCGATCGACAGCGCCGGCGACAGCGCCAAGTTCTGGTAAACCGTCTCTATGCCGGCTTCGCGGGCTTCGATGGGCGACTTGAACAGCACCTGCTTGCCGTCGAGCTCGATGGTTCCCTCATCGGGATGCACGGCGCCGGAGATCGCCTTGATCAGCGTCGACTTGCCGGCGCCGTTGTCGCCGATCACCGCCAGGATTTCGCCCGGATAGAGATCGAAGTCGCAGTTGTTGAGCGCGGTCACCCGGCCATAGCGCTTGGTGAGGCCGCGCGCGGTGAGAACAGCCTGCTGGGTCATGGTTACACCGAAACCTTTCTGATCCACTGGTCGATCGCCACGGCGCCGATGATCAACACGCCGGTGAGCAGCACTTTCCATTGCGGGTCGGCGCCCAGCATGTTGAGGCCCATCGAGACGACGCCGACGATCATGGCGCCGAACAGCGTGCCGAGGATCGAGCCGCGGCCGCCAAAGAGCGAGATGCCGCCGATCACCGTCGCGGTGATGGCCTGCAGATTGTAGTCGGTGACGGCGGCCGACGGCGAAATCGAGCCGTTGCGGCCGATGGAGACCCAGGCCGCGAAGGCGGCGATCAGGCCGGCGAGCGTATAGACAGCTATCAGCACCTTCTTGGTCTGAATGCCCGACAGCTTCGCCGCTTCGGGATCGTCGCCGACGGCATAGACATGGCGGCCCCAGGCGGTGTGATTGAGCACGTACCAGAGTATCGCCACCAGCACGACGGTGGCGATGACGCCGGCCGTCAGCACCGCAGAGCCGACCCTGAAGCTCATAGCGAACAGGTGCAACAGCGGCGCTTGGGCGTCGACATCGGCATCGCGGATCGTCTCGTTGGCCGAATAGATGAAATTGGTGGCCATGACGATGTTCCAGGTGCCGAGCGTCACGATGAAGGGCGGCAGCTTCATGTAAGCGACGAGCAGACCGTTGAGCAGGCCGCAGGCGCCGCCGGCGGCAAGGCCTACGACTACCGCAAGAAGGGTCGGCATCCCGTAGGTGATGGCGCAGTTGCCCATGATCACGGCCGAAATCACCATGATCACGCCGATCGACAGATCGATGCCGGCGGTCAGGATGACCAGCGTCTGGGCGGCGCCCAGAATGCCGACAATGGCGATCTGCTGCAGGATCAGCGTCAGCGTGTAGGACGAGAAGAAACGTCCGCCGATGGCGATGCCGAAGATGATGATCGACAGCACCAGCACGATCAGCGGCACTGCCGCCGGCGTGGAATGCAGGAAATGCTGCGCGCGCTTGACGAATGACTTGCCGTGCTCGTCGAAGGCGGCGACGCTGGTGTCGCTGCCCGAGAGTACCTTCTCGAATTCCTGGATTTGAGACATATCTCCTCCCGTCTCACGAAGCTTCGTCATGGCTCCGTGCCGCGTTTACGCATTTCCGGTCTGTTGCCGGGCTTATCAGCGCTTACGAAAATGCATCGTCCACCCGATGCGGCCGGGGATCAAGCCCCCAGCCGCAAGGTTTGTGCGCCTGTCAGGCAACCATCAGCCCCAGCACTTGGCCAGGCCTTCCTTGGTGTCGATTGACTTCACGCCGTTAGCCGGCTTGTCGGTGACCAGATTGACGCCGGTGTCGAAGAAGTTCTTGCCTTCGGTCGGCTTCGGCTTGGTGCCGTCCTTGGCATAGGCGGCGATCGCCTCGATGCCGAGCGCTGCCATCTGCAGCGGGTACTGCTGCGAGGTCGCGCCGATCACGCCTTCGGTCACCGACTTCACACCCGGGCAGCCGCCGTCGACCGAGACGATCAGCACCTGCTTTTCGAGGCCGACGGCCTTGAGGGCCTGGTAGGCGCCGACGGCAGCGGGCTCGTTGATGGTGTGAATGACGTTGATGGTGTTGTCCTTCTGCAGGAGGTTCTCCATCGCCTTGCGGCCGCCTTCCTCGTTGCCGTTGGTGACGTCATGGCCGACGATGCGCGGATCGTCTTCGTCGCCGATCTTGTTCGGGTCCTTCACGTCGATGCCATAGCCCATCATGAAGCCCTGGTCGCGCAGCACGTCGACGGTCGGCTGCGAGGGGGTCAGATCAAGGAAGCCGATCTTGGCGTCCTTGGCCTTGTCGCCGAGCGTGGCAGCCGCCCAGGCGCCGATCAGCTTGCCGGCTTCCAGATTGTCGGTGGCGAAGGTGGCATCGGCAGCGTCGATCGGATCGAGCGGCGTGTCGAGCGCGATCACCAGCAGGCCGGCGTCGCGCGCCTTCTTCACCGTCGGCACGATGCCCTTGGTGTCGGAGGCGGTGATCAGAATGCCCTTGGCGCCGTCGGCGATGCAGCTTTCGATTGCCGCGACCTGGCTTTCGCTATCGCCGTCGATCTTGCCGGCATATGTCTTGAGGTCGACGCCGAGCTCCTTGGCCTTGGCGGTCGCGCCCTCCTTCATCTTGACGAAGAAGGGATTGGTGTCGGTCTTGGTGATCAGGCAGGCGCCGACGCCGGCGGCCGACGCGGACGAGGCGAATGCGAGCAGGCCCAGCCCGGCCGCCGCGAACACGGTGGACTTCAGCAGCGATTTCTTGGTCACGATTTCCTCCCAATGGAACCATTCCGGACGCCGGCCAACCCGGCGCCTCAAGCGCATCCAACCATTCTCCCAGCGTGGACGCCACCTCAAAAGACACCAGTCCGAGACATCTGTCAATAATTAAATCACTCTTATTTATTATTGACAGACTTGCGCCGTTCACTCATTCTGAACGAAAAGCAGTGCGGGGAAACTGACGGGAGGAACAGGGTGGAGACCGGCATTGCGAGGCGCGGTTCGCCCGAGGCTCGGGAGAGCCGGTTGCATCGCGGCACAAACCAGAGCGGCATGCGCGACCACAATGAGCGGCTCGTGCTGTCCCTGGTGCGCCAGCATGGCAGCCTAGCCAAGTCCGACATTGCGCGCATGACAGGGCTGTCCGCCCAGACGGTATCCGTCATCATGCGCGAACTGGAGGAAGACAAGCTGCTCGTCCGCCAGGCGCCGTTGCGCGGCAAGATCGGCCAGCCGTCGATCCCGATGGCACTCAACCCGGAGGGCGCCTTCTTCATCGGCCTCAAGATCGGCCGCCGCAGCGCCGAACTGGTGCTGATCGACTTTCTCGGCAATGTGCGCGCGATGCTGCAGAACTCCTATCGCTATCCGGCGCCGCGCGAGACGGTGGAATTCGTCAGCGCCGGCATCAAGAAAATGCGCGGCGAACTGACGCCGGCGCAGGACAAGCGCATAGCCGGCCTAGGCATCGCCATGCCGTTCGAACTCTGGAGTTGGGCAGACACGGCCGGCGCGCCGCGCGAGATCATGGACGAATGGCGCCATCGCGACATCCGCGCCGACATCCAGGCGCAGTGCGATTTTCCGGTCTATCTGCAGAACGACGCCACCTCGGCCTGCGGCGCCGAACTCGTCTTCGGCCAGGCGGGAGCGGCGCGCGACTTCGTCTATTTCTACATCGGCGCCTTTGCCGGCGGCGGCATCGTGCTCAACGGCCGGCTGTTCGGCGGGCCGACCGGCAACGCCGGCGCGCTGGGTTCGATGCCCGTGCCTGGGGCGGACGGCAAGCCAACGCAGCTGATCGACGTCGCCTCGATCGCCATACTGGAAAAGGCGCTGAGCGCCAAGGGCATCGACGGCTCCTATCTTTGGACCTCGCCGCAGGAATGGGGCGAGATCGGCGCCGAGCTCGACGACTGGATCGCCAGCGCCTCGCAGGCGCTGGCCTATGCGATCGTCGCGGCGTCGTCCGTTATCGATTTCGAAGCGGCGGTTATCGACGGCTGGATGCCTCTCGAAGTGCGGCGGCGACTCGTCGATGCGGTCACGGATGCCATCGTCGGCATCGACGCCGAGGGACTGAAACTGCCCATCGTGCGCGAAGGAACCGTGGGCATCCATGCGCGGGCGCTGGGCGGCGCGAGCCTGCCGCTGTCGGAGCGCTTCCTGATCGGACCGACCACGATTTCCAGGAGCGCCTGATCATGCTGATCGGCATCCCGCCGCTGCTCGGGCCGCAGCTTCTGGCGACGCTCAGGGCCATGGGCCATGGCGACGAGATCGCCATCGTCGACGGCAATTATCCGGCCGAGGAACAGGCGCGCAGGCTGATCCGCGTCGACGGCCATCCCATCATTCCGGTGCTCGACGCCGTTTTGAGCGTGCTGCCGGTGGACGAGGCGGTGCCCGAGGCTTTGTTCCGCGCCTCGGTCGACGGCGATCCGGCGCTCGCCGATCCCGTGCATCACGAGATGGAAGCTGTCTGCGCAAAACGCGCGCCGGGCCACAAGGTGATTGCGCTGGCCGGGGCCGACTTCTATGCACGCGTCAAGGCCGCGCACGCGATCGTGGCGACCAGCGAACCCAGGCTTTATGCCAACATCATCATCCGCAAGGGCGTGATCCATCCGCCGGAGACCAAGACACAATGATCCTCTGCTGTGGTGAAGCCCTGATCGACATGCTGCCGCGCACGACGACGGAAGGCGAAGCGGCCTTCGCGCCTTATGTCGGCGGCGCGGTGTTCAACACGGCGATCGCGCTCGGTCGCCTGGGTGCCCCGGCAGGCTTCTTCTCCGGCCTCTCCTCCGACCTGTTCGGCGGCCAGCTCCGGGAGGCACTGGGGGCGAGCAAGGTGAGCTCGACCTATGCGCACACCTCGCCGAAACCGACGACGCTTGCCTTCGTGCGGCTTACCAACGGCCAGGCGACCTACACCTTCTATGACGAGAACACCGCCGGGCGCATGCTCGCCGTGGAGGACCTGCCGAGGCTGGGCGCCGAGATCCAAGCCATGCTGTTCGGCGCTATCAGCCTGATCTCGGAGCCCGCCGGATCCGCCTACGAGGAATTCATGCGGCGCGAGCACGAGAGCCGGGTGATGATGCTTGATCCCAACATCCGGCCGAACTTCATCCCGGACAAGGCCAAGCATCTGAGGCGCATCCGCGAGATGATGGCGATGGCCGACATCGTCAAACTGTCGGACGAAGACCTCAACTGGTTCGACGAAGCGGGCTCGCATGAGGACGTCGTGCGCAACTGGCTGGACCGCGGCCCCAGGCTGATCGTCGTCACCCATGGCAGCGAGGGCGCCGTCGGCTACAGCAAGGAGCACAAGATCACGGTCGTGCCGCAGAAGGTGAAGGTGGTCGACACGGTCGGCGCGGGCGACACCTTCAATGCCGGCATCCTCGCCTCGCTGCACGAGCAGGGCCTGCTCACCAAGGCGGCGATCGGCGGCCTCTCGCAAGACGCGATCCGCGGGGCGCTGGAGCTTGGCGCCAAAGCAGCCGCGGTGACCGTGTCGCGGGCCGGCGCCAACCCACCGTGGCGGCACGAAATCGCCTGATCGGCTGCCCGAGCCGGCCGACGACCCCTGCCCGAGCGATCACTTTATGTTTCCAAAGACCGGAACAGCGCGACAAAAGGCGCTGAGAATGCGCCCAGAAGCCTGGATTTCCGGCTTCCTCGGGCAATACGCCGGCAAAAGACGGTAACAGGCTGCGACACTTGCGCAATTCGCTTCGGCCGTGGCCGGCTTTTTCAGCCGTGCCAAGTCTGGTACCAGCGGGCCGGTTTACTGGCAGCATCGAGGCCGACATGCAGTTCATCGATCTTGGCGCGCAGCGCGAACGAATCCGCGACCGGCTCAAGGCCGCGATCGACAAGGTGGTCGAAGACGGCCGTTACATCCTCGGGCCCCAGGTCACCGAATTCGAGAACAAGCTCGCGGCTTACGTCGGCGTCAAGCATGTGGTGGCCTGTGCCAACGGCACCGATGCGCTGCTTCTGCCGCTGTTTGCGGCCGGCATCGGCCCGGGCGACGCCGTGTTCGTGCCGAGCTTCACCTTCGCCGCGACGGCCGAAGTGGTGGCGCTCGCCAAGGCCGAGCCTGTCTTCGTCGACGTCGATCCCGACACCTACAATATCGACATCGCCAGCCTCGAGGCGGCGATCGACATGATCAAGAAGGAAGGCCGGCTGAAGCCGAAGGCGATCATCCCGGTCGACCTGTTCGGGCTTGCCGCCGATTATCAGGCTATCATGGCGATCGCCAAGCGCGAGAACCTGCTGGTGATCGAGGATGCCGCCCAGTCGATGGGCGGCTCCGCCGACGGCACGATGTGCGGCGGCTTCGGCCATGTCGGCTCGACCAGCTTCTATCCGGCGAAGCCCCTCGGCTGCTACGGTGACGGCGGCGCGATGTTCACCAATGATGCTGCGCTGGCCGACAAGCTGCGCTCCTTCGCTTTCCACGGCAAGGGCGAGACCCAGTACGACAACATCCGCGTCGGCATCAATTCGCGCCTCGACACGCTGCAGGCGGCGATCCTGATCGAGAAGCTCGCCATTCTCGAGGAGGAGATGGTGGCGCGGCAAGCGGTCGCCGACCGCTATGCCAAAGGGCTTGGCGACATCGTCAAGGCATCGGGCAATCTGGGCCACGGCCGCTCGGCCTGGGCGCAGTACGCCATCGAGACGCCGAAGCGGGACGGGCTGAAGGGCCATCTCGGCGAAAAAGGCATCCCGTCGGTCATCTATTATGTGAAGCCGCTGCACGAACAGGTCGCCTATCGCGACTATCCGCGCACGCCGACCGGCCTCGCCGTTTCGGAAAAGCTGCCGAAGCAGATCCTTTGCCTGCCGATGCACGCCTATCTGAGCGAATCCGACCAGGACCGGATCATCGAGACGATCCGCAACTATATCGGCTCGAACTCGGCGCGCGTCGCGGCGGCTTGATAATCTCTTCCCTTGAGGGGGAAATCACGCGCTCGCGCTCTTCCCCGTCGCAATGAAATGCGGGTTGGCGAAATCCGAGTCGCTTAACTGGTTGCGCTTGCCGTAGACCAGCGGCTGGCCGTCCAGCGTGCGGGTCATGCCGCCGGCGGCGCGCAGCACCGCATCGCCGGCCGCCGTGTCCCATTCCATGGTGCGGCCGAAGCGCGGGTAGATGTCCGCCTCGGCGGCGGCGAGCAGGCAGAATTTCAGCGACGAGCCGATCGAGACGATCTCGGCGGCGCCGAGATCGCGGATAAAGGCGTCCGTCTCCGGCGTGTTGTGCGAGCGGCTGGCGACGACCGCAAGCGGCATGCCCCCTGCCCGTACGGAAATCGGCCGGCGGCCGACAATGCGATAGTCGTTATCCACTTCGATGGATTCCGCGTTGCCCGGCCGGCCGGAGAAAAAACGCCCGGTGCAGGGCGCGAAGACGACGCCGACTTCCGGCACGCCATGGCGCACCAGCGCGATGTTGACAGTGAAATCGGTGCGGCGGTTGACGAATTCCTTGGTGCCGTCGAGCGGATCGATGAGGAAGAAGGCGCCTTCGAGGTCGGGCGTGGCAATGCCTGCCGCCACCTCCTCCTCGGCCACGCAAGGAATGTCCGGATAAGCGGAGCGCAGGCCGGCGAGGATGATCTTCTCGCTTTCGCGATCGGCTTCGGTCACCGGCGAAGAGTCGGACTTCTTGTCGACCGCGCAGCCCTCCTGGAAGACGCGCATCACCTCGCGCCCAGCGTCTAACGCCAAGCGCTCGAAGACCCTGAGCATCGCCTTGTCGTCAGATACCGCCGCCATTGTCATACTGCTCTTCGGCAATGTCGCGCTCGTTCAGCCAGTGTTCCAGGGCTTCCGCCATCTCCTGCGGGCTCCTGCCGAGAGTCTCGAGATGGATTTCGGCATTCTCCGGCGCCTCATAGGGAGAATCGACGCCGGTGAAATTCTTGATCTCGCCGCTCAATGCACGCGCGTAAAGGCCCTTCGGGTCGCGACGGGCGCATTCCTCGAAGGGCGTATCGACGAACACCTCGACGAATTCGCCCTCGCCCATCAGCTCGCGCGCCATGCGCCGCTCGGCGCTGAAGGGCGAGATGAAGGAGACGATGACGATCAGGCCGGCATCGGCCATCAGCTTGGCCACTTCGGCGACGCGGCGGATGTTTTCGACGCGATCCGCGTCGGTGAAGCCGAGATCGCGATTGAGGCCGTGGCGGACATTGTCGCCGTCGAGGATGTAGGTGTGGCGGCCGGACGCGAACAACTTCCTCTCGAAGAGATTTGCGATGGTCGACTTGCCCGAGCCGGACAGGCCGGTGAACCAGAACACCGCCGGGCGCTGGTTCTTCAGGTCGGAGCGGCCGCGCTTGCCGACATCGAGCGATTGCCAGTGGATGTTTTCGGCGCGGCGCAGCGAATGCAGGATCATGCCGGCGCCGACGGTGGCGTTGCTGATGCGGTCGATCAGGATGAAGGCGCCGGTCGTGCGGTTTTCGGCGAAAGGATCGAAGGCGATCGGCGCCCGCGTCGACAGATTGCAGACCCCGACCTCGTTGAGGTCGAGCGACTTCGCCGCCTCATGCGCGAAATCGTTGACGTTGACCCGGTATTTCAAATCGGTGACGGTCGCGCTCACCTGGTCGGTTTCGGTGCGCAGGATATAGGAGCGGCCGGGCAGCAGCGCCTGCTCGTCGAACCAGACGATGTTGGCGGCGAACTGGTCGGCAACCTGCGGACGTGCGTCTGGCGAGACCAGCATGTTGCCGCGCGAAACCTCGACCTCGTCCTCCAGGACGAGCGTGATGGCCTGGCCGGCAATCGCCTGCTCAAGATCCCCGCCATGCGCGACGATGCGCTTGACGCGGGAGGCCCTGCCGGACTTGGCAACGACGACCTCGTCGCCCTGCGAAATTGTACCCGAGGCAATGGTGCCGGCAAAGCCGCGGAAATCGAGGTTCGGCCGGTTTACATACTGCACCGGGAAGCGGAACGGCAGTTCGACGGCGGCCTCGTCGACCGACACGGTTTCCAGGTGCTCGATCAGCGACGGCCCGGAATACCAGGCCGTGCGCTCCGACTGGCTGGTGACGTTGTCGCCAAAACGCGCCGACATCGGGATCGGCATGATGCTTGCGAAGCCCAGCCCTTTCGCGAAGTCGGTGTAATCCGCCACGATGCTGTCGAAGACGGTCTTGTCGAAGCCGACGAGATCGATCTTGTTGACGGCAAGCACGATGTGGCGGATGCCGAGCAGCGAGGCGATGATCGAATGGCGCCTGGTCTGGCGCAGCACGCCCTGGCGCGCATCGATCAGCACGATGGCGAGATCGGCGGTCGAGGCGCCGGTTGCCATGTTACGCGTGTACTGCTCGTGGCCGGGCGTGTCGGCGACGATGAACTTGCGCTTTGGCGTGGCGAAGAAGCGATAGGCGACGTCGATGGTGATGCCCTGCTCGCGCTCGGCCTCCAGCCCGTCGACGAGCAGCGCGAAGTCAACATCGTCGCCGGTGGTGCCGTGCTTGCGGGAGTCTCTCTCCAGCGCGGCGAGCTGATCCTCGAAAATCTGCTTGGTGTCGGAAAGCAGCCGGCCGATCAGCGTCGACTTGCCGTCGTCGACCGAGCCGCAGGTGAGGAAGCGCAGCAGCGACTTCTTCTCCTGCGCGGCCATGTAGTCGCGGATCGAGTCGGTCGGGGCGAGGCTCTTGGCCAAGATGTGGCGCATGCTCAGAAATACCCCTCGCGCTTCTTCTTTTCCATGGAGCCTGCCTCGTCGCGATCGATGAGGCGGCCCTGGCGTTCGGAGGTGCGGGCTGTCAGCATCTCACCGACGATGGCCTCCAAAGTGTCGGCATCCGATTCGATGGCGCCCGTCAGCGGATAGCAGCCCAGCGTGCGGAAACGCACAAGACGGTTTTCGACCGTCTCCCCCGGGCGCAGTTGCATGCGATCGTCATCCTTCATGATGAGCATGCCGTCGCGTTCGACAACCGGCCGTTCCTTGGCGAAATAAAGCGGCACGATCGGGATATTCTCCTGCAAAATATACTGCCAGATGTCGAGCTCGGTCCAGTTCGACAACGGGAAGACGCGGATCGATTCACCCGGCGCGATGCGGGTGTTGAAGATTTTCCACATTTCCGGCCGCTGGTTCTTCGGGTCCCAGGCATGCTGCGCGTTGCGGAAGGAAAAGATACGCTCCTTGGCGCGCGACTTCTCCTCGTCACGGCGGGCGCCGCCGAAGGCCGCGTCGAAGCCGTATTTGTCGAGCGCCTGGCGCAGGGCCACCGTCTTCATCACATGGGTGTGGGTGTTGGAGCCGTGATCGAACGGGTTGATGTTGTCGCGCACGCCGTCCTCGTTGACATGGACGAGCAGGTCGAAGCCAAGCTTCTGCGCCATCTGATCGCGAAAGGCGATCATCTCGCGAAACTTCCAGGTCGTGTCGACATGCAGGAAGGGAAAAGGCGGCTTGGCGGGATAGAAGGCCTTCATCGCCAGATGCATCAGCACCGACGAGTCCTTGCCGACCGAATAGAGCATCACCGGCTTGGAGAAAGAGGCCGCAACCTCACGGAAGATGTGGATGGATTCGGCCTCAAGCCGCTGCAGATGGGTGAGCGCGATGTTCATGGACTGTTGAGCGTTCTTTCGTGCCGGCCAGAACCTTGCTGCAGGCGATTGGCGCGGTTTTCCTCAAACAGCCCGTCAAGCCCTGGACATTCTGGCGGGCGTTCTAGCAGATCGTCATTGTCCATAACAATGCAAGACGCGCGCCGAGCACTGCGGTTCGGGAATGAATTTTCCAAGTAAGCCAGATAAGACGGAAAATCCTCCCAGACAAGCTGAGCAATAGAGAGACGCCGAACAAACCTATTGCCTCGATCGGCTAGATTGACTTTTCCAACGGCTTTCGACCACGTCGGCGATTTTTGACTGAACATCCTTCGGCCGCCCTATCGGAGATCGGAGCCAGACGCTATACCGGCGCGGGAAACGGGGCGAGGCGCGACAGAACGGGGTCGAGGGCAACTGCCACCGCCGCGGGTCTGCGCACAACCTGGAAGATTGCGAAGCAAGGCATTGAACCCGTTTACATCGCTCCGGCGCCACCTCACGCCGACACAGATCAACATCTACTTCTCGATCATCTGCTTCTTCTCACCGCCTGTGCTGGGATCGGTGGTGAGCTTCGTCTTCAACGGCGGCGGGCTGTGGTCCGTTTTCCTGCTCGCCTTCAGGCGGCGGCGATTCAACATCGACGGGCCGATGCTCGCCATGACGGTGGCGATCTATGCCTATTGCGTGGCCATGGTTCTTGCCTCGATCGTCAACGGTGCGCTCGGGGCGGATTTGAAATATTTCCTGGCGCTGATCACCTTGCTGTTTTTCCCGGTCTCCTATTCGACCTGGAGCATCACGGACAAGATCACCCTTGCGCGCATCGCCGTGCTTGCAAGCGCCGCGGCCTGTTGTGGCGCGCTGGCGCTCGGCGTCTTCCAGTATAGCTGGGTCGGTACGCGGGCCGAGGGCGGCGCCGGAAATGCGATCGTGTTCGCGACGGTCACGTGCCTTGCCGTCATGACGTGCCTTGCCGGCGCGCTCTCGGGGATCGTGAAGGGCTGGAAGCCGCTGGCCGGCGCCGCACTCGCTGGGGTGGTGGCGATCCTTCTTTCTGGATCGCGCATCATCTGGCTTGCCCTGCCGATCGCCGCTATCGCCGTCCTGCTGATCAACCGCCGCAGGTTCGCCAGCGCCAATCCGATGCGTCTGGCGCTGATCGCGGGCGCGGCCTGCCTGGTGGTCGCGGCCATCGGCTTCCCTGTCATCATGGACCGCACCGATTTCCTCTTCAGCGACTGGGACGCGCTCACCACCAAGGGCGACCACTCGACGGCGCTCGGCCTGCGCGTGGCAATGTGGGAGATCGGGGTCGGCGCATTTCGCGAGATGCCGATTTTCGGCCATGGCATCTCGGCCAGCCGCGCGCTGATGAAACAGAGTTTTCACGATCAATTCGGCATGGACGCAGGTTACAACCATTATCACAACGGCTTTCTGACCGCGGCGGTGCAGGCCGGTTTGTTGGGGGTGTTGGCCCTGGGGGCGATCTTCGTCGTCGCGGCCCGGAACGCGGCAAGGGTGCTGCGCCTCAGCGCCGACCCGGTGGAGCGGTTTGGTGCGACAATGATCGTTATCACCGTCATCACCTATCTCATTGGCGGGCTGACCGGCATCGTGGTCGGCCAGGACCTTCTCGATTCGACGCTGATGGTGTTCCTGGTTTCCGGAACCTATCTGGCTTGCGGACGAACGGTACCGCAGGTCGACAAGAGCGCCGCCATTCCTTCGGCCGCCGGTCGGCGATCATGAAGATCCTGGTCACCGGCGCGACGGGGTTGATCGGTCGCCAGGTGACCGGCCGGCTGCGTCAGGCCGGATTCGACATACGCATTGCTTCCCGCCGGCCAGAAAGACTGCCGGCTGTTGGCGAGGTCCTTGCGCTGCCCGGCGCCGATGCGTCGGACGAGGCCTTCCTGGCGCTGATGCGCGAGGTGACGCATGTCGTCCACTGCGCGGCGCTGAACAATGACCGGGAGGCCGGCGAAGCCGACTACCAGGCCGTCAATGCGACGTTGACCGGGCGGCTGGCCAAGGCAGCGGCCGCAGGCGCTGGCGGGCGCTTCATCTACCTATCCTCGATCCGCGCCGTGGCCGGTCCCGGCTTCAGCGGCACGATCGACGAGGCGACGCCCCCTGCCCCGCAATGCGCCTACGGGCGCTCCAAACGCGAAGGCGAGATCAGGATGCTCGTGGCTTACGCCGGACGCCCGGATGCCACAGCGCTGCGCCTGCCGCCCGTCTATGGCGAGGGCATGAGGGGCAACATGGCGTCACTGATGCGGCTTGCCGACAACGCCCTGCCGCTGCCGGCCGGCGCGCTGGCAGGTATGCGGTCGCTGGTCTCGTCCGAGACGGCGGCAGATGCGGTGCTGCACCTTCTGATCCGTCCGGGACCGCTTCATCCGGCCTATGTCGCGGGCAACGCCGCCCCGCTTTCGCTGTCCGAAATCATCGCAGCGTTCCGGCGGGGTTTCGGTCGTCCGCCGCGCCTTTTTCCGATGCCTGCGACGCCGCTCCGGCTGGCGGCAACGCTGCTCGGCAGGCAGGCGTCATGGCAAGCCTTGACCGCGACCCAGATCTGCGATTCGTCGCTGCTGGCATCCGAAGGCTGGACGCCGGAAACCGATACGCTCGACCAGCTTCGCGAGCTCGCCCGTCATGCCGTTCGGGCCGGGTAGAGCGTAGCCAGCAGTATTCTGACATCGTGGCCGATCGAAGCGGCCTTGAGATAGGCGGCATCGGTCTCGGCGCAGAGCTTGGGGTCGGACATGTCGATACCCTTGATTTGCGCCAATCCGGTCATGCCCGGCAGCGCCGCCAGCACGCCCAGCCGCTGCCGGTGTCCGATCAGCTCCGTCTGCGTCGGCAGGCATGGACGGGGCCCGACAAGGCTCATCTCGCCCTCGAGCACGTTCCAAAGTTGCGGCAGTTCGTCGATCTTGGTCGCGCGCAGCACCTTGCCGACCGCGGTGACCGAGCCGGCAGGCGCCTCGTGGGTGGGCAGGGAGGGGGTGTCCCGATGCATCGTGCGCAGCTTGTAGCAGCTAAAGAGAGCGCCCTCCCGCCCGACACGCGGCTGCGAAAAAACGGCCGGCCCGGGCGATGTCGCCCTGATCGCCAGCATGGCGACCAGCACAATCGGCGACGTCAGCGCCAGCATCACGGCCGCGATAATCAGGTCGAAAGCTCGTTTTGGCGTCACGGCTCAGATCCGCTGCCAGAGAAAGGCGAGGTAGAGCCCGAGCGTTCCCATGAGGGTCTGCCGGTAGACACCACTTTTGCCGAGCAGGCGGAAGCGCCTGAAAGCGCTGCCCTTGCGCGCCATGATGAACAGGCGAAGGCAAAGTGCCGCTTCGCGCGTGACGAGGTCGCGGTTGACGGCAAGGCCCCTTAGATTGCTGTCGGTCCAGCTGGCGAACTGGCCCTGGAACAGTCGCCCGAGCCTTGAAAGCCTCGCCTTCCACGAGACATTGGCGCCGACCAGGTTTGCCGCATGCTGCCGATACCTGACCAACGGCCGCGGCTCGTAGCGGACCTTGCCGCCGGCGGCGGTGACGATGAGATAGGCCCACCAGTCATGGCTGACGAATTCGGTTCTTGCCGAGGCCTTCGCCAGAAGGTCGCGAGCCGCGCGGTTGAAGAGCATGGTGTTGCCGCCGGCGATGCTCTGCACCAGCGCGTTGCGGAAGGACGGCGGGCGGCGGAACAGCGGCGAATGGCCGGCCGGGACGCCGGTCTCGGAGATGGTCGCCGTGCGCGAGCAGAACAGGAGCGGCGTTGCCATATCCTCTCCCTCCATCCAGCGAATGGCGCTCTCCAGCCGATCCGGCTCCCAGACATCGTCCTGGTCGCAAAAGGCGTAGTAATCGGCATCGATGCGCTGATCGATGATCATCGAGCGGAAATTGGCGGCGAAGCCCTTTTGCGGACCCGGCACCAGCGTAAGGGAACCCTTGTTCCAGCGTGACCGCCACGCCTCGACGATTGCGAGCGTGGTGTCCGTCGAGCCGTCGTCGGAGACCCATAGATCGACGTGAGGCCAGGATTGCGCGAGCAAGGATTCCATTTGCTCGCCGATATATGCCGCGCCGTCCCTCGTGCCCATGAGAACGGCCACGCGCTGATCTTTTCCGGTCACGGTCTCAAAACCCGCAGGGCATTCGAACAAGCTTCAATAGCCAAATTGCGGACGGACAGCACAGGCCTAAAGCGCATAGTGCGCCTTAGGTTTTTGATTTTACGCATGTCTTTATCCCGAAACCGGTTCCCACTTTCGGGAGACATGCTTAACCGATCTGCCCGGCCGTTTTCGGCACCGCCCGCTCGGGGGCGCCGCCAATGTTTTCCTCCGCCCGGTAGAGCGCGGCCAGGATCGCGAGCGCCGCGGCCTTGTCCTGGTCTCGCATCGCGGCCACCAGCGCCGGCAGCGCGGCCTCGATCCTCGGCCATTCCACGACATCGCTCCTGAGGCCGAAGAGCTTGGCGATGTCGAGCTTGACGACCTCTTCATTCTCGCCATGCAGCGTCTCGTGCAGCTTCTCGCCGGGCCTGATGCCGGTGAAGCGGATCGGAATGTCCGTATAGGGGCTCTTGCCGGCCATGCGGATCATGGTTTCGGCGACTTCGAGGATCGGCACGGGCTTGCCCATATCGAGCATGTAGATGGCGTAGTCGTCGCTGCCCTGGCGCTGCTCGGCATCGGCGGCCGACATGATGACGAGGTCGACCGCTTCAGCCACCGTCATGAAATAGCGCGTCATGCGCCGGTCGGTGATGGTGACCGGCCCGCCGGCCTCGATCTGCGCCTGGAAGATGGTCGCCACCGAGCCGTTGGAGCCGAAGACGTTACCGAAGCGCACGGCGATGAATTTGGTGCCTGGGACGCCGGCATGGTGACCGTTCAGCCCGCCGGCATGGAAAGGCAGCGGCGCGGCATGGGTTTCATGCAGCGAGGAGACGATCTGCTCGGCCGCCCGCTTGGTGACGCCGAGCACCGAGCTCGGGTCGACGGCCTTGTCGCTGGAAATCAGCAGGAACTGCGGCACCCCGCATTCGGCGGCGACCTCGGCGCAGGCGAGCGTGCCGAAGACATTCGTCTCGATCGCCGCTTCCCAGTTTTCTTCCAGCAGCGGCACGTGCTTGAGCGCCGCGGCGTGAAAGATGATCGAGGGTTTGAACTCGCTGACGAGGCGCATCACGTGAGGCCGGTCGGTGACGTCGACGATGCGGCTGGCCAGCCGGTCGCGGTCTCTTTCCTCGATCAGCTGATCGAGCTGGAAGATGCCGAATTCGGAATTGTCGGCCACCAGCACCGCCTCGGCGCCGAGCTCCAACGAGCGCTTCACCAGGACACGGCCGATGGAGCCGGCGCCGCCGGTGACCAGCACGCGCTTGCCGCCGACGAAGGCGCCGATACGCGCCGTGTCGGTGGCGACTGCCGAACGGCGCATGATGGTTTCCATCTCGACCGCATCGAGAACCAGCTTGCCGCCCTGCCCCAGTTCCGAAAGGCCGGAAAACTGGACGACGGCGATGCCGCTGTGGCGGGCGACGCGCACCAGCTCGGCATAATCCTCGATCTCGCGCTCGACCCCTTTGCCGAAGATCAAGAGGTCGAGGTTTTCCGTGCCGTTGACATATTCTTCCAGCACCTCCACCAGGCGCGGCCTGAGCGCCACGACCGGAACGCCCTGGATCTGGGTGCCGAGCGGCGCGTCGCTCTCGGTCGCCATTATGCCGGCGATGGCGTATTCGGCCGGTACGGCCGTGCGGGTGAAGCGGACGATCACGTCGGCCTCGCTCAGCCGGCCGATGAACAGCGCCTGCTTGATCGGCTCGTCGCCGGGAGCCCGGCGCAGGATGCGCCAGGACGCGCCGTCGCGGAGGAAGCGGTAGTAAAGCCTGGGTGCCGAAATGATGGTGAAGGAGACCAGGAAGAAGACGATGAACTGGCGCTCGTTGAGGCCGGCGACCGGCTGAAAAAAGGAGCGGAAGGCAACCGCGGCCAAATAGAGGAACACCGTCAGGCTGCCGCAGCCCTTGAGGATGTTGAAGAAGTCGGGCGTGGAGGCAAAGCGCCATACGGTGTTGTAGAGGCCGCTATAGCGAAACAGCACATGGGCGGCGAGCACGATGGCCGCCCAGCAGGCAAGCCCGCCAGAAGAGAACGCGTCGAAGGAAAGCCGCGACTGCGACAGGGTGAGGCTAAGCGCCACCGAAGCCAGGACCATGACAAGGTCCTGGACCATGATGATGGCGCGCCGCATCTTCGGTCGGATGCCCGATACGGCTTCTACATATGCGGTCATTGGGTAGTACTGAACTCCAGGCGTGGGAATATGACTACCAGAACGGCGCCGGATCGACCATCGTCGTCCGCCGCCACTCCAGATTGCAAATCCCCAACCCCGTCACCCGTTATCGCATTAGCGCGGAGTTGGGGGCATCGCCAGAGGTTTTTTGGCGTGTGATGTCGTTAAAGACTGGAGTGGGGCGCCCGCGCGTCACCCTGCGGCCCTCCGACCGTGGAAATGATCGCCGAGAGCTTGTCCGTCTTCCCCCAGAAGGCCAGCGGCTCATAGTCCGGATATGGATAATGGCCAAGGTTGAGTTCTATCTTCCAGCCGTTTTCACGAATCCAGGTCTCGACCAGCCTGCGAACCGAAACAGGTTTTCCGGAGCAGATGTTGATTGCGCCAATATCCTGCCCCAGAGTGGCAAGTGTAGTAAGAAACTCCGCAACGATCGTTACCGGCAGATAGTCGCGCAACTGCTCTCCTCCCGACATGTCGAAGACTTCTCTTCCTTCCATCACCGCTTGGCGCAATTGAGAAAGAAGCGAGTTAGAGGACTGTCCGTCGCCATACAAGTAAAACAGCCTTGCCCAAACAAGATTAAAATCATGTTTCTTAGAAAGAAATTGCAGTTGCTTATACAAAGCGTTCTTGGAGAATCCATAGCAATTGCTTGGCAGGCATACGTGATCCTCGCCAAGAGCTCCAGATTGCATACCATACTCAAAGCACGTGCCTGTTACAGCCAGCGTAGGCAATCCAGTTTTTACAAGTCGAGCAAGGAATGAATATTGTGCAGGGAGCTCTTTCTCAAAATGGTGCAGCGAATGATAGTTCGGCAATCCGCCCCATGCGAGGTGGATAAGTACATCCGGCGAACCCAGGTCCGGCCAGTCCGGCTCGTCGTGGTCGCCTATGGCGATCTCCCGGACTTCCGTTCCCATATGCAGGAATCGATCCGGCAGACGTGACGCGTTGCGCACGCAGACTGTCGTTTCATGACCCCGCCGGCGCAGTTCGGCCAGGACATGGCGTCCAATGAAGCCTGTCGCGCCCGTCACCGCGACGCGCATCAGAATACCTTGAGTTCGGGTATGGACGTCACAAAGCTGGCGCCCCATTCGCGAGCGTATGCGAGTTGGGCGGCGATCTCTTCAGACAGGTTCCATGGAAGGATGATAATATAGTCCGGCTTCTCGTCGCGGATCTTTTCCTCGCCGGCTATCGGAATTCGGCTTCCGGGCATGAACTTCCCCTGTTTGGCAGGATTGAGATCCACCACAACGCTTATCAGATCCGGGCGGACACCGGCATAGTTGAGGAACGTGTTGCCCTTCGCGGCGGCACCGTAGGCAACCACCTTTTTACCGTCGTTGCGCGCCGCCAGCAAAAACGAAACGAGCGCATTCTTTGCCTTATCGGTTCTTCGCTGGAAGCCCGCATAGCCTTCACGGGAAGACAGGCCTGCCGATGCCTCACGCTCCAGCATCGCTGCTACGGAGGCATTTTTCTCTCGCGACCCGGTGTCTTTCCTCTGCGCGAACACACGAAGACTGCCGCCGTGGGTCGGCAATTCCTCGACGTCGAAGACCGACAGACCGTTCGCATCGAATATCTGATTCACGGCGGTCAAGGACAGATAAGAGAAATGCTCATGGTAGATCGTGTCGAACTGGACCAGATCACGCAGATTGAGCAGGGAAGGAAATTCGAAGGTGGAAACGCCATCCGGCTTCAGAATGCTTGCAAACCCCTTCACGAAATCATTGATGTCCGGCACATGGGCGAGCACATTGTTCGCAGCCGTGAGGTCAGCGCCCCGGCCCTCGGCCATCAACTTCTCGCCAAGCGCCTCACCGAAAAACGACTGGACGATCTCAATCCCCTTTTCGCGAGCTGCCCTGGCGGTGCTTTCGGTCGGTTCGATGCCCAGGCATGGAATTCCGGCCGCTTTGAAATATTGCAGCAGATAGCCGTCATTGGCCGCCACTTCTACCACGTGGCTCGCGGCATCGAGGCCGAACCGCTCGGTCATGGCCTCGCAATAGCGTTTGGAATGCCTGAGCCATGAAGCTGAAAAGCTGGAAAAATACGCATACTCATGGTCAAATAATTCGTCAAACCTGGCAAAATCCTCTGTCTGCACCAGCCAGCACTGGGTGCAGACGAGAACGCGAAGCGGAAACCATTTTTCAGGACCGCGCATCGCCTCTGCCGTCAGATATGCATTCGAAGGGGGCGCGCTGCCCAGGTCAACGAAGCTCTGCGTTACCGGCGCTCGGCAGTGTCTACAAATCATATTTCCAAGCCTTCGAATGCGCTTGTGATGAAAGGATGGGATTCGTCTCGAGTGGAACGCTCGGTGATGGCCATCGGCCATTCGATCCCGAACGCCGGATCAAGCATGTTGACGGCGCCCTCCGCCTCGGCGGAATAGGAAGCCGTGTGAAAATAAAGCATCTCGCAATCACTGCAGAGCGTCTGGAAGCCATGAGCGAAGCCTTCAGGGATGTGAAGGCTGCTGTGATTGTCGGCGCTTAAAACAGTGCCATACCATTTGCCAAACGTGGCGGAGCCCTTACGAAGATCAACGGCAACATCAAAGACCTCTCCGCGCAAGCAAGACACAATCTTGGTCTCTTGAAAGGCCTGGCGCTGAAAGTGCATGCCGCGGGCTGCGCCGGCGTTCCTTGTCAGCGTGTGATTGATCTGGGCAATCTTGCGGCCGTCGAGGAATGGGGCGAGTTCCGAGCTGCAGAACAAGCGTTCCAGGTAGCCGCGGTGGTCGCTTAGCACATTCCGCCTGATCACCAGGAGCCCGGCAAGGGGCGTTTGCTCAACCGACAGCCGCGCGCTCATGAGACAGTGGTATCCAGATAACCGCGGATCTGCTCCCGGCACAATTCAGCCATGTCCTCGCCACGCGCCCAGGACTCATGCCATCGAACCGTCTCTTCCAGCGCGCGGCGGAGCCTCCAGCGCGGCCGCCAGTTCAATCTGGCGCGTGCCTTCGAACTCGACAATGCCAGCATATTCGCCTCATGCGGACGCTCGCCGTCGAAAATCTCCCAGCGTATCTGCGGGCGCAAGGCCTGCAGCGTCTCGACGATCCAACGCACCGGCTTGGCATCATCCTCGTCAGGCCCGAAATTCCAGCCTTCCGCGAAGCCGACGCCGTCGCGCCACAACGCTTCGGCGATCAACAGATAGCCCGACAACGGTTCGAGCACGTGTTGCCATGGCCGCGTTGCTTCCGGCGAACGGATGACGAGCTTTTCATTTCGGTCGATGGCCCGCAGGAAGTCCGGCACCAATCTGTCGGCCGACCAATCGCCGCCGCCTATCACGTTGCCCGCGCGGGCAGATGCGACGCCCACGCCGGCAGCCGCGAGGAACGAACGGCGATATGCTGCGGTCACAAGTTCGGAACAGCCCTTGCTGCTCGAATATGGGTCATGGCCCCCCATCGCCTCGTCCTCGCGATAAGCCCAAACCCATTCGCGGTTCTCGTAGCATTTGTCTGTCGTGACATTGACGACCACCCTGACCGACGATGCGTGTCGCACAGCCTCCAGGAGATGCGCCGTGCCCATCACGTTCGTTGCATAGGTCGCAAGCGGATCGGCATAAGAGAGGCGCACAAGCGGTTGAGCCGCCAGGTGCAGCACGATCTCGGGCGCCGCGGACAAAACAGCCTCACGCAGCTTGGCAGCGTCGCGGATGTCGCAGCGCAGGTCTGCTTCAAGAAACCTGTTCACTCCGGCGACGCCGTAGAGCGACGGATCGCCGGATGGGTCCAACGAAAGGCCCGTGACCTTCGCGCCCATTGCCGAAAGCCACATGCAAATCCAACCGCCCTTGAAGCCGGTATGGCCCGTTACAAGGACACGCTTGCCGAACCAGAAGTCGGCGCTGGGTTTTGCGTCGGCGGTCATTGCCACACCCGCCATGGCGCTTTCCCGCTCGCCCACAAGGCCTCGAGCTGATTGCGATCACGCAAGGTGTCCATGGGTTGCCAGAAGCCTTCGTGGCGCCAGGCAACCAGCTGGCCGTCGGAAGCAAGGGTCTCGAGCGGCTCCCGTTCCCAAACCGTGGCATCGCCGGAGATTCGGTCGATGACCTGCGGCTCCAACACAAAGAAACCGGCGTTGATCACCCCACCATCTGCCTTCGGCTTTTCCTGAAATGACCGCACGTCGTGGCCATCCAGATTCAGCGCCCCAAATCGGCCAGGCGGTGCCGCCGCGGTAAGCGTCGCCAGCTTGCCGTGACGACGATGAAACTCGACAGTTGCGGTGATATCGACGTCGCCAACGCCGTCGCCATAGGTGAAACAGAACGTCTCTTCGCCTATGAATTGCCGCACGCGGCGAAGGCGCCCCCCGGTCATGGTTTCATCACCGGTGTCGATAAGCGTTACCTTCCAATCCTCCGCACGACTCTGATGCGTAGTCATTTGATTGTTAGGAATGTCAAATGTCACGTCGCACATATGAAGGAAGTAATTGGCGAAATACTCCTTGATCATATACCCCTTGTAGCCACAGCAAACTATGAACTCATTTATTCCGTGCGCTGAATAGCACTTCATAATATGCCAAAGGATCGGCCTTCCGCCAATTTCAACAAGCGGCTTCGGGCGAATGGACGTCTCTTCCGCCAATCGGGTGCCGAGTCCGCCGGCGAGTATCACCGCTTTCATCATAAGCTCCATGCAGGATGTTGAAGAAGTCGGCCGTGGAGGCAAAGCGCCAGACGGTGCTGTAGAGGCCGCAGGTGCGAAACAAAAGATGGGCGGTGAGCACGATGAGCGCCCAGCAGGCCAGTCCGCCGGGGGAGAAAGCGTCGAACGAAAGCCGCGACTGCGACAGCGTGAGGCTGAGCGCCACCGCGATCAGGACCATGACGAGGTCCTGAACCATGATGATGGCGCGCCGCATCTTCGGGCGAATTCCCGATACGGCTTCTACATAGGCGGTCATTGGGTAGTACTGAACTCCCGGCGCGGGAATACTATCAGAGCGGCGCAGGACCGACCATTGTCCGCAGCCACTCTGAATTGCAAATCCCCGGCCCCGTCACCCGGCTACCGCATTAGCGCGGAGTTGGGGGGAGGGCCAGCGGTTTTTTTACTCGTGAATTTTCCGTGGGGGATTGCTTCTATGGGTTGCCTTTTAGGTCGCAGTAATGCGACTTGCGGCTTGGAATTGGTGATGTGAGTATCGTGACTATCCCACAGACGGAAAATTTCGGATGATCATCGACCGGACGCTGTCCCGTCCCGCACAATTGTTCGAGAATATCGATCAGCGCAAGGGAATAGGACTTGAGATCGGGGCACTTGGGAATCCAGCTGCCCTAAGGTCCGTGGGAGAGATCTATTATGCCGACTACTGCTCAACAGCGCAGCTACGGGAGAACCATCGAAGCAATCCCACCGTTTCGGTCGAAAGCTTCGTTGATGTGGACTTTGTTACTGGTGGTGGCCCGCTCCACCGCATTGTTCCTGACAACCTGCGGTTCGACTATGTCATTGCATCCCATGTGCTCGAACACGTACCGGATATCATCTCCTGGCTTCAGGATGTTGGCAGCGTTATGAAAGCCGGCGGCATTCTTTCGCTCATAGTGCCCAACAAGCACTGTACATTCGATGTCAGGCGCTCCCTTTCAGAAAGGAAGGATTTCTTTGCCGCCTATATTGAAAAGAGAGAGAAGCCCGCCCCCATTCAGGTTTTTGATAGCTACCTTTGGCACGACCGCGATGGGCGTCTAGTCCACACCTTGGACTACACGATCCAGATGGCGACGAAGGCGATGACCGAGTATGTCGATTGCCACTGCTGGGTGTTCGACCCTGACTCATTCCACAGCGAGATCGAGGCCCTTTGCCGGGATGGTTTCATTCCGTTCAAGCTCGAGGTCGTCACTCGAACACCGCCGGGTGAGATAGACATGTTCGCAAGGCTGGTTAGGATTTAGCTCCGCCTCGATCGCTGCCCCAGATGACAGCGATTTGAACAAGTGACCTAGCCATGTTCGTGGAGCTAGGAGATTCGCTGCGAGACGAATAATGCTGCCGAAAACCATCTGGATATTGTGGCTGCAAGGCATCGAAACCGCGCCGCCAATCGTCAAAGCCTGCGTTACCTCTTGGCAAAGGGTCAATCCTGGCTGGACCATCCAAATACTAACCAAAGAAAGTCTGGCGGACTTTTTGCCTGACGTGCGCGACCCTGCTTCCATCCTCTCCATGTCGCTTCCAGACGCAACTTACAGTGACATCGTCCGCGTCGAATTGCTGTCGAAGTACGGAGGAGTTTGGGTCGACGCCACTTGCTATTGCCTTCAACCTCTCGACCACTGGCTTGATGGCGTGATGTCAGAGGGCTTCTTTGCCTTCGAGCGACCCGCCCCCACCCGGATGCTATCTTCCTGGTTTCTAGCGGCTACCCAGTCGTCCCATATCGTTCACGAGTGGCGAAGGCGAGTTCACTGGCACTGGCAAGAGCGAAAAGACGATCCGGATTACTTCTGGTTTCACCATCTATTTGGCGACGCCTATCAAAATGACGAAAAATTTCGCACTTTGTGGGATCGCGTTCCGAAGTTATCGGCAATCAATCTGCACATGTTTGCGCCTTATGAGACACGACTGCTTGGCTCAATTTCGAAAGAGGATCGAGAGGTCGTATCTTTTGCCAGGCTTCCGCTGCTAAAGCTCACACACAAGGTCGATCACAGTGCAGCGCGCGAAGGAAGCGTTTACCAATTTCTTTGCGACCTGGGTGGGCGCCTATTTCGCCAAGGCTTCAAATATTCGAACGGCCGATACGCTATGATCGCCGATCGGTTAGCCAAAACTGAACCCATCCTTTTGTGCTGGTACGGATCGTTAAAAGACAACGGAACTGTCGGAGATCTTTACGCCTTACAGAGTGTTGCAGCTCGTTTAAAAGCGTTGGGAGTGAATTTCAGCCATTTGACCGCCAGCTCCGAATTTGAAATTTCTGGCGAAAGAGTAGCGCCGGATGAGGTCGTCTGCGGCGACTATGCCACACTAGTTTTCGTTTGTGGCCCGATTATCAAGCATCACCCGATTGTGGATGCGGTACTCCGTCGATTTCCGACCGCGAGGAAAATCGGTATCAGCATCAGCCTTTTTGCGCCCGATCACGCAAACTACGCTCAGCCGTTCGACATTGCATTGGCAAGGGAAGGAGGGACTCAACGTTTTGAGGACGTCGCTATTCTTGCTCCATTGCGGGTTACTCAAAAGCGGGTACGCGCGTCAAACGAACCACTTGTAGTTGGATTGGTGCTTCGCGGGGCGCAAAGTGAATATGGCCCCGACAGGTCGCTCCATGACCGCACCAGCAGCCTGGCGTCGCACGTGCTCAACACCCTAGCCACAAAGTATCCAGTCAAAACGGTAGAGATAGAACACCACTTAACCCGTTCCGGTCGGACCCCTTTCGAGATTGAGGATTTATACTCATCCTGTGACTTGGTGCTCACGTCCCGTTTCCACGGCGCAATTTTGGCGATGCGGAACAGAATTCCCTTTATCGCAATCGATCAAATTCGTGGGGGCGGGAAGTTGACAAGCCTGCTTTCAACCTCTGGATGGCCATTTGTTTATCGTGTTGAGCACGCAGACGGAGATGATGTGGCCCGCGCCGCGCTTGAACTAGTCGACGGCGATAAGAGCGATCTATTGCTGAACGTTGCCGAGCACACAAGGTCAAGGGCTACAGAAACCCTCAATGCCCTAGAGGCTTTGCTGGAGACAAGGCCACCTGTGGCGTTGCGTCCAAGTTTACGCAGCCGATTGCAACAAGGTCTGGCTCGCTGGCGACGCGGATGAGAACCCCTTCAACAATCTTATGCAGCATACGGAAATCGTCATCAACCGCGCCTCGCACGCCTGCACTTGCCAGATAAACTCCCGGCAACATTAGGCAACTGAAGGTGAAACTTATTTGCAGCGAAGTTCCACCGCTGACGAATTGGGTCCGTTCCCTCTTTGCTCTATGCGTATCTGAACCTGCCAGAACGAGGCCTGTTACACTCTTAAATAGAAACTCGAACCCAACCTCTTTCGCATCAGCGGTGAAGTCTACCGTGTATTCGAAGACATACCGCCTCCCCATCTGAAGCACGTTTACCTGCTCGCCGCTGAGCGTCGTGACTCGCATGTCGCGGATGCAGGCGCCGCGTTCTTCAAGATAAACTGTAGACTTCGATGATAGGTTGGGATCGTAGTAGTCTGCATACAGCGCGCTTACGTTGATCGGTTCTGCCTCTGTCTCGGCACCCGACACAATCACAGCATCAGCCTCGGCCACTGGGCTGGAAGAAGCTGGCGAAACATCCGCAGGAGAGTCCGTCGCGAGAGTTGCCAATTTAGGACCTGCGCCGGAATGTCTCTCACTGAAGCCATCGATCCCTCCTGCCTGCGGGGTCGACATAGCAATGTTAAGCTCCGTGATCCCCGCGCGAATTTCTTTCGCCGCTTCGGCGCTAGCATTCACCAGCCGCTGATACTGTCCAACGATCGTTTTCGGCCTACCCTCCAAAATGAGTTCACCGGCATCGATCAGCATCGCCCGCGTGCACAATTGCACAATCGTCTGAGCACCATGGCTAACGAATAGAATAGTGCCGCCCTTGTCCTTGATGTCTTCAATACGGGCGAAGCACTTGCGCTGGAAGGCCTCGTCGCCTACCGCTAGCGCTTCGTCTACCACAAGGATATCGGGGTCGACGTTAATCGCTGTGGCGAAGGCAAGACGCACATACATGCCGGACGAATAGGTCTTCACGGGCTGGTCGATGAAAGGACCGATATCCGCGAAGCGCGCAATGTCGTCGAAGCGCCATTCCATCTCCTTGCGCGGCACGCCTAGGATCGATGCGTTGAGGAAGACGTTTTCGCGCCCAGTGAACTCCGGATTGAAGCCGGCGCCGAGTTCGAGCAACGCGGCAATGCGACCATTGACCTCAACGGAGCCGCTGGTCGGCTGCAGAGTGCCACAGATGATCTGCAGCAGGGTCGACTTGCCCGAACCATTGCGACCAATGATGCCAACGGTCTCGCCCCTCCCGATTTCGAACGTGACACCCGACAGAGCGGCGAAATCACGAAAATACCGGCGCGGCGGGCGGCCGATCAGCCGCTCCAGCCGTGGCACGACCATCTGTTTGAAACGGTCCTCAGGTCGCTCAAACATCACGTAGTGCTTCGACACATTGCGCACGCGGATAGCGACATTTTGATCGCGACCGCCAGTCTCGAATTTATCAGAGGACATCGGCAAAACCCCTGCGGGTCTTCTGGAAAAACTGATAGCCGATAAATGCAATGGCGACCGCTGCCAGTGTGTAGTAACCGAGCGCTGTCCAATTGGGCTGCGTGCCGAAGAGAACCACAGCGCGGAAACTCTCGACTGGAACGGCGAGTGGATTGACCGAAAGCCATGGCTGCAGCCACGCTGGTAGCGACGTCCTCTGGAAAAACACTGGCGACAGGAACATGGTAGCCGTCACGAGCGGCGCTACGATCTGGCTCATGTCACGAAAATAGACGCCGATCGATGCTAATATCCAGGCGATACCGAGCACGAGGATTACCAACGGCGCGAACACTAAAGGGGCCAGAACTGCCGTCGGCGGAATGCTACCGAACACAACAACCGCAAAGACAAGCAGAACAACTAAATTGACAGCAGCGTGAAACAGTGCCGCGCCGGCCGACACCACGGGCAGTATCTGGATCGGGAATACGATCTTCTTGACGTAGTTCACGTTGCCCACGATCAGCACGGGCGATAGTGAAACGACTTCCGCAAAAAACTGGAAGACGATCAGGCCACAAAAGAGGATGACTGCAAACTCGCCAGTAGAATCCGTCGCCCCCTGCTGTCCTGGGATTGTCCAGCGCGATTTCATCACCACGCCGAAAACGAAAGTGTAGACCGCTAGCATAAATAGCGGATTGAGGAACGACCATAACAGCCCAAGCGCTGATCCGCGATAGCGACCGGCAACCTCGCGACGAATGAGGGAGAGCACAAGCGTCACGGCACTGCCCTATTTTGCTCTATGTGGTCAAAGCGCCGCAGCAAGCTCATCATAACACTGGAACGTCGTTCTCAACTGTCGAATATTGGTGGATATCCTTTCCTCGAAGAATAACGCTGGATGCTGCGAAACCTTGACTGCGTGCGATTGGGCAAAACACCCTTTCGATAGCATGTGCCAGGGTGCCGTCCTGTTGACCATTTTCCGCCTCGAAAACGAGACTCGTCTCGGCTACCTCCTTCAGAGGTGAAAGCGCCCGTGGCGCGAACCAAAACATCGAGCCGGCAAAAAAACCCAGTTCCACGTTGGCTTCGGGATGGAAACCGGTCATCTCTTCCAGCAGCCTTCGCACCGTACTGCGGTTCGCGCCCCAAAACCGGTCACTAGTCAGGTAATATCGGTGCGGTCCGACGATGCCGGCCTCACCCGATTTGATCAGTTCGAGAGACCTCAACACGGTCAATGAATCGCCAGCGAGCGAGTTGTATAGCGTATCTCTCCAAAGAATCCCATTATCGCTGTAGGCGCTTTTCTTCGAATGGATTTTCAAAACAGCCTTATACCGGTCAAGAGCACCGCTGCGATAGACAGAGACAAATGGCCCGATATCCCGACCTCTATTTTCCGAGCAGTATATGGAAACACTTTGCGCCAATTCAGAAAACTTCGAAAAAACTTCGTTGTAAAATCCTTCAAATGCCGTCGTAACGTGAATATCGAAAGGTAAAACAATATTCTTAAGCAACCTATGGATATCAGAAATCATCTCGACATAATGCAAGTGTACCATAACAGCCACATCCACCTCCCCCGGCTTTGAACGTCGCCATCTTGCAAGCTTCGTCACAGGAATGGGGCTGGTCGCAGCTTTGAGAGTGGAAAGGTTGTCGCTCCCGCGCGTGTAGTTGGCTCTGCTGCGGCTAAGCATTCCTTGTATTTCGACGAGGCGTTCCCGTTCGCAAACCTCATCGACGAAGGCAAGATCGATTTGATGGGGATTCTCCCTCAGAACCTCTAGTTTTACATAGCCTAGCTCCCGGGCAACAAGCTCTGCAAGATGATGGGCAGGGTTGAACTGGTACCCCAACGGGGTCGCTCTGGAGAGGAATGCTCGGCCAGAAACATGTTGTTTCCTGCCCTCGGCATTCAGGCCAGCATGCTCAAGTTGCTCAGGGGATGGTTGCAGAAGCGTTGCAACTTTAACGTTATTGCTTCGGAACGCCGAAGACAGGCCGATTTCAAACCTGGTTATGATCTCGAATTTTGAGTTGGTCGGCTCGACACCGCCAAGAAAGCTCTGGAACCACGGAGCGCTAACAACTCCGGTTCCCAATAATACCAGGTATGATTGCACGTGCCAAGAGAATTGGTACGACTCCGTCGAGCCGACAACGTCGAATTCAGGCACCAACTCTAGCATTCTTGACAGAGTTTTGTCAAAAATACCAGATGACAAGACAGCAAAGCTAGAATTCACCAATAAAGCATTTTTCAATTCAAAATTTTCAAAAGCATAAGTTAGACCAACTCTATAACTGCAAAAATCGTATCCAAAGTTTGGCCTACTGATAACAATTATCTTTGGGATTTTATCTACAATATCTTCCTTTATCTCGCTCGTTGTTACCAAAACGATACGATCGAACCTCTTCGATAAGCAAACCAATAGCTCGATGAAATTGGTTTCGACACGATCATTTGCGTCGAAATGAGCCACAATAGCTACGTTATCCATTGCTCACCTGCTTCGCGATCAGCAAACGCTTATAGAAATATGCGGCTAGCGAATGCAGCGGGGGCCATCTCCGCAGCAGCTTTGATGCTCCCATGGCTATCCGGCTTGGAGGCACTATGGCTGCCAGAGCCTCGATGGGAATTTGCGTCTCCGAAAAATCCTCGTCCTTCGTCGGGGCTACGAGCCGATCGAACAAACGCGACCGCGCTTCGTCTGCCCCGACGGGTTCTCTTGCGCGGTCGTAGAATTTACTGCGAAGCGTTTCCTCGAGATAAGAAAGCCCCCATCGCTGGTCGGGCTCGAGATAGCATCCCTCGCCCCACTCATTCCAAGCATTGACAAATACAAGGCGGCCTTCTGGGTCCGGATGATCCTGCCGAGCCTGAAAGCGTAGGAAGCGAAGCCATTCGCCGTACAGTTCGGGCGACGAATTGACCACAATTGTGGGGTTGTTCTGTCTACGGGCGGTATTGTCCCATCCCGGAATAATGCCCCTGAACATATTGAATGACGGCTTCGGACGATTGGCGCTTTGGGCGATCATTTTCCGATAGTCGACAATACCGCCGGAGAAATTCGCATTGGTGAAAGACGGAAACTTCGAGGGACGGTTCTGCGGTCCGTTGAATTTATGGGGAGGAAACTCGACCAACGAGTCAGCCCCGACCTCCTGGGGCGTGGATATGTCATAGAAATCTACCACGCTGATGTGAATACCTGGAAACCCATTAGCAGCCACGCGATCCCGCCAAATAGCAAACCAGCGCCGTGGGTCTGGTATATCCTTGGCTCGATAGACGACCAATAGCGGCATTCCACCAACTTTTATGTACCGTTCGTCATTGAAGTAGCCGAGCATGGAGTCGATGAAGGCTTCTGCGTCCCCTTCTGCATACTTTTGTTCCAGCAGAACGCTTTTTGTATCGCCGTCCCATGCACGCGTCCAGTTTTCATTAGCCCAGCACATACAAAATTTAAATTCTATATCAGATTTTATAAATAAATCTACCGGCTTTTCAAGTATCCTTCTGCCACTAAACCAATAATAATAAAAGCAAAATCCATTCAGTCCGTAAAGCTTGGCCAGATCGGTCTGCTCTCTCAGAGTGTCAGGATTTGTTAGGTCATAGTACCCCAATTCACGAGGAATCCTTGGTTGATTATGACCAACGAAATTCGGCGTTGCCCGAGCAACATTTGTCCATTCTGTAAAACCGGGTCCCCACCACTCTGAGTTTTCAACTATTCTGTGGAATTGAGGAAGATAGAAAGCTATAAGTTTTGTATCGTCCATACGGATACCGACTTCTTCCTGCTCGCCCGGGGCCTTAGAGAGAGCGAGAAAAGAAGGCGAGTGGGCATCGATCCCAGTTGAGGGGCATGGAAGCTTCTCGTTCAATTGAATTTGCAATGCCAGTCTTTCCGCCTGGAAAGCCTGTATCTGTTGGTTTAGATCGGCGACGATAGCCTGAGATTCCTCAAGCTCATCCGCCAAAGAAACGGATTCTCCTGCAAGAATTTGCAGTTCAGCGCGATCCGCTTCGAGGCTCTCTGCCTTCGCCTGAGCCTCCAAGATCTTTTGCATGTACTCGCGCCTCAATTTCTCGATCTCGTCGTCGCGCTGTTCGATCAATTGGTGCTGGACAATCTTCTCCCGGTGAAGCGCTCGTAAACGGCCGTCGAGTTCGAGGAAAAAAGCCTCACCAAATATTTTAGGAACGGAATCAAATTCTGCTCTGACTCGATCGAGGTTTGCTGTGGCAATCAAATCGATGTCATTGGACCTGAGCGCCGTCAGGGCCGCATATGCATCCTTGACCCAGTCGGCGACGCGTGGGTCCGCGTCGAGCAAGTCGGTGGTGGCCGTAAAGTGCTGATTGTCGGCCGAAAAATGCGTGGCCAACAAAGACTGCCACTCCATTTTCGGCTGCGGCCAATCGATCCCAAGAGTGCTCGTGATCCCCTCGATCCCGTGTCGCCAATCGTCGAGCAGACCTTCATAGGACAAGAAGATGCGTGACTGGCCCCGCGTCGCGCGCTCGGCATCCAGTTCATGTCGAAGCCAAAGAAGAGAACTGAAGCCCGCCGTAAAGCCGTCCCGATTCGCCAGTGAAGCGATCACGGCCAACGGATTGCGCGAGACCAGCGTGTAGCGAACATCGATATGCATTCGTTCGAGAATTTCCGCATAGAGCGGCACGAAGCGCGAAATACGGGGCTCCTTCAGGACGAAAAGCGAGGCGCTGCCATACTCCTCGTCGATCACTTTGGCGATTTCGGCCTTGTAGAATTGCAAGCGCGCGGTCCCAAGGTCGTTGGGGTCAAACGAGCGCCAATCGTCCCAACGGCTGCCGGCCTCGGCAAGCATCTTGTCGTGCAGTTCGATGAGGCGTTGCGGCTCCCAATGTCCGCCCGGATTTGACGGGTTGGACCCCAGCAGATTCTTCGGCAACTCCGCACCGAGCAAGCTGACCGCCCTCGTCAGCGCGCTTGTTCCCGAGCGGTGCATGCCGAGCACCATGATGCATGTGCGCTTCGGGGCTGGCTTCGCGATCGCACGCTTTGCTGTCGTTCGAGCTTTTGGCGCAGCCCTGCCAGCGCCCTCCGGTCGCGGCGCGGCGTTCTCCAGATTCTTAGGCGACGGATTTTCGTTCATGCACTCAAAGCCTGTTTCGTCTCGCCGCCCCCCAGCCGGCGCACCACCCTCTCCGCCGACTCCCGCCACTCGGGCGTCGTCCATCCAAACACACCCTTAAACCTCGCGCTCGACAGCCGCGAGTTGGCCGGGCGCCGCGCCTTCGTCGGATAGTCCGCCGTTGTGATATCGCGCACGCTCGCGCGCGGGCCACCAAACGCCCGACTTGTGTCGAGGATGTGACGGGCAAAGCCGCTCCAGTTGGTCTCGCCCTCGCCGGCCAAGTGATAGACGCCAAAGGCGGCGAAATTCTTGTCGGCCTCCAGCCTCGCCGCCGCATGCAGGATCGCGTCGGCGATGTCGAGCGCGGATGTCGGATTGCCCCATTGGTCCGCCACGACCGAAATCTCGTCGCGGTCGCTAGCCAGCCTCAGCATGGTCTTGACGAAGTTCTTGCCGAAGGGGCTGTAGACCCAGGCGGTGCGCAGGATGAGGTGGCGCGGATTGGCGGCCGCCACGGCTTGCTCGCCGGCGAGCTTGGAGGCGCCGTAGACGCCGAGCGGCGCAGTCTCGTCGGTCTCGACATAGGCGCCGTCCTTGGTGCCGTCGAAGACATAGTCGGTCGACAGGTGGATGATGGGAACGCCGAGCCCTACCGCCGCCTCGGCCACCTTGCCGGCGCCGGTTGCGTTCACGGCGAAGGCCAATTCCTTCTCGTCCTCGGCCTGGTCGACGGCGGTGTAGGCGGCAGCGGAAACGACGATGTCCGGCCTTGCCGCCTCGAGCGCGGAAAACACAGTATCGGGCCGCGCCAGGTCGAGCGCCGGGCGGCCGACGGCGACGACTTCCACATCCCTGCCGCCCTTTGCCGCCTCGATCAGGCTGGCGGCTACCTGGCCTTCGCGTCCGGTGACGGCGAGCCTCACGCGGCCCCCTCCCTGCTCTCGGCCTTGCCGTTTTCGACCTTGCTTCCGACGGGGCTGCTTCCGATCGGGCTCTTTTCGACCTTCTTGTGTTCGGTCGGACCGTTTTCCATCAGGCCTTGGCCGAGCCGCTCGCCGTTGTAGCGCTGCTCGCGGATCGGCCCCCACCACCATTTGTTGTCGAGATACCAGTCGACCGTCCTTGCCAGGCCGCTGTCGAAATTCTCGCGCGGCGCCCAGCCGAGGTCGCGCGCGATCTTGGAGGCGTCGATCGCGTAGCGGCGGTCATGGCCGGGGCGATCGGTGACGAAGGTGATCAGGTCGCGGTAGCTCGCGCCGCCCGCGCGCGGTCGTCTCGAGTCGAGAAGATCGCAGATCGTCTCGACGACGCCGAGATTGGTGCGCTCGGAATTGCCGCCGACATTGTAGCTCTCGCCCGGCCGCCCCTTCGTCGCGACAAGCTCCAATGCGCGCGCATGATCCTCGACGAACAGCCAGTCGCGCACATTGGCGCCTGCGCCGTAGACCGGCAGCGGCTTCTCGTCGAGCGCGTTGAGGATGACCAGCGGGATGAGCTTTTCGGGGAAATGATAGGGGCCGTAATTGTTCGAGCAGTTGGAAAGCACGACCGGCAGGCCGTAGGTCTCGTGCCAGGCTCGCACCAGATGGTCCGATGCTGCCTTCGAAGCCGAATAAGGCGAGGACGGCGCATAGGGCGTCTCCTCGACGAACATGCCGCCGTCGAAAGGCAGGTCGCCGAACACCTCGTCGGTCGAGACATGGTGGAAGCGGAAGCCGGCCTTGCGCTCCTCGGACAGGCGGCGCCAGTAGTCCAGCGCGGCGTTCAGGATACGGTAGGTGCCGACGATATTGGTCTCGATGAAAGCGCCGGGGCCGTCGATCGAACGGTCGACATGGCTCTCGGCGGCGAGGTTCATGACGACGTCGATGTCGTCGCGGCGCAAAATCTCCAGCACCGCGCGCTCGTCGCAGATGTCGGCCTGCTCGAAACGGTAGTTGTGCGCGTTCTCGATCGGCCTGAGCGATGCGAGGTTGCCGGCATAGGTCAGCTTGTCGAGATTGGTGACGCGGTAAGCCGGGTTGGCGCACAGATGCCGGCAGACGGCGGAGCCGATGAAGCCGGCGCCACCCGTGACCAGGAAATTCATGCCGCCGTCTCTCCTCACGCAAACACCTCGGCCATGCCAAGCAATGGCGCGTTGCGATCCTTGTCCGAAAGCTGGAATCCGGCGGCGATCGCCGGCCATTTTATGCCGATTGCCGGATCGTCGAAGCGGATCGACCGGTCATGCTCGGGCGAATAGGTGTCGGTCACCTTGTACAGCACCTCGGTATCCGGCACGAGCGTGACGAAGCCGTGCGCGAACCCTTTCGGTACCAGGATCTGGTTGCCCTTCTGCGCCGATATCTCCAGCGCGACCCATTTGCCGAAGGTCGACGAGGCGCGGCGGATGTCGACCGCGACATCGAACACGCTGCCCCGGATAACACGCAGCAGCTTGTCCTGGGCACGCGGCGCAAGCTGGTAGTGCAGGCCGCGCAGCACGCCGGCGGCCGCGGAATAGGAATGGTTGTCCTGCACGAAGGCGAGATCGATGCCGGCCTCGGCGAAACGTGCGGCATTCCAGGTCTCGCTGAAAAAGCCGCGTGCGTCGCCGTGCCGCTTCGGCACGATCTCCAGCACGCCATCAAGGCCGAGCGGCCTGACCTCAAGCACCCCGTTCCTCCGTCAGATCGGCAACGCGCCTGCGCAGATAGGCGGCATACTCATTCTTGCCCAGGCGCGCCGCGCGTTCCAGAACCTTTTCGGCGCCGAGCCAGCCCTGCTCGAAGGCGATTTCCTCCGGGCACGCGACCTTGATACCCTGACGATGCTCGATCGTGCGCACGAATGATGAAGCTTCATGCAGGCTGTCATGCGTGCCGGTGTCGAGCCAGGCATAGCCGCGGCCAAGCTGATGCACCTGCAGTTCGCCGCGTTCGAGATATACATTGTTGACCGCCGTGATCTCCAGCTCGCCGCGCGCCGAGGGACGGATCATCGAGGCGATATCGACGACATCGTTGTCGTAGAAATAGAGACCCGTGACGGCCCAGTTGGACTTCGGCTTCTGAGGCTTCTCCTCGATCGTCAAAGCCCTGCCGGTCTTGTCGAACGAGACCACGCCGTAGCGTTGCGGGTCGTCGACATGGTAGGCGAACACCGAGGCGCCGCCTTCGCGTGTCGCCGCGGCACGGCAAAGATGCGACAAGCCCTCGCCGAAATAGATGTTGTCGCCGAGAATCATCGACACGTTGTCCTTGCCGATGAAGTCGCGGCCGATGATGAAAGCCTCGGCGAGGCCATTAGGTTGCGGCTGCTCCGCATAGGAGAGCTCCAGCCCGAATTCGGAACCGTCGCCCAGCAATTCCCGGAAGACCGGCAAGTCGCGCGGAGTTGAAATGACCAGTATCTGGCGGATTCCCGCGAGCATCAGCACGCTCAGCGGGTAATAGACCATCGGCTTGTCGTAGATCGGCAGGATTTGCTTAGATACGGCTAATGTAAGGGGATAAAGACGTGTCCCGCTGCCGCCGGCAAGGATAATTCCTTTCAACAGGCTCTCCTTGAACTACCGAGCCCCCGCCCAGACGCCAAGTTGCCCGTGCTTAGGTTTCGTGCACCGGCTTGTCAATTGGCGGCTGCGAATTCTTCCCGACGCTACTCCCGCATCATGAAAAACGGCCGGCGGACGCTTAGCCCACCGGCCCTCTTTTCCTTTTCTCGGATCACGACCGCTTCGGCAGCAGCGCCCAGACGGCCGGTACGAGGCTGGCAGCCAGCGCCACCTTGATCAGGTCGCCGGCGATGAACGGCGCGACGCCGAACTGCCACGACTTTTCCGGCCCGATCAGCGCCGCCAGCCAGGCGAAGCCCATCGCCATCATCACGATCTCGGCGACAAGCATCGCGCCGAACAGCTTGAAGGGATGGCGGTCCCAGCCGCGGTCTGCGGCCCAGCCGGCGATCGCCGCCATCACCACGAAGCCGGCGAGGTAGCCACCGGTGGAGCCGAGCATATAGGCGACCCCAAGGCCCTTTTCCGGCGTGCCCTGGAACACCGGCAAGCCAAAAGCGCCTTCGGCGAGGTAGAGAATGAGCGTCGCGACGGCGAGGCGCATGCCGAAGGCCGAGGCGATCAGCAGCACGGCGAGCGTCTGCAGCGAGATGTCGACAGGGCCGAGCACCACCTTCGTCTTGGCCGACAGGGTGAGGAGCAGCGTTCCGGCAAGCGCCAGAAAGAGCTGGCTCGCGAACCGGGCCGCGCCCTGGTCGGGCAGAGCGAGAGAAACGAGCGGGCGCATCGTGGTTGCAGTTGCCATGGTCTTCCTCGTTGTGGCTGATTTGCTGGCTTTAAAGCGCGTCGCGGAGAAGGCGACGCGCTTTAAAATTTGTCTTGATGCATGTCGTTGTCCCAAAACCGCTGCGCACTTTTGGGCGACATGCATTGATTTTCCTATATTGGCTTACGGGGGAAGCGGCAATCGTTTTGCCGCTCAAGCAGCAGGATCCGGCATGACGCTTGAATTCGACACACGCTTCGATCCTGCCTATGGTCAGGCGGTCACGGTCGCGCCGGGCGTCCGGCGCATTACCGCCCGAAACCCAAGCCCTTTCACCTTCCACGGCACCAACAGCTACCTTGTCGGCCGCGAGACGCTGGCCGTGATCGATCCGGGGCCGGATGACGATGAGCATCTCGAAACACTGCTCGCGGCGATCGGCGGCAGGCCGGTCAGCCACATCTTCGTCAGCCATACCCACCGCGACCATTCGCCCCTGGCGGCGCGGCTCAAGGAGCGCACCGGCGCCCCCGTGCTTGCCGAAGGCCCGCACCGGCCGGCG
>NZ_JHQR01000105.1 GCF_014843825.1 Mesorhizobium silamurunense
CCGTCTGGCCGGCGTCGAGGCCGCTTTGCGCGGCCAGCCGGTCGCGCCCGCGCTTGCCGACACCGTCCTTTCCGCGCCGATCGATGAACTATCGCCGATCGGCGATGTGCGCGGCAGCGCCGAATATCGGCAAGATGCGGCGCGCGAGATCGTTGCACGCGCCGTGCGTGCCGCCGTCGGCCTCGGCGAAAGCAAGGTGGCGGCATGAACATGGACCAGCCCGGCATGGAACGCACCGACATCGCCTTCGAGGTCAATGGCGCCGCCGTCAGCGTCTCGGTGCCGCCGGTGCGGCGGCTGTCGCAGGTTTTGCGCGAAGAGCTGAGGCTGACCGGCACCAAAGTCGGTTGCGACGCCGGCGATTGCGGCGCCTGCACCGTTCTGATCGACGGCGATCCGGTCTGCGCTTGCCTGGTGCCAGCGGCCTCCGTCTCCGGAGCTTGTGTCACCACGATCGAGGGCCTCGCCAATGGCAGGCTCTCCGCCTTGCAGGTCTCGTTCCTGGAGCACGGCGCAGCGCAGTGCGGCATCTGCACGCCGGGCCTGCTGGTGGCTGCCACCGCGCTTTTGGAACGCAACCCGACGCCGAGCGAGGCCGAGACGCAGGATGCGCTCGGCGGCGTGCTCTGCCGCTGCACCGGCTATCGGAAGATCATTGCCGCGGTCATGAGTGCAGGACGGTCGGCGGGCGAACCATCGGCGTTCGGCGCTGCCCCTCATCCGCCTGCCGACACCTTCTCCCCGTATAATGACGGGGAGAAGGGACGAACTCCATCGCCGACGCCCCCCACTCCCCGTTCTTCGCGGGGAGAGGGTAAGGGTGAGGGGCAGCCCCAGCTTTGCGGATTTGATGGCAAACTCGACTTTCGCTTGCCCGAGGTCGGCCACGCTGTCGGCGCCTCTCCCGTCCGCCTTGATGGCGTGCCCAAGGTTACGGGCGACGAGAAGTTCGGCGGCGACAGCTTCCCGGCCGATGCGCTGGCCGTGCTCGTCGTCCGCTCGCCGCATTATCACGCCCGCTTCAGCTTCGGCGATCTGGAGGCGTGGGCGGACGCGCGTCCCGGCATCGCCGGCGTCTTCACCGCGGCCGACATTCCGGGCAAGAACTGCTTCGGGGCCATCGGCCCCTTTGCCGACCAGCCCGCGCTCGCCGAGGGCTTCGTGCGTCTCCGCGGCGAGGCGGTGGCGCTGGTGGCGGGCGAGCGCGAAGCGATCCTCGATCTCGACCTGACGGATTTTCCGATCAGCTGGACGGAGCTGCCGCAAGTGCTGCAGCCCGCCGAGGCGAAAGCCGACGGCGCCTTGCTGATCCACAGCCACCGACCGGCGAACCTGCTCACCTCGGGCCTGGTCGAGCGGGGCGATCCTGAAACTGCGCTGGCTGCCGCCGCTGTCACCGTGTCCGGCGCCATCGAGACGTCCTTCGTCGAGCATGCCTATATCGAGCCGGAAGCCGGCTATGCTTACATGGACGGCGACACACTCGTCGTGGTCGCCTGCACGCAGGCGCCCTACATGGACCGCGACGAGACGGCCAAGGTGCTCGGCCTCGCCGTCGAGAAGGTGCGCATCGTGCCGACCGCCACCGGCGGCGGGTTCGGCTCGAAACTCGACGTCTCGCTGCAACCTCTCATCGGCCTGGTGGCGATGAAAACGGGCCGGCCGGCAGCACTTGCCTACACGCGCAATGAATCGATGATGTCGACCACCAAGCGCCATCCCGCCGAAATGACGGCGACCATCGGCGCGGATGCCGAAGGCCGCATTACCGGCATGGTGTTCTCAGGCGACTTCAACACCGGCGCCTATGCCAGTTGGGGCCCGACGGTCGCCAACCGTGTGCCGGTGCATGCCTCCGGTCCCTATCTGACGCCGAACTACCGGGCGACGGGCTACGCGATCCACACCAACGGTCCGATTGCCGGCGCCTTCCGCGGCTTCGGCGTGCCACAGTCGACCATCATGCAGGAGACGCTCTATGACGAGCTTGCCGGCAAGCTCGGCATGGACCGCATCGATTTTCGCTTGAAGAACTGCCTTCGGAACGGCTCCGAAACGGTCACTGGACAGCGTTTGGAGTCCGGCGTCGGCATCGGCGAATGCCTGGAAGCGCTTCGCCCGCATTGGTTACGTGCGCTTGCCGAGGCCGAAGCCTTCAACGCCGCCAATGGGGCAAGCAAACGCGGCGTCGGCGTCGCCTCCTGCTGGTATGGCTGCGGCAACACTTCGCTGCCTAATCCCTCGACGATCAAGGTCGGCATCTGTGCCGCTGGCGACGTCGTGCTGCATCAGGGCGCCGTTGATATAGGCCAGGGCTCGAACACGGTCATCACGCAGATCTGCGCCGACGCGCTTGGCCTGCCGCTGGACAAATTCCGGCTGAAGAGCGCCGACACCGCCATCACGCCCGACGCCGGCAAGACATCCGCCTCGCGTCAGACTTTTGTCACTGGCAAGGCCGCCGAGAAAGCAGGGCGTGCGCTGCGCGAAAAGATCCTGCGCTTTGCCAATGTGTCCGATCAGGCTTCGATCGCGCTCGATGGCGCAAGTATCTCAATCCAGGAAGGCGACGCGGCGCGGCGCATCGATCTGTCGGCACTAAAGGCTGATGCCGACGGTTTGGTGTTCGTCACGGAGGAAACCTACGACCCGCCGACGCTGCCGCTCGACGCCAAGGGACAGGGCAAGCCTTACGCCGTCTATGGCTACGGCGCGCAGATCGCCGAGCTCGAGGTCGATCTCAAGCTCGGCACGGTGAAGCTGATCAAGATCACCGCCGCGCATGATGTCGGCAAGGCAATCAACCCGCTGCTGGTCGAGGGCCAGATCGAGGGCGGCATCGCGCAAGGCATCGGCATGGCGCTGATGGAGGAATACATCCCCGGCCGCACCGAGAACCTGCACGACTATCTCATCCCGACAATCGGCGACGTGCCGCCGGTCGAGCATATCCTCATCGAGGTTCCGGATCCGGAAGGACCCTTCGGCGCCAAGGGCCTGGGCGAGCATGTGCTGATCCCGACCGCGCCGGCGATCCTCAACGCCATACGTCACGCCGCCGGCGTTCTGGTCACCAAGGTGCCGGCGACGCCGAGCCGCATCCTGGCGGCGATCCGCGAGAAGGAGGCGCGCCGATGAGCGAGCTTGCCGAACGATTCGAAACCCATGATCCGGGCGAGAAGCAGGTGGCGGAGAAGATCCGCTGCGATGCCTGCCCGGTGATGTGCTACATCGCCGACGGCCGCACCGGCGCCTGCGACCGCTACGGCAATGTCGGCGGCCGCATCGTGCGCATGGATCCGCTGACCATCCTCGATCATGCGGCCGAGACCGGCGGCGCGGTCGTGCCTTTCGTCGCCGAGGGCGAAGCGTGGAACGGCGAACTGGTGAACACCGGCCGGCGCTTCGTTACCGCGATCGGCGCCGGCACCACCTATCCCGACTATAAACCGGCGCCCTTCATCGTCAGCCAGGAGGTCGAAGGCGTCGATCTGGTCACCGTCGTCACCGAAGGCATCTTCTCCTACTGCGGCGTCAAGGTGAAGATCGACACCGACCGCCACATCGGCGACGAGACGGCGACCGTGCGGTCGGAAGGCGAGGCGATCGGCCACGTCACCACAGGCGAATACGGCTCGCAGATGCTGTCGCTCGGCGGCGTCCATCACCTCACCGGCGGCTCGAAGGCGGAGGGACGCGCTACCTGCGATGCGCTGCTCAACCTCTGCAACAGGAAGCCGGTCGAGCTCACCATCGATGGTGGGGCCACGGTCATCGTCGAGGCCGGCAAGGCGCCGGTCATCGACGGCAAGATCGAGCACCGCATGCGCGTCGGCTGCGGCTCGGCCACCATCGGCATGTTCGCCACGCAATGGCGCGGGCTGGTCGACGAGGTGGTGGTGGTCGACGACCACATCACCGGCGTCGTCTCCGAGCATCAGGCCGGTAAGGTGCTGGGCTGGGAGGACACGGGCATAAAAATCATCGGCCGCCGCTCGACCCCGGGCCGCTACTTCAAGGTCTCGGAGCCCGGCCTCGGCTGGGGCGGCACCACGATTTCCGACCCGCTGTCGATCCTTGGCGACTGGAACGCCAAGAAGGGCGCGCGTCCTGGCCTGTCGCTGCTCATGGTTTCGACCACCGGCGAGCAATTCGCCTATTACGAGCTCGACGATCAGCTGAAGCCGGTCGAGAAGGCGTTCCCGCAGCGGCTGCAGAAATCCGTCGGCCTCATCGAGGACAATTGCGAGCCGGCGCTTTGCACCGTTCTCTTCATTGGCGGCGCCGGCGGTTCGCTGCGCGCCGGCGTCACCGAAAACCCGATCAACCTCACCCGCTCGGTGCAGGGCCTGAAGACCTATGTGACGGTCGGCGGCGCGCCGGTTTATGTCTGGCCGGGCGGCGGCATCACGCTGATGGTCGACGTCACCCGCGTGCCGGAAGGCGGCTTCGGCTATGTGCCGACGCCGGCGCTGGTCGCGCCGATCGAATTCACCATGCGCCGCGACGACTATGTCCGGCTCGGCGGCTATGAGAACGAGATCCGGAGCGTCGAGGACATCCTCGCCAGGGGCGGCGAGTACCTCAATCCGCGCCGCGGCACCGGCGCGCCGGTCAACAACCCCTGGCCGCCGCTGGCGCAGCTGCGGCGTGCCGCGGCGAACGGGGCCGGCTGATGAACGGCCCACAGGCGCACTGGCTTGCCGACGGCAGGCGGCTTCATCTCAACCATGGGCCGATCGACCTTATCGTCGAGGTCTTTGGCGAGGTGGCTGAATGCCGTGCCGCCTATGCGCAGGCCGTCGCGCGCTTCCAGACGATCCTGACCGAGCTGGTCGAGGAGCTTTCCGAACTGCGTCGCCCGGCATCATTGAAACCACGAACATTCGCCGGCCCGACGGCACGGCGCATGGAGGCTGCCGTCGTGCCGCTGGCGGAAAGCTTCATCACGCCCATGGCTGCCGTAGCAGGTTCGGTAGCCGACGAAATTCTAAGCTCGCTGCGCGCCGGGCGCCGGCTCGATCGCGCCTATGTCAACAATGGCGGTGACAGCGCCATCCATCTCAGCGAAGCCCAGTCGATGACGCTGGCGATCGCCGGCACCGGGCACGGCCTCGCTGACCGCATCACCATCCACGCCGAGGATGGCGTGTGCGGCATCGCCACCAGCGGCTGGCGCGGCCGTTCATTTTCGCTGGGCATCGCCGACGCGGTCACCGTGCTGGCACGGACCGGCGCCGAGGCTGATGCGGCGGCGACGCTGATTGCCAATGCCGTCGACCTGCCTGGACATCCGGCGATCCAGCGCGTGCCGGCACGTGATCTGGCGCCCGACAGCGATCTCGGTGACCGGCTGGTCACGCAAAGCGTAGGCGCGCTTTTACCCGGCGAGGCGGCGCGGGCGCTGGACATCGGCCTTGCCGTCGCTGAAGATTTTCGCCGACGCAGCCTGATCGCCGCCTCAGCGCTGTTCCTTGCCGGTCAAACCCGCATCAGTGGTTCAGTGGCGCTCGCCGCGCCCAACAAGCATAAAGCGAAGGAAACTGCCCATGCCTGAATTCCCGATCCGCAAGGTCTCGGTTCTGACCGAGGAGATTTTCCATGACGGTGGCCCCGTGGCGAAAGAACCGCGCCGCCGCGCGGCCGCTCTCGCCGTGGTCAAGAATCCGTTCGCCGGCCGCTATGTCGAGGACCTGCAGGGCGCGATGGAGGACCTGAAGCCGCTCGGGCTGTTGCTCTCCGACAGACTGATCGCAGCGCTTGGCGGCGACGTGAAGAAGATCGACGGCTACGGCAAGGGCGCCATCGTCGGTTGCGCCGGCGAACTGGAGCACGGCGCGCTGTGGCATGTGCCGGGCGGCTACGCCATGCGGGAACGTCTGGGCGACGCCAAGGCGATCGTGCCCTCGGCAAAGAAGGTCGGCGCTTTCGGCGCGCGGCTCGACGTGCCGCTCGGCCACATCAACGCCGCCTATGTGCGCAGCCATTTCGACGCCATGGAGGTCGGCCTCAGCGATGGCCCGCGCCCGGACGAGATCCTGTTCTGCCTGGCCATGACCTGCGGGCCGCGCGTCCACAACCGCATGGGCGGTCTCGCTGCAAGCGACATCAAGGCATGGGACGGTTTGAGATGAGCGGCGAGGACAATCTGCTGCGGCTTGTCGAGGCCGATGAACCGGACGAAAACAACTATCACCTGCAGGACCAGGTCGGCTTTATCCTGCGCAAGGCGCATCAGCGCCATGTCGCGATCTTTGCTTCGCACATCGCCGACCTGACGCCGCCGCAATTCGCTGCCCTCGCCAAGCTCTACGACATCGGCGAGACCTCGCAGAACCAGCTCGGCACGCTGATCGCCATGGACGCCGCCACCGTGAAGGGCGTCATCGACCGGCTGAAGGCGCGCGGTTTGGTCGAGCTTTCCAAGCACGAGGTCGACAAAAGACGGCTGCTGGTCAATCTGACGCCGGAAGGCCGCGAGGCGATCGAACGGCTGATCCCGCTCGCCCGCACCATCACCGAGGAGACTCTCGCGCCACTCACCGCCAAGGAATCCGCGACCTTCCTGCGGCTGCTGGCGAAGCTGGCTTGATTAACCGGTGGGATCGATCCCGAACATCTCGCTGGCCTGCTCTGCCGTATAGTAGCCGAGCCTGACATCCTCGGCGATCAGCTGCGGGTCGCGTTGGCGCGGATCGCCATAGCCGCCGCCGCCTGGCGTGCCGACGCGCACGCGGTCGCCGGCCTTGAGCGCGATGTCCTGTTCCTTCGAAAGATGCGGCGGCACATGCGCCTCGCCGCCTCTAAACACCGTTACGCTGTTCGGCGCGCCGTCCCTGCCGCCGAGCGCGCCTTGCGGCCCGAAGCGGCCATGGTCCATGACGAAGGAGGCGCGTGCCTCGCCGCGCAGGATCTCGACCTCATAGGCAAGCCCGAAGCCGCCACGATGCTTGCCGGCGCCGCCCGAGCCTTCGCGCAGCGCATAATGCCGGTAGAGCACCGGAAAGGCCTGCTCCATGATCTCGACCGGCGGCGACTTGGAGATGCCGATGGTCGAGCAGCCATTGCTCAAGCCGTCATGGTTGGCATTGCCGCCATAGCCGCCGCCTGAGATCTGGTACATGACATAGTCGCGCCCGCGCGCCGGATCGTTGCCGCCGAGCGCGAAATTGCCGCTGGAGCCGGCGGGCGCCGCCGTCACCTTGTCCGGCAGCGCCTGCACCATGGCCGCGAACACCGCCTCGGCGATGCGCTGCGAAACCTCAGCCGCGCAGCCCGACACCGGACGCGGATATTTCGCGTCGAGGAAGGTGCCCTCCGGCCGCTTGACATTCAGCGGCTCGAAGGCGCCGGCGCTGATCGGCACTTCCGGGAAGATATGGCGCATGGCGAGATAGACCGATGACAAGGTCGTCGCCAGCACGCTGTTCATCGGCCCGGCGCAGGGCTTTGACGAGCCGGCGAAGTCGAAGGTCAGCGTATCGCCCTTCTTCTCGACAGCCAGATTGATGATCAGCGGTTCGTTCACCACGCCGTCGGAATCGACAAAGGCCTTTGAGCGGTAGACGCCGTCCGGTATCACCGCGATCGAGGCGCGCATCTGGTCGGCGGCGCGCCGGCGCAGTTCGGCGATCGCTTCGACAACAGTTTCGTCACCGTAACGGTCAAGGATTTCATTGAGCCTGTCCTGGCCGATCAGCAAGGCCGCCGCCTGCGCGCGGATGTCGCCGATGCGCTGGTCGGCGACGCGGATGTTCGAGCAGATGATGGCGTAGATCTCCGGATCGAGCACGCCCTTCTTGAACAGTTTTACCGGCGGCAGGCGCAAGCCTTCCTGCTCGACCGCGGTGGCCGAAGCCGAGAAGCCGCCCGGCACCGAGCCGCCGATGTCCGGCCAGTGGCCGGTGTTGGAAAGCCAGCAAAAGATCTTGCCGTCCCTGTAGACCGGCATGACGAAGCGCACATCCATCAGATGCGTGCCGCCGAGATAGGGGTCGTTGACGATGTAGATGTCGCCGGGTTCCGGCCGCAGGCAACGGCCGTCGGCGATCATCTCGATCACCGTCTTCGTCGAATACTGCATCACGCCGACGAACACCGGCAGGCCCTGGCTGCCTTGCGCGATCAGAGAGCCATCGACCGCCGAATAGATACCGTCCGAGCGGTCATTGGCTTCGGCGATGACCGGCGAGAAGGCGGCGCGGGAAAACGTCAAATCCATCTCGTCGCAGACCTGCTGCAGGGCAGCCTGCAGCACCGAAAGCGTGATCGTGTCGAGCTTTGCCATATTAGGCCTCGCCGATGTCGATGATGATGTTGCCGTCGGCGTCCGAGCGCGCATGGTCGCCGGGCTCCAATACGGTGGTGGCATCCATCTGTTCCAGGATCGCGGGCCCCTCGATGACGGCGTCGAGCGGCAGCTTTTCGCGGGCATAGACCGGCGTGTCGTGCCAGCTGCCGTGATACCAGACCGGCCGGATCTCGCGCCGCGCGTCATCGAGCATCGCCGCGCGCCCCGCCGGGTCGATCAGCTTCGACAGGTCGATTTGCGGCCGCACGCCGGTCACCGAGGTGTTGAGGTTGACGAGGTTGGCGCGGATCTCCGGCAACTCGACCTTGAAGCGGGCGAAATAGGCCTTCTCGAACAGCTGCTGCAGCGTTGCCCGAGTGACCGAAGAGGAGGGCAGCGGCACGTTGATGATATGCGTCTGGCCGACGAACTGCATGTCGGCGGAATGGGTGACGCGGATCGCGTCCGGCTTCACCGCTTCCTTGGCGATCAGCGCCTCGCCTTCGTTCCGGTGCCGTTCCAATACCTCGCGAAGCTTCGCTTCGTCGAGGCTCGCCACCGGCTGGTTGACCGTATTGACGAAGTCGTGGCGGAGGTCGGCGACGACACAGCCGAGGGCGTTGGTGATGCCGGGGCGCGCCGGCACCAGCACCCGGGGCAGGCCGAGTTCGCGGGCGAGCGCCGTCGCATGCAGCGGCCCGGCGCCACCGAAGGCGAACAGGGCGAAGTCGCGTGGGTCGTGGCCGCGCGACACCGAAACCATGCGGATGGCGCCCGCCATCTTCATGTTGCCGAGCCTCAGCACCGCACCCGCCGCGTCGACGCCGGAAAGGCCGGTCCGCCTGCCGATCCTGTCCTCGAATATGCCCGTGACCCGCTCGACGGTGACCGGATTGTCGACCGCGAGCAACTTCTTCGGCGCCAGGCGCCCCAGCACAAGATTGGCGTCGGTGATGGTCGGCTCGGTGCCGCCGCGCCCGTAGCAGATCGGACCGGGATTGGCGCCGGCGCTTTCCGGGCCGATCTGGATCAGTCCGGCGGCATCGACGCGGGCGATCGAGCCGCCGCCGGCGCCGACGGTGTGCACCGCCACCATCGGCACGTGAATCGGCATCGCATATTCGATCTCGATCTCGTTCGAGACGGCGGGCTCGGCATTGCGGATCAGCGCCACGTCGGTCGAGGTGCCGCCCATGTCGTAGGTGACGAGATTGCCGAAGCCGGCGCGCTTTCCGGTATAGGCGGCGGCGATCACGCCGGAGGCCGGCCCGGACATCACGGTCTTTGCCGATTCCAGCGTGACGAAACGGGCCGAGATCATGCCGCCATTGCCGTTCATGATCAGGAAGTCGCGGCCATAGCCCTTCGCGGCGAGTTCCTTGCGCAGCCGCTCGACGTAGCGTTCCAGGATCGGCTGCACCGAGGCGTTGACCGCGGCCGTTACGCCGCGCTCGAACTCCCGCGCCTCCGAAAGCAGCGCATGGCCGGTGGTGATGTGGCCGTTCGGCCAGAGTTCCGCCGCGATCTCCGCCGCGCGCCGCTCATGCGCGGGGTTGGCGTAGGAGTGCAGGAAATGGATGACGAGCGACTCGCAGCCGGCGACGAGCAGCCGCTTCACCGCATCGCGCATTTCCGCCTCGTCGAGCGGGGCGCGGACAGCGCCGGAGGCCTCGACGCGCTCCGACACTTCGAGCCGCAGGTCGCGGGAGATGATAGGGACAAAGGTTCCGGTCATGCCGTAGGGCTGCGGTCGGGTGCGCCTGCCAAGCTCGATCACGTCGCGGAAGCCGCGCGTGGTGATCATGCCGGTTCGCGCCAGCCGGCGCTCCAGCACGGCGTTGGTGGTCGTGGTCGTGCCGTGCACGATGAGGTCGATGCCGTCGACCGGAAAGCCGGTGGCGCCAAGCGCAGCGACCACGCCAAAGGCCTGATTTTCAACTGTCGTCGGCGTCTTGGCGATATGCACCTTGCCGCCCGCCTTGCCATCGATCAAAAGCAGATCGGTGAAGGTTCCGCCGACATCGATGCCGGCAACGACGCTTCCCGCCAACGCCGAAAATTTCTCATTCATTGCCGAAACCCGAAATGCCAGGACTACGGATATGCCTCGGTTTGGAAAGGCGTTTTACGCTGCCATCTTGACCTGAAGATCATTTGTATACTAATAAATTCCCGACACAAGAGCTTACCGCTTGGCAGTGTGCGAAGGGCACGCCGGAACCTGACCGTTCGGGCGCGCAGGAGAAAGTTTGGCGCCAGCGTCTCGCGTCCGCGCCGGAAAGTTGGGTTGATGAACACGACATCCGCGTTGAATGTTGCCGGCGCAAAGCCACTGCAGTTCCCGATCCCGGCCAATGTCTATGCCGAGACCGTGGTGTCGGTGAAGCATTACACCGACCGGCTGTTCTCGTTCCGCATCACTCGCCCGCAGTCGCTGCGTTTCCGCTCCGGCGAGTTCGTCATGATCGGGTTGCCCAATGCCGAGAAGCCGATCTTCCGCGCCTATTCCGTCGCCAGCCCCGCCTGGGATGACGAGCTCGAATTTTTCTCGATCAAGGTGCCGGATGGTCCGCTGACCTCCGAGCTGCAGAAGATTGAGGTCGGCGACACGGTCATCATGCGCCAGAAGTCGACGGGCACGTTGGTGCTCGATGCGCTGACGCCCGCCAAGCGCGTGTTCATGATCTCGACCGGCACCGGAATCGCGCCCTTCGCCAGCCTGCTTCGCGATCCCGACACCTATGAGAAGTTCGACCAGGTCATCCTCACCCACACCTGCCGCGACAATGCCGAGCTCACCTACGGCCAGGAGCTGGTGGCCGCGCTCGAGACCGATCCGCTGATCGGCGAGCTGACCGGCGGCCGGGTCACGCTCTACAATTCGACGACCCGCGAGGAATCGGCGCGCATGGGCCGCATCACGGCGCTGATTGGCTCGGGCAAGTTCTATTCCGACCTCGGCATCGACAAGCTCAATCCCGAGACCGACCGCATCATGATCTGCGGCTCGATGCACATGTTGAAGGACGTCAAGGAGCTTGCCGAGAGCCTCGGCTTCCAGGAGGGCTCGCTCAGCCATCCGGCCAGCTTCGTCGTCGAGCGCGCCTTCGTCGGCTGAGGCGCGTCGCCATCCAGTCGCCATCCAGTCAATATCGGTGTTTTGACCATACGGTCAAAAATCTACTGCTTTTGCTGTCTTTTTCCGCTATGAGCCACTGAAGGACTCGTGAAGGACACCTTCGCGGGTTATCTTCGGCTGAGGTCGCTGAGTGAAAGGGCAGGAGATGAGCACGATCCGCGAGGCCGGCGCAGGCGCCGGTGCGTCCAAGGTTATGCCGCTGCCGGCGCGTGCCGCCGCCAACATGCCGATGCCATCCGAGCATGGCATCGCCCGCAATCCCGGCATGAAGCTCGATCTCGGCTTCCTCGAATCGGTGCGCAGCGTCAATCGCTCGGCGCTGGAACGCCGTGTCGCCACGCTGACCAAACGGCGCTCGATCAAGGCCGACAACCAGGCGGCCTGGCTGCTGCGGGCGATCGCCTGCATGGACCTCACCACGCTGAACTCCAACGATACCGACGAGCGCGTGCGCCGGCTCTGCGCCAAGGCGATCAATCCGCTACGCAAGGATATCGTCGAGGGTCTCGGCATCGCCGGCGAGACGATCCGCCCGGCAGCGGTCTGCGTCTACCATCCCTTCGTCGCCACCGCGGTCGACGCGCTGCGCGGCACCGGCGTCCATGTCGCCGCCGTTTCCACCGCCTTCCCGCACGGGCTTGCGCCGCTCTCGACACGCCTGCAGGAGATCGAAGCCTCGGTGCGCGACGGCGCCGACGAGATCGACGTGGTCATCCCGCGCGGCCTGGTTTACGGCGCCAAGTGGCGCGAGCTGTTCAACGAGATCGTCGCCATGCGAGCCGCCTGCGGCGAGGCGCATCTCAAGGTCATCCTCGGCACCGGCGACCTCGCCACGCTGCGCAACGTGATGCTGGCCTCCATGGTGGCGATGATGGCGGGCGCCGATTTCATCAAGACCTCGACCGGCAAGGAAAGCGTCAACGCCACGCTTCCCATCGGCCTCGCCATGGTGCGCGCCATCCGCGCCTATTTCGAGGAGACCGGCTATCTCATCGGCTTCAAGCCGGCGGGCGGCATTTCGACAGCGAAAGTCTCGCTCGACTGGCTGGTGCTGATGAAGGAAGAGCTCGGCCGGCCCTGGCTCGAGCCGGACCTCTTCCGCTTCGGCGCGTCCAGCCTGCTTACCGACATCGAGCGCCAGCTCGAGCATCACCTGACCGGCCACTACTCGGCCAACCATCGCCACGCGATGGCTTGAGCGCCCTCCCCCTTGTGGGGAGGGTCGCCGCGAAGCGGCGGGGTGGGGGTCAAGAAAACAAATCAACCTGTCAAATGCACCAATCCACTAGCCATTTACCCCCACCCCGATCGGCTCTGCCGATCGACCCTCCCCACAAGGGGGAGGGTAAAGGAGCCGCCCCATGAACATCCTCGAACGCTATCGCGCCATGGAATACGGCCCGGCGCCGGAAGCCCGCAACGAAGCCGATGCCTGGTTAGCCTCGCGCGATTTCGCAAAAGCGCTGTTCATCGACGGCGCCTGGAAGGCGGCGGCGAGCGGCAAGACCTTCGATACCAGCGAACCGTCCTCCGGCAAGCTGCTCGCCAAGGTGTCGGATGCGGGCGCCGCCGATATCGACGCCGCGGTCGCGGCGGCCGCAAGGGCGTTGCCCAAATGGAGCGCCAGTTCGGGTTACAGTAGAGCCAAGGTGCTCTATGCCATCGGCCGCGCCATGCAGCGCCACCAGCGCCTGTTCGCCGTGCTGGAATCGATCGACAACGGCAAGCCGATCCGCGAGAGCCGCGACATCGACGTGCCTTTGGCGATCCGCCACTTCATCCATCATGCAGGCTGGGCGCAGACGCTTGAGAAGGATTTTCCCGATCAGAAGGCGGTTGGCGTTGTCGGCCAGGTCATCCCGTGGAATTTCCCCCTGCTGATGCTGGCCTGGAAGATCGCGCCCGCGCTTGCCGCCGGCTGCACCGTGGTGCTGAAGCCGGCCGAATTCACGCCGCTTACCGCGATCCTCTTTGCCGAGATTTGCGAGCGGGCAGGCGTGCCGAAAGGCGTCGTCAACATTGTCCAGGGCGGGCCCGAGGCGGGTGCTGCGATCGTCAATCATCCCGGCGTCCAGAAGATCGCCTTCACCGGCTCGTCGGAAGTCGGCAAGATCATTCGCAAGGCGACGGCCGGATCGGGCAAGAAGCTGTCGCTGGAGCTTGGCGGCAAGTCGGCGTTCGTCGTTTTCGAGGATGCCGATCTCGACAGCGCCGTCGAAGGTCTGGTCGACGGCATCTGGTTCAACCAGGGCCAGGTCTGCTGCGCCGGCTCGCGCCTCCTGGTGCAGGAAGGCGTCGCCGAGGCCTTCATCGCCAAGGTCAAAGTCAGGATGAGCCGGCTGCGCGTCGGCAGCCCGCTCGACAAGAACACCGACATCGGCCCGCTCGTCGACCGCACCCAACTCGACCGCGTCAGGGGCCTGATCGCCGAAGGCGCCAGGCAGGGTGCCGTCTGCTGGCAGCCCGACGCCGCACTGCCGACAACAGGCTATTATCACCTGCCGACGCTCGCGACTTCTGTTTCGCCGGCTAATATCCTAGCGCAGGAAGAGGTCTTCGGCCCGGTGCTGGCGACGATGAGCTTCCGCAACACCGAGGAAGCGATCGAGCTTGCCAACAACACGCGCTATGGCCTTGCCGCTTCTGTGTGGAGCGAGAACGTCAACCTTGCGCTGCACGTCGCCCCGCAACTGAAGGCCGGTGTCGTTTGGGTCAATGGCACCAATATGTTCGATGCTGCCTGCGGCTTCGGCGGCTATCGCGAAAGTGGCTTTGGCCGCGAGGGCGGGCGCGAAGGCATGTTCGAATATCTCACGGCAAAGCTGCCCGTGGCGCCTTCTATCAAGCCGGCGGCGCGAGCCTCGGCCCAACCTGTCGAGCAGGCCGACGGCACGGCCATCGACCGCACGGCAAAGCTGTTCATCGGCGGCAAGCAGGTGCGGCCGGACGGTAACTATTCGCTGGCTGTCGCCACCGCCAAGGGCAAGCTTGCCGGCGAGGTCGGCCTCGGCAACCGCAAGGACATCCGCGATGCGGTCGCCGCCGCGCGCGCCTGCAAGGCCTGGCCGGACGCGACGGCCTTCAATCGCAGCCAGGTGCTCTATTATTTCGCCGAAAACCTTTCGGGCCGCGCCGACGAATTCGCGGCGCGCCTCGTCCAACTGACCGGCGTTACGGCGAAGGCCGCGCGCGAGGAGGTCGAGCAGTCGATCGAACGGCTGTTCCTCTATGCCGGCCTCACCGACAAGTTCGAGGGTCGCGTCCACCAGCCACCGGCCCGCGTCGTGACGCTTGCGCTGCATGAACCGGTGGGCGTCGTCGGCATCGTGGCGCCGGACAACCAGCCTCTGCTGGGCTTCATCTCGCTGGTGGCGCCGGCACTTGCCATGGGCAACACGGTGGTGGCCGTCCCGTCAGAGCGCCACCCGCTGCTTGCGACCGACCTCTACCAGGTGATCGAGTATTCGGACATCCCGGCCGGCGCCATCAACATCGTCACCGGCCGCAGTGCCGAGCTTTGCGGCGTGCTGGCCAAGCATGACGACGTCGACGGCCTGTGGGTCTTTGCCGATGCCGACACCTGCGCCAAGGCGGAGGCCGATTCCATCGGCAATCTCAAGCGCGTCTGGACCGGCGATGGCCGCAGCCTCGACTGGGCCTCGAGCGAAGCCGCCGGCGAGGCCTTCCTGCGCCGCGCCATCGAGGTCAAGAACGTCTGGGTGCCTTACGGCGACTGAATCACTTGAAGCGCGGCAGCGCCTTTTGGGGCAACGGTATTCGGTGCGCCGGAGACATTTGGCCGCCGCGAAGGTGGTCGCGTTAGGACTTGACGCTTGTGCTCGTGTTCTTTAACGAGAAAAAACATCTTTATATGTGAAACCAGCAACAGCGTAGGCCGCACGACGCCGGCTGTCTGGTACACGACGCCGCAGCCGGGTCATCGATAGAGTCGGACGCACCAGGCAGGCGAGGAGAGAAGCATGGCGGATCTGGCAGGCAAGGTGGTTGTGGTCACCGCGGCGGCGCAAGGCATTGGGCGGGCGAGCGCGCTGGCTTTCGCCAAGGCAGGCGCCACCGTTCATGCCACCGACATCAACGAGCAGCTTTTGGCCGAGCTCGCCAAGACTTCCGGCATAAAGACCCGCAAGCTAGACGTGCTGAACGATGCGGCCGTCGCTGCCGCCTTCGCCGAGATCGGCCCGGTCGATGTGCTGTTCAACTGCGCCGGCTTCGTTCATTCAGGCTCGATCCTCGAAATGACGGATGCCGATCTCGACTTCGCCTTGAACCTCAACGTCCGCTCGATGATCCGCACCATCCGCGCGGTGCTGCCCGGCATGCTGGAGCGTGGCGATGGTTCGATCATCAACATGGCCTCGCTGGCGAGCTCGCAGAAGGGCGTGCCGAACCGCTTCGTCTACGGCTTGACCAAGGCGGCAGTCGTCGGTCTCACTAAGGCGGTCGCCGCCGACTATGTCGCCAAGGGCATACGCTGCAACGCCATCTGCCCGGGTACCGTCGAGAGCCCGTCGCTGCAGGATCGCATGCATGCGCAGGGGGATTACGAAGCAGCCCGCGCGGCCTTCATCGCCCGCCAGCCCATGGGTCGGCTTGGCACGCCCGAGGAGATCGCCGATCTCGCCGTCTATCTGGCGGGAGCGACCTATACGAGCGGGCAGGCCTACAATATCGACGGCGGCTGGTCGATCTGACTTTCGTTCGGAAAAATCGTGGCGGTTCGGGAATAGATGGCGGGCGAACAGGAAGATCGGATATGGCCTCCGCGTTTGTCGGAAGCATCGATAGTCTGAAAAATCCTGCCCGCCCGGCCGCTCGTGCGGCGTCTGCGCTTGCCGGGCGCAAGGTCGCTGGCTACGGTCCGCCCGATTTCGCGACAGGCATCGCCTTGAGCGAAGAATTTTGCAAAACGGCCTTGTGCCGCAAGTAGGAGAATAAAGATGAAGTTGCTGCGCTATGGCGAGGTGGGGAGCGAACGTCCCGGCCTGCTCGATCAGGATGGCATGATCCGCGACCTTTCGGCCTATGTCGCCGACATCGCCGGGACGGCGCTTCATCCGGCCTCGCTGGAGATGCTCTCCAAGCTCGATCCGAAATCGCTGCCGGCGGTATCCGGCAAGCCGCGCCTGGGCGCTTGCGTCGCCGGCACCGGAAAATTCATCTGCATCGGCCTCAATTATTCCGACCATGCCGCCGAGACCGGCGCCACTGTGCCGCCGGAGCCGATCATCTTCATGAAGGCAAGCTCGGCCATCGTCGGGCCGGACGACGACGTGCTCATCCCGCGCGGCTCGGTCAAGACCGACTGGGAAGTCGAACTCGGCGTCGTCATCGGCAAGACGGCGAAGTATGTCAGCGAGGACGACGCGCTGGATTATGTTGCCGGCTATTGCGTTGCGCACGACGTTTCCGAGCGCGCCTTCCAGGCCGAGCGCCAGGGCCAGTGGACCAAGGGCAAATCCTGCGACACCTTCGGCCCGATCGGTCCCTGGCTGGTGACCAAGGACGAGATCGCCGACCCGCAGAACCTCAAGATGTGGCTGACCGTCAATGGCAAGACCATGCAGAACGGCTCGACCAAGACCATGGTCTATGGCGTGAAGTATCTGGTCTCCTATCTCAGCCAGTTCATGTCGCTGCATCCCGGCGACATCATCTCCACCGGCACGCCGCCCGGCGTCGGCCTAGGCATGAAGCCGCCGGTGTTCCTGAAGCCCGGCGACGTCGTCGAGCTCGCCATCGAAGGCATGGGCCAGCAGAAGCAGACGTTCAAGGCGGATGAGTAGGGGCGGATCAAATCGCAGGGCTGCGCCGCCCCTCATCCGCCTGCCGGCACCTTCTCCCCGTGAAGGACGGGGAGAAGGGACGAGCTCCAGCGCTGGCGACCTCCCTCTCCCCGTCCTTCACGGGGTGAGGGGCAGCGCCGACCTACGTCGCGATCCTACTTCAAAACCTTCCCATCCGCCCCGAACCGATACGTCTTCGCCGGATCCGGCGTCGCGTAGAGCGTGGCGCCCGGCTCGGCGTTGTAGACGCCGAAGATGCGCACGGTGAGCAGCCCGGCCTTCTCGCAGTCGAGATAGAGGTTGGTGTCGGCGCCGAGATGCTCGGCGTGCACCACCGTGCCTTTCCAGGCGCCGGATTTCGCGTCGACGGTCAGATGTTCCGGCCGCACGCCGACGGTTTTCGCCGTCTCGCCCAGCTTGGCGCCGTCGATGAAATTCATCTTCGGCGAGCCGATGAAGCCGGCGACGAAATCGTTGGCCGGCGAATTATAAAGCTCCATCGGGCTGCCAATCTGCTCGATCCGCCCGGCGTTGAGCACCACGATCTTGTCGGCCAGCGTCATCGCCTCGACCTGGTCGTGGGTCACATAGATCATCGTCGCCTTCAGCCGCCGGTGCAGCTGCGCGATCTCGAGCCTTGTGTTGACGCGCAATGCCGCATCGAGGTTGGACAGCGGCTCGTCGAAGAGAAAGAGTTTCGGCTCGCGCACCACGGCGCGGCCGATGGCGACGCGCTGACGCTGCCCGCCCGACAGTTCCGCCGGCCGGCGCTCGAGATAGGGCTCGAGCGACAGCATGGCGGAAGCAATCTTGATGCGGCGGTCAATCTCGGCCGAAGGCGTGCCGGCCTGCTTCAGGCCGAGGCCCATATTGTTCTTCACCGTCAGATGCGGATAGAGCGCATAGGTCTGGAAGACCATGGCGATGCCGCGTTTTGCGGGTGGCGTGACGGAGACGTCGTCACCGTCGATCAGCACGCGGCCGGAGGTCGAATCCTCCAGGCCGGCGATGACGCGCAGCAGCGTCGACTTCCCGCAGCCGGACGGGCCGACGAAGACGACGAACTCGCCGTCAGTGACCTCGAGGTCGATGCCTTTCAGCACCTCGACCGGTCCGAATGCCTTCTTCACATTCTCGATGTTCAGCGAGCCCACGGCTTCGTCCTTGTTCTAGAGTTTGATTGGGGCGCCGCTGCGCACGCTCTCGTCGGCGGCCAGGCAGACGGCGAGCGACTTCACCGCGTCATCCATGTGGCGGGTAAGGTCGATGTCCTCCCGGATGGCCTTGAGCAGGAAGGCCTGTTCGAGGTCGCAGAGCTCCTGGTGTCCCGGCTCGCCTTCCATCGACAGCAGCTCGTCCTCATTGGCGAACTTGCCGTCCGGCCCGGTCGCCGCACTATGCAGGCGGATGGTCGAGGTTTTTGTGTGGGTGTCGATGTCGTCGGACTTCACGCCCTCCTTCATCACGATCGACACGCAGCCTCTGGGCGACATCACGTCCTTCACGAAGAAGGCGGTCTCCGAAATCATCGGGCCCCAGCCGGCCTCGTACCAGCCGACCGAGCCGTCCTCGAACAGCACCTGAAGGTGGCCGTAATTGTACATCGAGGGCGCCACCTCGTCGGTCAGCCTGACCGCCATGCCGCGCACCTCGACCGGTTTGGCATCGGTGATCTGCAGCATCACGTCGAGATAATGCACGCCGCAGTCGACGATCGGCGAGGTCGTCTGCATCAACTGCTTATGCGTCTCCCAGCTATGGCCGGAAGACTGCTGGTTGAGGTTCATGCGGAAAACGTAGGGCCCGCCGAGCTTGCGCGCTTCGGCGATCAGCCGCACCCAGGACGGATGGTGGCGCAGGATATAGCCGATCACCAGCTTCCGGCTGTTGGCCTTGGCGGCATCGACGACGCGCTTGGCGTCCGCCACTGTCGTCGCCAGCGGCTTCTCGACGAAGACATGGCAGCCCGCCTCGAATGCCTTGATCGCATAGTCGGCGTGGCTGTCCGAATAGGTGGCGATCGCGGCGACATCCGGCTTCTCGTCGCGCAGCGCGTCCTCGAACGAGCGCCTGATGCCGTAGCTCGCGAGCCCGTCCGGCAGCGGCACGTCGGAACGGTTGACGAGCGCGGCGATCTCGAAGCCCGGATTGGTATGATAGGCCAGCGCATGGCTGCGGCCCATATTGCCGAGGCCCGCGACGACGACGCGTAGGGGTCTTTCTGAACTCACTTGACGGCTCCGGAAGTGATGCCGCGGATCAGCTGCCGCGAGAAGATGACGTAGAGGATCAGCACCGGCAGGATCGCCAGCGACAGCGCCGCCAGGATCGCGTTCCAGTTGGTGACGAACTGGCCGAGGAAGAGCTGCGCGCCGAGCGTCACCGTCTTGGTCTCTTCCGACGGCGCCAGGATCAGCGGGAACCAAAGATCGTTCCAGATCGGGATCATGGTGAAGACGGCGACGGTCGCCATGGATGGCCTGACCAGCGGCAGCACCAGCCGGAAGAAGATCGTGTATTCCGACAACCCGTCGATGCGGCCTGCATTCTTCAGATCGTCCGACACCTGCTTCATGAACTCCGACAGGATGAAGATGGCGAGCGGCAAGCCCTGCGCGGTGTAGACCAGGATCAGCGCCGTCAGCGTGTTGACCAGCCCGCTCGCCACCATCAGCTGCAGGATGGCGACGGTGCCGAGGCGGATCGGGATCATGATGCCGAGCGCCAGATAGAGCCCCATCATCGTGTTGCCGCGGAAGCGGTATTCCGACAGCGCGAAAGCCGCCATCGCGCCGAACAGCAGCACGAAGAACAGCGATGCGACGGTGACGACGAGGCTGTTCTGGAAATAGTGCAGGAAGTCGCCCTGGCCGATGACCGTCGTGTAGCCGATCAGATCGAAGGTCTTCGGCGTCGGCGGCGTCAAGGGTGCGCCGAATATGCCCGCGCGTGACTTGAACGAGTTCATGATGACCAGGATCACCGGAAACAGCGCGATCGCCGTATAGGTCAAAAGGACGGCATGGGCGCCGATGGTGCGGGGAAGCGAACGGGTGGCTAGGCTCATGGCGCCCTCAGAACTGGTAGCGACGCAGACGCGTCTGGACGAGGAACAGGTAGACGCAGACGCCGGCAAGGATGATCAGGAACATCATCGTGGCGATCGCGGCGCCCATGTTCGGGTCGCCGACCTGCAGCTGGAAACCGAAAAAGGCGCGATAGAGGAAGGTGCCGAGTATGTCGGTCGAATAGTTCGGACCGGCAAGCGCCCCTTGCGCGGTATAGATCAGGTCGAAGGCGTTGAAATTGCCGACGAAGGTCAGGATCGAGATGATGCCGATCGACGGCAGGATCAGCGGCAGCTTGATCTTCCAGAACTGCGCCATGCCGGTGACGCCATCGCATTCGGCGGCCTCGATCACTTCATCCGGGATCGACAGAAGTGCTGCATAGATCAGCATCATCGGGATGCCGATGAACTGCCAGACCGAAACCAGACTGAGAGCAGTCAGCGCATATTGCTCCTTGCCGAGCCACGGCGTGAACAGGCTCTTCAGCCCGACGAAGTCGAGCAGATGCGGCGCCACGCCCCAGATCGGCGACAGGATCAGCTTCCAGGCAAAGCCGACGATGACGAAGGACAGGATCGTCGGCACGAAGATCGCCGTGCGGTAGAAGGCAGCGAACCTCAGCCTCGGGCTGGAGAGAAGTGCGGCCAGCAACACGCCGATCGGGTTCTGCACCAGCATGTGGATGATGAAGAACCAGACATTGTTCCTGAGCGCATTCCAGAAGTTGACCGACCAGTTGGGGTCGCCGAACAGCGTGCGGAAATTGTCGAACCCGACGAACACCTGGTGCTGCTCGATGTTGCGGAACAGCGAGAGCTGCAGCGTGCCGGCCAGCGGCAGGATCATGATTGCCGTGTAGACCAGCACGGCCGGCGCCAGGAAGACGCCGATATGCCAGCGGATCGGTCTTTTCGGTCGTGTTTGTGCGGCCATGAGTTCGGTCCCCGCCGTCTCTCGGTTCCAGGTCGATGATGCTTAGCTGATGCCTCGATGCATGGCCTGACTGTCCCCTTCACGGATGGACAAAGGCCAGCGACAGTACGGCTTCGTCTTCCCCGCAAGATGAGGGTAGGACCGAGAGGCGGCGCCGACAATCGCTATCTCAAAACGGATGTATTCCGGGGAACTGGCCGGGCTGGGCGCCCGGCCGGCTCGATTGACTTTGAGCTTACTTCGCCGGCTTGTACCAGCTGTCGAGGCCGTCCTGCAGCTTCTTGGCCGCGGCTTCCGGCGTGTCGGTGCCGTTGATCACGTTGGCCGATTCAACCCAGGTCTCGTTCTCGAGGTTCGGCGTGCCGCGCGACAGGATCTGGTAGGTCGAGCGGATCGTCGACTTGCACTTGCCGCGCCAGGAAACGAATTCCTGCGCCAGCGGGTCTTCCATCTTCACCGGCGTGCTGTTCAGGCTGAAGAAGCCCGGCAGCGCGTTGGCGTAGATGGTGGCGAAGTCCGGCGAGGCGACCCAGGCCAGGAACTTCTTGGCTTCTTCCGGGTGCTTCGATGCCGCATTCAGGCCCATGCCGATATCGGTATGGTCGGAGATGTAGCAGGTGTCGCCGGCCTTCTGCACCGGCGGCGGGAAGGCGCCCATCTTGAACTGCGCCTGCGTGTTGAACAGGCCGATCTCCCACGAGCCGGCCGGGTAGATGGCGGCGCGGCCAAGCGTGAACAGGTTCTGGCTGTCCGGATAGGTCTGCGCCTCGAAGCCGTCGCCGAGATAGGGCTTCCACTTGGCCAGTTCCCTGTAAGGCTCGACCCAGTCGGCATCGGTCAGCTTCTGCTCGCCCTTGATCAGCGCCTGGCGGCCTTCCTCGCCCTTCCAGTAGTTCGGGCCGATGTTCTGGTAGCCCATGGTCGCCGCTTCCCAGAGGTCCTTCGTGCCCATCGCCATCGGGATGTAGGTGCCGTCCGCCTTGATCTTGTCAAGCACGGCGTAGAACTCTTCATTCGTGGTCGGCACCTTGAGGCCGAGCTTGTCGAAGGCGTCCTTGTTGTAGATGAAGCCGTGGATGACCGAAGCCATCGGCACGCAGAAGCTCGACTTGCCGTCGTCGGTCTGCCAGGCGGCCTTGGCGACGGGCGAGAAGTTCTCCATGCCGGGCAGCGTGCTGAGGTCGGCGAGGTTGCCCTTCTTGAACAGCTCAAGCGACTTGTCGAACGGGCGGCAGGTGATCAGGTCGCCCGCCGAGCCGGCGCTGAGCTTGGCGCCGAGGGCTGCGTCATACTCGGTCGGCGCCGACGGCGCGAACACCACCTTGATGCCGGGGTTCTTGGCCTCGAAGGCCGGGATCAGCTTGTCCTTCCAGATGGTCAGGTCGTCGCCGCGCCAGCTCTCGATGTTGAGCGTCACGTCCTCGGCCAGCGCCATCCCGGTCGTGCCGAGGATGCTCGTGCCGAGCAGAAGGGCCGTCAGTAGTTTGGTCGTCATGTTCAGTCTCCCTGTTGACCTTTTTCAGGTTCGGTTCTGATGAGAACAGGGGCTAGCGCCCCTTGCTCCCCTCGATCGCGGAAAGCGCCGGCCTGAGCTTCTGGCCGGTTCCTTCCAGTATCTTCTCGGCCGCATCGGCGTTGGCGACGCCGGCGGCGAGCAGAATGGCAGTCTTGACGCCGCCGCCGCTCTCTTCGAGCAGGCGCGCCGCGTCTTCGCGGCTTCGCCCGCTGATGGCGGCGACCATGCGCACCGCGCGGTCGCGCAGCTTGATGTTGTCGGCGGTGAGGTTGACCATATAGCCGTCATGCACATGGCCGAGATGGACGGCCGCGAGCGTCGACAGCATGTTGAGCGCGATCTTCTGCGTGGTTCCCGCGCCCATGCGGGTCGAGCCGGCGATCAGCTCCGCCGGCGTTTCGAGCAGGATGGCGACATCGGCCTCGCCGAACAGCGGCGCATCCTTGTTGTTGGCGATGGCGATCGTCGCGGCACCCCGGCGCCGCGCATCGCCGATCGCCTGGACGGCATAGGGTGTGGAGCCGCTGGCCGAGATCGCGATCAGGCAGTCGCCCTTGCCGATATTGGCCTTTGCGACAGCTGCCGCGGCTTCCTCAGTGTCGTCTTCCGGCCCGCCGGCAAGCGTGCGGAAGGCTTCGTCGCCGCCGGCGATCAGGATGGCGATACGGTCACGCGCGATGCCGAACGTGCCGGGAAGTTCCAGCGCGTCGGCAACAGCCATCAGGCCGGAGCTGCCGGCCGCGGCATAGGCGAGCCTGCCGCCGGCCTTCAACTGTCTTGCGATAAGTTCGGCGGCCTCGGCGATCGCCGGTATGGCGCCATGCACGGCCTTTGCGGCCTCGATCTGGGCGTTGGCCAGGAACGCCAGGATGGCTTCCGGGGTCTGGACATCCAGCCCCTCGGCGTTTTGATGAAGCGCTTCCGTGCGCGTTTCGGCCATCCGCTTTCCTCCAACTGGACGAACAATACCAAAAAAATACCACTTGTCCACATCCATTAACGAGTTTTGCGCTCTGAAACTGTCTTGCCGGCAAATTGCGATGACTTTTCAATAAAATACGCCTTAATCTTTTTTGAAACCGAAATTAACGCTTGGCTATTGGTATTTTATTGGTATTATCCTGCCGGAGGAGAAATCGCGTGAAATTCGTGCTTGGCATCGATGGCGGCGGCACCAGCTGCAGGGCGGCCCTTGCGACCGTCGACGGCGCTGTCGTCGGCCGCGCCAAAAGCGGCGCGGCCAATATCCGCACCGATCTCACCGGCGCGCGCGCCAACATCGTCGAGGCGGCCAGGCAGGCTTTCATTGCCGCCGGCCAGGATCCGGAACTGATCCCTGAGACGCCGGCCATTCTCGGCCTTGCCGGCGCCAATGTCGGCACCTACAGGCAGCAGCTCGAGGCGATCCTGCCCTTCAGCAAGAGCCGCGTCGAGACCGATGCCGAGATCGCGCTCGAGGGCGCGGTCGGCTCGGGCGACGGCGCCATGGCCATCCTCGGCACCGGCACCGCCTATATGGCGCGTAAGGACGGCAAGTCGCGCGCCATCGGCGGCTGGGGGTTTCAGGTCGGCGATCAGGGCAGCGGCGCCCGCATCGGCCGCGATCTGCTCGAGCAGACGCTGCTCGCCTATGACGGCATCCGTCCCGGCTCGCCTTTGACGGAAGCGATGCTTGCCGTCTTCCGCAACAATCCCGAGGACGTGGTCGAGTTCACCACCAATGCCAAGCCCGGCGACTTCGGCGGTTTCGCGCCCAAGGTCTTCGAGCATGCCGCCAAGGGCGATCTCGTCGCCAACTGGATCCTCGACAAGGCGGTTGCCGATGTCGAGGCCTCGCTCGGCGCGCTCGATCTCGCGCACGATGCTCCGCTCTGCCTGCTCGGCGGCCTGGCGCCGCTTTATGCGCCGCGCCTGTCGGCGCGTTACCAGGCGCTGCTGAAAGCCCCGCTCGACGACGCGCTCGGCGGAGCGGTGCAGATGGCCGCGCGCATCTTCGCCGGCAAATCGGGGGCTGGCCGATGAGCGCCGCCGACCAGATCTTCGCCATGCTAAAGGAATCCTCGCAAAGCGGCGCGCCGCTTTACCTGCAGCTCAGGAAAAGCATCGAGGAAGCGGTCAATCGCGGCCTGATCGGCCCGGGCGACGCGCTGCCGTCCGAGCGCGACATCGCCAGCAAGGCCGACATCTCGCGCGTCACCGTGCGCAAGGCGGTGCAGGATCTGGTCAAGGGCGGCATCCTTGTCCAGCGCCATGGCTCAGGCACCTTCGTCGCGCCGCGCATGGAGCGCGTCGAGCAGTCGTTGTCCAGGCTCACCTCCTTCACCGAGGATATGGCTCGCCGCGGCATGGTCGTGCGCTCGGCCTGGCTCGATCGCGGCCTCTATGCGCCCTCGCCGGACGAGATGATGGTGCTCGGCCTGTCGTCGAGCGAACTGGTGGCGCGCGTGGCGCGCCTGCGCATCGCCAACGACACGCCGCTGGCGATCGAGCGCGCCGCGATTTCTGCGAGCGTGCTGCCCGATCCCGAGGCGATCGGCTCCTCGCTCTACGCCGCGCTGGAACTGACCGGCAACCGCCCGGTGCGGGCAGTGCAACGCATCTCGGCCGCCAATCTCGGCGACGCCGACGCGCGGCTCCTGGAAGTGCCGCCTGGGGTTGCCGGGCTGCACATCGAACGTATTTCCTATCTGGCGAGCGGCAAGGTGATCGAATTCACCCGTTCGATCTATCGGGGCGACGCCTATGATTTCGTCGCGGAACTCCGGCTGACCGGGCCGGGAGAGGAGATCCGGCCATGAGCGCTACCACAACCCATATGCGGCGCGAGATCGAGGAGATCCCGCAGGCCACCGCCCGCCTGCTCGACGGCTCCGCCAAGGTGCTGGCCGAGGCCGGCCGCGGCCTTCGCGAGCGCGATCCGCATTTCGTCGTCACCGTGGCGCGTGGCTCGTCCGACCACGCCGCCACCTTCATGAAATATGCGGTCGAACTGACCGCCGGCCTCGCGGTCGCTTCCGTCGGCCCGTCGATCGCCTCCATCTATGGCGCGAAGCTCCGGCTGCGAGGCTCGGCTTGTCTCGCCATCTCGCAATCGGGCAAGAGCCCCGACATCGTCGCCATGGCCGAAACGGCGAGGGCCGGCGGCGCGCTGACCGTCGCCATCACCAACACCGCCGACTCGCCGCTGGCGCGCGCCTCGGATTACGCCATCGACATTCTTGCCGGCCCTGAGCGCAGCGTCGCGGCCACCAAGACCTTCGTCAATTCGGCCGTCGCCGCCCTGGCGCTGATGGCGCACAGCACCGGCGACCAGGCGCTGCTTGCCGCGCTCGCCCGCCTGCCCGAGCATTTCGAGAAGGCCATAGCCTGCGACT
>NZ_JHQR01000102.1 GCF_014843825.1 Mesorhizobium silamurunense
TAGCCGTTGCCGCCGAGGCACTCCATCGCCTCGTAAAGCAGCTGCGGTGCGATCTTGCACACCCAGTATTTGACCACCGGCGTCATGGCGCGGGCAAAGGCCGCCTCGCCGCGATCGCTCGCCGCCTCGTCGAAGGAGCGCGCCAGCCGAAACGACAGCGCCGTCGCGGCAGCGACGTCGAGCGCCATGTCGGCGAGCACCCGCTGCATCAGCGGCTGGTCGACCAGATTGGCGCCGAACACCTGGCGGTGGCGCGTGTGGTGGACGGCCTCGGCCAGCCCTGCCCGCATGATCGCCGAGGAGGCGACGGCGCAGTCGAGCCGGGTCAGCGTGACCATGTCCATCATCGTCTTGATGCCGGCGCCCGGCTCGCCGACCATCTCGCCGATGGCGTTAACGAACTCGACTTCCGACGAGGCGTTGGAGCGGTTGCCGAGCTTGTCCTTCAGGCGCTGGAAGCGGAAGCCATTGCCCGAGCCGTCGCCGAGGATGCGCGGGACGAGGAAGCAGGAAAGCCCCTCCGGTGCCTGCGCAAGCACCAGGAAGGCGTCCGACATCGGCGCCGACATGAACCATTTGTGCCCGGTCAGCCGGTAGAAGCCGCTTCCCGTGCGCTCCGCCCTTGTGATGTTGGCGCGCACGTCGGTGCCGCCCTGTTTCTCGGTCATGCCCATACCGAGGGTGAGCCCGGTCTTTTGCACCGGCGGCTTCTGGCTCTGGTCGTATTTGCGCGTCGTCACGCGCGGCGCCCATTCGCGGAACAGTTTTGGGCTTGCCATCAGCGCCGCCAGCGAAGCGCTGGTCATGGTGATGGGGCAAAGATGCCCGGTCTCGAGCTCGGCGGTCAGATAGAACCGCGCCGCCCTCACCTGGTGCCGGCGGCCTATCTCGGCATCGCCGTTTTCCCAGACAGAGGAATGCAAGCCGCCGGCAATCGAGCGTCGCATGAGCGCATGATAGGCGGGATGAAACTCGACCAGATCGATGCGCCGGCCCTGGCGGTCATGTGTCCTGAGCTTCGGCGTGTCGGTATTGGCGAGGCGGGCAAGCTCCTGCGCCTCTTGGGTCATGGCGAACCGGCCAAGAGCGTCGAGGTCCTTGCGCACCGGATCGGAAAAACGCTCGGCAAGCTGGATGAGCAACGGATCGCCCCGCCATGCGTTGCCGCCCGTCAATGGCGGCGGCTGGTTGATCACGTCGTCGGTCACGCCCAATCCTTCTACAGTAGGAAGGCCCTTACCATCTGAAGGCCGCGGTCGCGAATCCGAAGCCACGGGGCCTTATAGCCCAAGCAACATAAGGCGCGCGACGAAAATACCGGGGAGAACGCCCGCAATCCAAAGCTGGCGCTTGCGGCTGGCCGGACCTCACCCTATAGCAGCGCCTTGAGATGACCGACGCTTCGTCCCTGCCGATTTTCCCTCACCGCCACCTTCTGGGCATCCGCGATCTTTCCCCGGCCGATATCGAGCTGCTGCTCGATCGCGCCGACCAGGCCGTGGCGATCTCGCGGCAATCGGAAAAGAAGACCTCGACGCTGCGTGGCCGAACACAAATCAACCTCTTCTACGAGGCGTCGACCCGCACGCAATCGTCCTTCGAGCTCGCGGGCAAACGGCTCGGCGCCGACGTGATGAACATGTCGGTGGCGAGTTCTTCGGTGAAGAAGGGCGAGACGTTGATCGACACCGCCATGACGCTCAACGCCATGCGTCCGGACATCCTGATCATCCGCCACCAGTCGGCGGGGGCGGCAGCGCTTCTGGCGCAAAAAGTCGGCTGCTCGGTGGTCAACGCCGGCGACGGCGCGCATGAGCATCCGACGCAGGCGCTGCTCGACGCCCTGACCATCCGCCGCGCCAAGGGACCGCTGTCGAAACTGATCGTGGCGATCTGCGGCGATATCCTGCATTCGCGCGTCGCCCGCTCCAACATCATGCTCTTGAACGCGCTCGGCGCGCAGGTGCGCGTCGTCGCGCCTTCGACGCTGCTGCCGGCCGGCATCGACAGAATGGGCGTGATCGTCTCGCGCTCGATGGCCGAAGGCCTCAAGGACGCCGACGTCGTGATGATGCTGCGCCTGCAGCGCGAGCGCATGGAAGGCGCCTTCGTGCCGTCGATCCGCGAATATTTCCGCTATTTCGGCCTCGACGCGGAAAAGCTGAAAGCGGCCAAGGAGGATGCGCTGGTCATGCATCCGGGACCGATGAACCGCGGCGTGGAAATCGCCTCGGAAATCGCCGACGGGCCGCAAAGCGTCATTCAGGAACAGGTCGAGATGGGCGTTGCCGTGCGCATGGCTGTCATGGAAGCGCTGCTCGACCCTCGCCGCAATTCTGAGGGCCGCAACCATGAAGGGCGCGGCGCATGAGCGTGACGGTCTTCAGCAGGGCCCACATCGTCGACCCCTCACGCGGCGTCGACGAGGTCGGCACCGTCATTGTCGATGGCCGCAAGATCGCCGCGGCCGGCAAGGCGGCGCTGAACCAGGGCGCCCCCGAAGGCGCTGTTGTCATCGACTGTGCCGGCAAGACGGTCATTCCGGGCCTTGTCGATGCCCGTGTGTTCATCGGCGAACCCGGCGGCGAACATCGCGAGACGATTGCGTCGGCGAGCGTCGCGGCGGCAGCCGGCGGCGTTACCTCCATTGTCATGATGCCCGACACTGACCCGGTGATCGACAACGTGGCACTCGTCGAGTTCGTGCTGCGCACGGCAAAAGACACGGCAAGCGTCAACATCTTCCCGGCGGCGGCGATCACCAAGGGCCTCGAAGGCCGCGAGATGACCGAGTTCGGCCTGCTGCGCGAGGCCGGCGCCGTCGCCTTCACCGACGGTCGCCACACGATCGCCAATGCGCTGGTCATGCGCCGCGCGCTGACCTACGCCCGCGATTTCGGCGGCGTGATCGCGCATGAAACCCAGGACGCAGACCTCGCCTCGGCCGGCGTGATGAACGAAGGCCTCTATGCGAGCTGGCTCGGCCTTTCCGGCATCCCGCGCGAGGCCGAGCTCATCCCGCTCGAGCGGGACTTGGCGCTGGCGCGGCTGACGGGCGGCGCCTATCACGCCGCCAAGATTTCATCCGCGATGGCGGCCGGCGCGGTGAGCCGGGCAAAGGCGGACGCCGCTAACGTCACGGCCGGAGTCGCCATCCACAATCTGTCGCTCAACGAGAACGATGTCGGCGAATATCGCACCTTCTTCCGGCTGACCCCGCCCTTGCGCGCCGAGGACGACCGGTTGGCGATGATCGAGGCGATCAAGGACGGCACGATCGACATCATCGTCTCTTCGCACGACCCGCAAGATGTCGACACCAAGCGCCTGCCCTTCGCCGATGCTGCCGCCGGCGCGATCGGGCTGGAGACGCTGCTTGGCGCGGCGCTTCGGCTCTACCATAATGGCGACGTGCCTCTCCTCAGGCTGATCGAGACGCTTTCGACCGCGCCGGCAAAGCTTTTCGGCCTGCCAGGCGGCACGCTGAAGCCCGGCGCGCTGGCGGACCTCGCCGTGGTCGATCTCGACGAGCCCTGGATCGTCAGCGAGAGCGGCCTGCGCTCACGCTCGAAGAACACCTGCTTCGAGGGCGCGCGCCTGCAGGGCAAGGTCTTGCAAACCATGGTGGCGGGCCGCACAGTGTTTTCGACCTGAGCATCTGTCGACGAGCCGGACAGTACCGGCTCGACTGACATAAATAAGCGGGGGAACAATGGGTTACGGGCTCGCACTGATCTTCGGCTACCTGCTCGGCTCGATCCCGTTCGGGCTCTTGATCACCCGCGCGGCCGGTCTCGGCGACGTGCGCCAGATCGGCTCCGGCAACATCGGTGCAACCAATGTTTTGCGCACCGGCAACAAGGGCCTTGCCGCGGCCACGCTGTTGCTCGATGCGCTGAAGGGCACGGCGGCGGCGCTCATCGCCGGCCGCTTCGCGCCGGAACTGGCGCTCGCGGCCGGCTTCGGTGCCTTCCTTGGCCATCTCTTTCCGGTCTGGCTCGGCTTCAAAGGCGGCAAGGGTGTCGCCACCTATCTCGGCGTGCTGCTCGGTCTTGCCTGGCAAGGCATGCTGGTCTTCGCTGTCGTCTGGCTCGCCATGGCGTTCCTGTTCCGCTATTCATCGCTGGCGGCGCTGACAGCGGCGGTCGTGGTGCCGATCGCGCTTTACTTTATCAGCACGCCTCAAATCGCGGGGCTGTTCGTGGTGATGAGTCTGATCGTCTTCCTCAAGCATCGCGCCAACATCTCACGGCTTCTTGCCGGCACCGAGGGCAAGATCGGGGCGAAAGGATGAGCGGGCCCGCCGCCGGCCCGCGCCTCAGCGACCGGCAGCGGCTTGCCTGGCTCCGCCTGATCCGCACGCCGAATGTCGGCCCGGCTTCCTTCCGCGAATTGATCAACCGCTTCGGCTCGGCAGAGGCCGCGCTCGAAATGCTGCCTGAGTTGATGATTTCGGGAGGCGCCAGCCGCATCGTCCGCATTCCGACGGTCGCTGAAGCCGAAGCCGAATTGGAAGCGGCCCGCCGCGCCGGAGCCCGCTTCGTCGGCATCGGCGAGGCCGACTATCCGTCCATGCTGAAGACCATGGATAACCCGCCGCCGCTGCTGGCGGTAAAAGGCGAAGGCGCGGTGTTTCGCCTGCCGGCGGTGGCGATTGTCGGCGCCCGCAACGCCTCGCTCGCCGGCATCAAGATGGCGCGCATGCTGGCGGCGGATCTCGGCAGCGAGGGTTATGGCATCGTCTCCGGCTTGGCGCGCGGTATCGACACGGCGGCACATCAGGGCAGTCTCTCGACCGGCACCGTGGGCGTGCTGGCCGGCGGCCTCGATGTCCCCTATCCGCCGGAAAATGCCGGCCTGTGCGACGACATCGCCGGGCGCGGCGGCGCTATCGTCTCGGAGATGCCGTTCGGCTGGCAACCACGCGCGCAGGATTTCCCGCGCCGCAACCGCCTGGTTGCCGGCATGGCGCTGGGGCTGGTCGTGGTTGAGGCGGCGCAACGCTCCGGCTCGCTGATCAGCGCGCGGCTCGCTAACGAGATGGGCCGGCTGGTTTTCGCCGTGCCGGGTTCGCCGCTCGATCCGCGCGCCGGCGGCTGCAACGCCTTGCTCAAGGACGGCGCTACGCTCGTCACCGAAGCAGCCGATATCTTGGGCGCGCTGGCGCCTCTCGCTGGTGTTCGCGCTCCTCGCAGCACACCGCTCGCCGAGGCGCCCGACCTGTCGGCACTGCCGCCGCCGGGCGAAAACGAGCGCGCCAATGTGCTGGAAGCGCTCGGCCCAACGCCGGTCGGGGTGGACGAGATCATCCGCCATACAGGCTTGAGCGCCGCGCAAATAGCGATGGTGCTATTGGAACTGGACCTTGCCGGTAGGTTGGAACGCCACGCCGGCGGGAATGTGTCATTGGTTTTCGGGGGCCCCTGAAACCTGCTACCGGAACAGGTACTTGGACACTTCCGGGTTGCCGCGGCGCCACATCACGTTGTCCAGGAAATAGTGGTGCACGTTGATGAAGATCAGCACGATGAAGAAAAACAGCGAGGACCCGAGAACTTGCCTGTCGTAAGGGATCAAGGCCGTCATCGCCATCGGGATAAGCCAGAAGCCGAGATATCCAAGCGCACCGCCCCCGACGATGAATCCCAGGACCCGCAGCCTGTAGAGAGGTCCGAGAAAGGACAGCATCTTCGGCCGCGGATTTCTCGCGGCATCCGCGATGTCGCGTTCGACGTTCGTCTGATAACGCCAGACCACGGCCAGATATTGCAGCGAGTGGAGCGCAGGCACCACAAGCAGCCAAAGCGGATTTATTCTCGCAATCAGGATCCACAGATAGAGCGACGCGACATAGGCCACGATGCCGTTATACGGCAGGGCGCGGCCGTTCCTTCGCCAGCGATTGATCAGCATCAGGACTGTGACCGCCGTCGAGGCAACGGCCGCCAGCAGAGCAATGTTGGCGATCCAGGAAGGGGCCGCGAATGTGTAATATTCCAGGCCGTAATATTTCCCTTGCGTCACTGCCGTGTTCGTCTGCAGCCATGCCAGGATCCACACGGCATAGCTGTTGACCAGCAGCACCTTCTTGTCCCGATCGTCGAAGAATTTGCGCTTCAGCACGGCGTCCACCATCAGCATCCCGTAACCTTGCTTGACGTAGTGCCAGCCCACGAAGAAGAACATCGCATTGGCCGCATATCCGAGCAGGCGCGTATTCGCCGTTGCCGCTCCGTACGCAAAGAACGCGCCCATGATCACGGGAACGACGATGCCCGCGAAAATGTAGCGAAGCTGCAGGCTCCTGTCGTACCCCTTCCCGCTCAGCTTGCGCCCGAAATTGCGGTAGAAAATCTGATACGAGTGGGCGAAATGGGGATAGTTCACAAGGTAGGCCACGACCACCATCGTTGCTGCGACGAGACCCTCGTATTCGAGCGGCACCAAAAGCAGAATTGGCAGGATCAGAAATGCGCCGCCGCCGAGCATGAGGAAGTCGGCGACCGGACCGAAGAGATATTTGCCAGACGTCGCCACTTTAGCGGCTGAAGCATCTACCGAAAGGTCAAGTGCCATGTTCGAGCTCTCCTTCGGAAAGGTCGACTTTAACATCGCCCAGTCAGGTCACAAGGTTGGGTTACCGCTCCGGCTTGTGCCGACGCCCTCAATCCCCGTCAGATGGGCAGCTGCGCGCGTTTCGGCGACTGCAGTTCGCGCCCCATCTTTGCCGCCTGAAAGATGGTCATCAAGACTAGGACCGGCTCGCCGTCGGTAGGGTTGATCATAAGGGCCACGCGGCCAAGCTCGTCGCTCATCGCGCAGGTCCAGTCCTTGACTGCGATCACCTTTTTCTCGGGCAATTTGTCCTCCCTTTGGATGCCCATGCCCGCCTCCAGCGGACATTATGCGGCCGCCGGTTATGCCGGGCCGTCGGATCGACCTGCCATGAGCAACCGTGGGCCCCGGTTCGATCTAAGCGTAAGCGATTGCTAATGTAAGACCCAACCGGCCGGCGGCCGAGGAGCTTTCGCGAGCACCCCTCAGTTCGTATGGTCCAGCAGCCTCGTCACGGCAACATCACGCCGATGTTCGGAATTCGCGCGATCGATGCCGTCCACGGTGATGGCGAACATTCCGTTTTCGATCCTTGCTATCCAGCCCTTTGCCTTCAGATACCACAGGTGAAATTCCAGATGCTCTCGCGGGCAGCCTGACAGGCGCTCGAGCTCTTCATCACCGATGCCGGGATTATTGACGTCCTGTCGACGTTTTACATAAAGAAGCGACAGCAGCTTGGCCTGAATGACGACGTCCCGTTCAAGCCCTTTGGCGTTGCTTGCTTCCTCGCTCAGCTCGCGGCGAAGGCTCAAATGGTCTCTATACTGAACATCATATTGGGCGCGTTTGACCGGATCTTTGAGCGTATTATGGGCTTCCACGATTTCGCTGAAGCGTGATTCATTGCCGGTGTCCCGATTGTCGGGATGGTAGCGCATGGCAAAATAACGAAATATCCGTTCAATCGTTTCCGAGTTCGCGTTCGGGCTGATTTCGAGAAGTTCGTAATAGTCAATGAACATAGTGGTGCTTCCACAGAATCGATATTGCGAACACCACTCCCCAAGAGCAGCATCGCGCAACCGCTCTGCCCATGCAAGCCGGCGTTCCTGCAAAAGAGCGCTTGACGATTCAGCGAACAGGACGTCGCGCCAGGCCGAGCGTGGCGATTTCCTCTGCCAATCGGGCTCGCCATAAGGCTGGCCCGCTCGAGTGCTCATCTCCGCAAATCTGATCGGAGCCCGTTCAACCTAAGCCGAAGCGTTCGTTTGCTCAGTCTGTTGGAGCACCTTCAATTGCAGCACTGCAAGCCGAGCGGCGCAATATGCCTCACTATGCTTCGCGGTCTCGATGCCGAAATCGGGTGAGCTCCTCAGGAGTGCACAGTGGGATTAATCTTCAGGAGGCGCGATCTGGCGTCGATCACTCGCGTCTGCTCGGAACGGATCCGGCAGCAGAGGGCAAGATTGAGGGCAACGCCACCGCTATCGTCGTCCAGCAATTCGTTCGCCCGGTTAAGAGAGCGCTCGGCTCGCTTCACGCGCTGGCGAGCCTTCGCCAGTTCAAAGCTAAAGATTTCGACCATTTTTCCGGTTCCATGGGTCAGCGGTCCCTTCAAGACCGAAACCTTGCACCGATCGCATTGGTTCCGACACGGCGCGCGACAGGCTGTCGCATTGGGTGCTGCCTGTGCTTGGTCCAACCCCGACAGCCTCACCCGCAAGAGCACTGTGCTCGACAGGGCTTCGGCGTTGTAGAACAAACGGTCGGCACGATCGAGCGGCGCAGCCGCCGCGTCAGCGCTTCCAGAAATCGCGGTGCAGTGCGATCAGCTCGTGCGCGATTTCGGAGAAGGGGCCAAAGACCTCGATCTTTTTCTGGCCGAAGCCGTGGGAGCGATCTATATCGGTTACTATTGATCTGTCGCCTGACGTTAGCGGTCATTAGGTGGGCACGTACGCGTCCAGCAGCATGCTGGACCGGCGCCGGAGGACATGAAGCGACCGGCGACGCAATGGGTGAAGCCAAGGCCGATCGGCAGGGTCGAGTGAAGCATCTTCGCGGCGAGGACTATCTGCGCCATGTCTCGCTGCAGGATTTTCGGGAGGAGGATTAGTCTCTGCCCTGCCGGGATCCGTCCGCCACATCGTCAAGCTACATGCAATTCTCCTGTGGCGAGTGCCCGCCGCGTTCGATGGCAACGGACACCCGCAAACCGCCGATGAAGGGACTCGCTCGGCGGCGGCAACCAATGTGTTGCCGAGGTGTTGGTTGCGCCTCTCAGCCCATTGCCTTGGGTGCCGGGACTTCGGTCGTATCAGGCCCTCGACTGCAGTCTCGCGGCTGGAACGAATGCATTGAGGGTTCGTTTGCCTAGTGCCAGCCGCTCCCGCCAACGGCGGTTGAGCGAAGCAGAGGCTCCGGCGCGCGCCCCGGCGGGAGGGTACGTTCGCGCTGGAGCCTTTTGGTGAACGATACGGAGCGAAGGATATGGATGATCGTCACAACAGTGTTTTGGAAGCCCGGTGGCTCCTTGCTGTGCCCGCGTCGCTTATCCTTACCGTCCTGTTCGCCGGGTTCTGGCTTACATGAAGCAGCCGCCGTCTGTGGCTATACGGCGGTCGAGCTTGAATCCGAGCGCCGCCTGATTTCGTCAGGCGCAACGCCTTCGTTGAATAATGCCAGGATGCAGCTCGGCCAAGCGGTCGCGCGCTTCCTCATCGCCAGAGATACCATCTCTTTCGCGTATTCTTCTAGAAGTAGGGCGAGCGCAGCCATCAGGCCGCCGCATATGCAGATTCGCGTAAGACCTTGGCAAGCGATCGGAGATCAGGAATATAATCCTCTCCGCTGCGGCGACCTCAATCACCGGAGATCGCCATGACGATGAAGTTTCCATTCACAGAAGACACGCTCGGTAAAAAGCTCGAGGCAGGCACGGGCATGTCCGTTTACTGCCTCACCTGCAAGCGCAACGCGGTCCTGAACGTGGCCGATCTTGCACTGGGATTTGATCAAGGTGATCTATTGCCACGAGTGCCGCGGCGCCGGCCGGGACGATTGCAACCTGCATTTCACGAACCATGCGGCGACGCCGGACAAGCGCAAGGGCTGGACGCCTTGTCCCTAACACGGGAGCGGCCCGGCACTCTGGCGGGGTAGGCCAGTGGACGCCGGGCCTAACCGGCGGGGGCTCGGAATCGGAACACGGCACCGGCTGACGATGAACATACGTCCCTGCCGAAATGATCGGCATCATCCATAAGGACGAAGCGGGAGGTAGGTGCCTAGCTCAGCACCAAGCCGGCGATGAGCAGGCATGCCGCCATGCGGACGCATAAAGAACCGTAGGGCCAAATTCCCAATGGTTGGCAATTTGGATGAAGAAGCGCGCCAGACGCTTCAGCGGCCAGCCAGAACGCGCGCTGGTGGGCTTCTGTGTGGGCGCGTCAAGCGTTAGTAATATAGCTGAACCCGCGTCATCCAATCGATGGTGACCGCCCTTCACGGGGCTCGTGCTAGTCTTGTGGTTGGCGCAACTCCTCCTGCGCCATTGAGCGCCGGTTGAAGGAAGTCCCTCCCGGTCGCCAGTCTGCCGGCGCTCTTCCTCTATCCGCCAGGGAGATCGAACAATGCCTACATCCCGCCGTGCATTGCTTTTCATCCTGAGTGCAACCGTCGCGTTCGCCGCCATTATTGGCATCGCGTCTGCCAAAGGCGGTGGCGGCGGCGGCAGTGGTGGCAAACATAATAGCACCTTAAGCAGCGTAACCAGCCTCCCAGTGACCGGAACCCGCCCAAAGGTAAAATCTTTCTCAAGCAAGGCATGCCCCATTGGCTACAATTGCCCAGTGACACCGATCGACAAATGCGATCTTCAAGGCAACATCGAGCAGTCAGTTGCCTGCAAAGTTAGAGCCTCCAGTTCCCTCACGAATCCGTAAGTCGCCGATCCAAGGTAGAGAGTTCTCACTCTAATCCAGCTACCAATTGCCCTTAGGACACTTGATCGGCCCGCTGCTTCGGTGGCGGGCTTTTCATTTTCCGGACATAGTGCGGACACGAAATTCTGCGGACACAGAAACCCGCCCTCACCTCTCGCAAAGCCTTGATTTTGTGTGCCCTTCCCGAGAGATGGGTGACAGT
>NZ_JHQR01000107.1 GCF_014843825.1 Mesorhizobium silamurunense
GAGCGCCACGCGCTGCCGCTGGCCGCCGGAGAGCTGGTGTGGCTTCTTGTCGAAGGCGGCCGCCAGCCCGACCAAGGCGAGCGCCTCGCGTGCTTTCGTGGCTCCGCCCCCGCGCCGTCGACGCCCTGCATGCGCAGCCCGAAGCCGACATTGCTACCGACACTCATGTGCGGGAACAGCGCATAGTCCTGGAACACCGTCGTCGTCGGTCGCTTCGCCGGCGGCACCGAGGTGCAATCCTCGCCGCGGATGAACACCTTGCCTTCGCTGGGCGTGACGAAGCCGCCGAGGATGGAGAGCAGCGTCGTCTTGCCGGAGCCGGACGGCCCAAGCAGGATCGTGTAGCTGCCGGGCTCGATCGCCAGCGAGACGTTCTTCAGCACCGGATGCTGGCCGAAGCGGTGCGAAACGTTGCGGATGTCGACCAACGGCGCGCTCATGCCGGCTTTCTCCGCAGCAGGGTCAGTTCGAAAAACACCACCAGCACGATGGAGACGGCGAAGACCAGCGAGCCGACGGCGTTGGTCTTTGGATTGAGGCCGGAGCGCAGGAGATTCCAGATCTCCACCGGGAGTGTCGTCTCGAAACGGGTAAGCAGGAAGGAGATGACGAACTCATCCCAGGAGAAGGTCATCGACAGGAAGAAACCGGCGAAGATCGCCGGCGCCATCACCGGCACGGTTATCATGAGCAGTACCTTCCACTCGGCGGCGCCGAGGTCACGCGCGGCACGCTCGATGTTGATCTGGTGGTCGCCCATCTGGCTGTAGATGATGGCGAAGCAGAGCGGCAGGTTGATCACCACATGACCAATGCCGGCGGCCAGCAGTGACTTCGGCATGCCCGCCCAGTTGAACAACACCAAGAGCCCCATGCCGATGACGAGGTAGCTGACGGTGAGCGGCAGCGTAATCAGCCCGCGCAGCAGCGCCGAGCCCGGCAGCACGAAGCGCGCGAACCCCCAGGCCGAGAGGAAGCCGAGCGTGACGGAAGCAAGCGAGGACAGCACTGCCACCAGTAGCGAATTGACCAAGGCCGAGGTGAGCCGAGCATCGGAGAGCACCGCCTGGTACCAGCGCGGCGACGGGCCGGTGAAGGGCGGGATCGGGAAGGAGGTCGCCTGCAGCGAAAACAGCACCAGCACGACCACCGGCAGGAAGATGAAGCCGTAGACGGCGATCGCGTAGAGCCAGGCGGCGATGCGGACGACAGCGCGCATCGTCAGGCCCGCTCGATCTTCAGCCAGCGCGCGCAGGCGAGATAGGCGATGGTGACAACGGCCATCAGGATGATCGACAGCGCCGAAGCCAGCGGGAAATCGCCGCGCCGGCCGATCTGCATCATGACGAGCTGTGGCATGACGAGCTCATTGTTGCCGCCGAGGATCTGCGGCGTGATGTAGTCGCCGATGCAAAGCACGAAGGTGAGGAAGGCGCCGACCATGATGCCGGGTAGGGTGAGCGGCAGCACGACATGCAGGAAAGTGCGCACCGGTCCGGCGCCGAGATCGGCGGCGGCCTTGCGGTAGCTCGGGCTGAGCTGCTTGAGATTGGCGAAGATCGTCAGCGTTAGCAGCATGACGAAGAAATGCACGAAGCCGGTGACGGTGGCTAGCCGAGTATTGGCGAGCTGCAGCGGTTCGGCGGTCAGGCCGATGCCGGTGAGCGCGCGGTTGATGACGCCGTTCTGCGCCAGCACCAGCAGCCAGGAATAGGAGCGCACGACATAGGACGTCCAGAACGGCAGCACGGCCAGCATTAGCGCCAGCCGCTGCCAGCGCTCCGGGACCATCTCGGCCAGGATCCAGGCGAACGGGTAGGCGAGCAGGATCGAGATCACGGTGACGATCGTCGTCACCTCCAGCGAATTCACCATCGCCCGCCAATAGGACGCATCGGTGAAGAACTGGCTGTAATTGGCTAAAGTGAAGCGGCCGCCTTCATGCGCCGTCAGACTCGACAGCCCCATGGCGATGAAGGGCAGCACGAAGAAGAGCAATGTCCATGCCAGCGCCGGCGTGACCAGCGCCCAGGGCAGGGCACGCGAGTTGCCTCCGGAAACGCTCATCGGCCGATTTACTGCGCCTGCAGCATTTCGGTCCACATGTCTTGCATCTTCTTGTCGAGATTGGCGTTCGGCGCCGGATAGGCCTGGGCGCGGGCGAGGAAGCCGGGCTGCTCGTCGAAGCGCAGGATCTTCTTCTGTTCGTCGGTCAGCGCCGCCTTGCTGTTGGCGGGCATGCCCCAGTAGCAGGACGAGGTGGCAAGCCGCGCCTGGCCTTCCGGGCTCATGATGTACTGGATGAATTTCAGTGCCATGTCCTTGTTCTTGGAATCCTTGAACATGGCGAGCGACTGCGACCAGAGCACAGCACCCTCTTTCGGGATCGAGAAGTCGAGCGCCGGGTTTTCCTTGGCAAGGCCGGCCGTCACCCATTCGCCGCCGCCGACCAGTATGTCGACCTCGCCAGTGGCCAAAGCGGTCTGGCTGGCGGTGACTTCGCCGACCAGCTTGGCGTTCGCCTTCATCTTGAGGAGTTCCGCCTTGAGGGCGGGAAGGTCGGCCTCGGTGAGATCGGCGGTCTTCTTCCCGATGGCCAAGGCGGCCATGCCGATCACCGGCAGGTAGTAATCGTAGATCGCGATCTTGCCCTTGTATTTGTCGCCGGTGAGCGAGGCCAGCGACTCCATGTCGGCCGGATCGACCTTGGTCTTGTTGAAGCCGATCGTGTTGTAGCCGAATTTTTCGGTGATGCCGTAGCGCTTGCCGTCGACGATGGTGGACTTGTCCATCTTCACCTCCGGGAAGAGGTCGGCGAAGGGCAGCTTTTCCTCGGGCAGCGGTTCGAATAGGCCTTTCTCGACACCGCGCGGCACATCGATGGAATCGATCACCATCACGTCCCAGTCGCCCGGCTGCGATTGGGCGACGATGGCGAGACCGGCGCCGGTGCCCTCGAATTCCTTGACGTTGACCTTGACGTTGTTGGCTTCCTCGAAGGGCTGCAGCAGCGCCGGGTCGGAGTGGTCGCACCAGATCAGCGCGTTGAGATCGGCAGCTTGAGCGCCGCCCGCTGCTATGAGCAGCGCCGTGGCCGCGCAGGCGGCTCCGAGACGTGACTTCAGGGTGGAAAGCGGATTCCGGGCATTGATGGTCATCGAGTGTTCTCCCTGCCTTGCTGGCTTGTTGGAGAAAAGTTGAACCAATTCTAAAATTGAGTCAATTATGATTTTGTGGCAGGGAGACCGATATGAGCGGATTGCGCGAACGGCAGAAGGCGGACCGGCACCGACGCATCATCGATGCGGCGACCGAGCTTTTCCGCGAGGCCGGCTATGAAGGCGCCAAGATGGAAGCCATCGCCGCGCAGGCCGAGGTTTCGATCGGCACCATCTACAATTACTACCAGAACAAGGGCGACATCCTCGGCGCCATCGTGTCGATGGAGGTCAACGAGGTGCTGAATGCCGGGCGAGGGGTGGTCGGCAGCCCGCCCGCCAATGTCGGCGACGCGCTGGACACGCTGATCGGCATCTATATCGAGCACTCGCTGAATTATCTGAGCAAGGAGATGTGGCGACAGGCGATGGCGATCTCGACGCAACTGCCCGACAGCCCCTTCGGCCAGGCCTATACCGCGCTCGACCGGGCGCTCACCGAACAGATCCGCGCGCTGATCCAGCGCCTGCAGGAGATCGGCCTGGTGCGCGCCGACATAGACGGGCCGGCGGTGGGCGAGCTCATCTTCAACAACATGAACATGATGTTCATCGAATTCGTGAAGCGCGACGAGGCAAAGATACCGGAGTTGCGCGCGGCGATAAGAAGGCAGAACCGGATTCTGGTGTGGGCGATCGGGCTATGAGACGATCGAGGGCGAGGGGAAGAACGGCTCACTGCTGCCGCAGCATCCCTTAGCGGTTGATCAGCCACAGGATCCCTGAGAGCACGACACTGATCAATATTCCGGTGGTGATCGGAACGTAGAGCCTGAAGTTCTCATGCTCGATCACGATGTCGCCTGGCAGCCTGCCAAGGCCGACCCGGGTCACCCAGGGCCACAGCAGGCCTAAGGCAACTATGCAGAGACCAATGACGATCAGTGTTCGCGACATGGCAGCATCCTGCCGGAAATAGCCTCCTGCCAGAGATATAGTGACAAAGGGGCTTGCAGGCAGGGCCTTCCCTCTCGATGTATCCCCTTGAGTTGAGGTTGAAAATCTGATACAACCTAAAAGGGTACAATGGGAGGGGTTGGATGCAGATTTCCATTTGGCATTGGGCAATCGTGCTGTTGCTGATCGGCGTGCCTGTTTTCTTTGCCGTTCGGTCGGCCGCAAAGCCGTCACAGAATCCAGCGGGTCTCGTGGGGTTTGAAGGCTGGTTGTTGCTGCTGGCGATTGGTCAGTGCTTGGCACCTTTCCGCACGCTGGCTGAGCTGTTCTCCTCGAGCGAGGGTTACCAGCAGCTTATGCTGCTGCCCAATGGTCCTTTGGCCGTCTGTGGCGAGATCGTGCTATTATTGGCGTTTGCGGTGCTTCAGGTGGTTGTGCTCTTCGCAATGCTGCGGCGCAGCCCTCGTTTCAAGCGTCTGTTCCTTTATCAGTGGATTGCGATCCCGGTCGTCGTCGCACTCGATGCGGTTTGGACCTCTACGATTCTAAGCGCGCCAATCAGCCAGGTTCTCGCGGGAGAAGCGCTGGTCGCACTTATCGCAGGATTTGTTCTGACCGGGATCTGGGTAGCTTATGTCTACAAGTCCGTGAGGGTTAGGAATACCTTCGGCGGAGCGGCAACCAGCGAGGTTGTAACGGCCTCGTAGTGGGCTGTTCTGGCTGTTTGTAAGTAAGCTTGTGCGATCCCGCGGCGCTGAAATCGGATCGTCCTCAAATGTCGGACAGATTCACCACCTTCGTGGCGTGATGCCTACCTCTATTGGAGCAGACAAGGAGACGATCGATAGTTCGCCTCGGGGGCTACAATTGCCGCTTGGGTTTCGCGGTCACCCGAGACGGAGGAGATTATGAAATACCTGGTAAATTGGAACGAGCGGCCACAGGGATCGGCGATTGAATACGAGAACGTCCAAAAGCGCATCCTGAAAATCTTCCAGCACTGGGAAATACCCAGCGAAGTCAAGGTGCATGCCTTCGTGGCGCGAGTGGGCGAATGGGGAGGAAGCATGCTGCTCGAGGCAGATGACCCGTTGATAATCCACAAAATGTGTTCGACCTTCCCAGCGTTCCAATTCGACGTCCATCAGGTCATCGACGTTCCGGACGCGGTCCGCGTCGAGATGGAGGCTATCAAATGGCGGGATGAACTTCCTTCGTGAGCGGCAGCAGACGATGCCGCGCATTCGAGGCGTCGCGCAATCTACGGCCGAACGGTTTGTCGCGCGGGACGTCAGCGTCAAAACGAGCGATCAGGATGACGCCCCGCGGTTCGCAACTCTGCCGGCCAAGCCGCGTGGTCCATTAGCAACCTAAAACAGAGTTTTGTCTTTACTGGCGCATCAGATGTGCTACCGGAGCGCCGTGCCCTTGTAGCTCAGCTGGTAGAGCAGCGGTTTTGTAAACCGAAGGTCGCGGGTTCGATCCCTGCCGGGGGCACCACTCCTGTACATGCTGAAAAACGGCGCGCCGCTTCTTACATCTTTGTCAGGTGCAATCGCATCGAACGGGGTGCCGCATGATCAGATTCGTCATCATCCTGCCGCTCATCGTCGTGACCTGGCTTCTCCTGGTGAAGGCCGTCAGCGATTTGAAGAAAGCCAACATCGACTGGACCGGCGTTGCCACTTTCGTCGGCTTCATCGCGCTTGCGTTCTGGCTGAGGCACATCACGGGGATGGGGTGAAAGAACGAGTGGTGAGTAGTGAGTAGGCAGTAGGCAGTAGTGAATAGGGCGGCTCGGCCGGCGCTAATGCTGACTATTCACTACTGACTACTCACCAATCCCTACCCACTAAAAACCTCGTCCTTCCGCGCCTTCATTGCTACGTCGGCAGAAGGGGTGGCCTCGAAAGACTCGAGCCGTTTCCGGCCCCTCGAAAAAATCTGAAAAAGCCGTCGAACCTTTTTCTTGCGCCCAACGACAGAAGATCAAGAGGCGGATGGATCGCCTCGGTCACGAAACCAAGGAGATCATCATGTTTAAGCGCACGCTCGTTTCGGCCCTCATCGCCACCACCGTTGCCGCCGGCTCGCTGGTCGGCACCGTCCAGCCCTCGGCCGCCCATGACCATCATCACCGCCGTGAGCTCGGCATCGGCATCGCCGCCGGCGTCGGCGGGTTTGTCCTGGGCAGCCTGCTTGCCCAACAGCAGCCGCGCACCGTCTATGTCGAGGAAGACGGTTACGACGGTTCCTGGCATGTCCGCCGCTGCTACGCCCGTTACGCCAGCTACGATGCCGGCTCGAACACCTACATCGACCACGACGGCTATCCGCACTACTGCCGCCTCTAAAGGCGACCGTCTCAGCAACCGGAAGAGGGGCCTCGCGGCCCCTTTTCGTTTAACGTTAATGCATGTCTCCCGAAAGGGGGAACCGGTTTCGGGATAAAGACATGCGTAAAATCAAAAACTTAAAGCGCATGGAGCGAATCTGAAAGATCGCGACGCGCTTTAGGGGGTCTCGATAGGCAATCCGGCGCTGCGGCAGGCGCCGACAACGACAAGCCCGGCATTCGACGCTTCATCGCCCAGCGCGACGAGTTCGAAGCTATTGCCGGCATCCGGGTAGATCCTGGCAATGAAAGGTTCGCCGTCGCCGGAGCCGCCTGACGGGCGCCTGGCGTCGACATGGCCGCACGCCACGATCTCCCGGCGGCCGTTCAGCGTCCGCACACCGGCTAGCATCGTGCCGAACTTGGCGGAGACAGGATCCTTCAAGTGCTGGCGGACGCCGGCGGTGATGATCTCCTCGAGGGCGAGCGAGATCGGTATGGGATCGACGCGCTGGCTGCCGGCATCCGGTCGGGGTGCCGCCGCCATGCATCCGCAAAGTGAAGCGGCGAGCAAGAGTAGAACCGTTTTCCGCATCCATGCCCTTTCGCATGCATGCGAATGCCGCGGCAAGACGGTCGGGCCCCATGCAGCCGGCGGTGTACAGCGATTTTGCGAACGTTTAGTCTGGTTCCTCGACGGCCAATTGGGGGAGGGAGCCTTGGACAATCAGGAGCCGAAGGAAGACCGGATCGAGCCGGTTTTTCGCAATGGCACGGTCACCGCCGTCGGCATCCTGCTGGCGTTTTCGCTGGGCTTCATCACCCATTGGGCCGCCAACCCGATCCCGTGGCAAACCTATCATCTGCTCGCCGTGGTGCCGATCCTCGTCGGCATTGCTTTGCAGATGCGGGCGCTGGCCATGCTGCTCGACACGAAGTCGCTGCAGCCGTCGATCTATGCGCGCGCCAACCGTATCTTCATCACCGGGCTCGTCTTCACAGCCAGCGGCGTCGGGCTGGCGATCCTGCTCGATTTTTTCGACATAGCGGCCAAGAGCGCGCTGCCCGGCGCATGATCCCGAAATCGCTTTTTGCTTCGCTGACCTCCGGTTCGGAAAGGATCATGCGCAATTAAGAACTTTCGCAGTCAGTAGGCTTTCACACCGCCGATCATCTTGGTCACCTCGGCCGCGGCCTCGCGCACCAGTGGGCCGATCTCCGCCAGACGCTCGGGCGTGACCCGCACTGTCGGACCGGAGACCGAAACGCCGCCGATCGGCTCGCCGAACTCGTCGAAGATGGCGGCAGCCACGCAGCGCATGCCGGGATGGCGTTCCTCGTCGTCGACCGACCAGCCGCGATGCTTGATGGTCGCGAGATCATGGGCCAGGGCCGAAATGTCGGACAGCGTCTTGTCGGTGTAGCGCTGCAGGCCGGCCTTGCGCAGGATGGCGGCGACGCGTTCCGGCTCGAGATGCGCCAGCACCGCCTTGCCGATGCCCGACGCGTGGAAAGAACTGCGCGTGCCCGGCCGGAAGAAGGCGCGGATCGCCTGATGCGTCTCGACCTGGCTGACGAAAACGACGCAATCGTCTTCGGCGACGCCGAGATTGGCTGTCTCGCCGGTCTTTTCCATCAGTTCCTGCATGACGATGCGGGCACGGTCGACCAGCTTGCGGCGGCGCAGGAAAGCCGCGCCCATGCGGTAGGTCTCGACGCCGATCGACCAAAGCTGGTCGGAACTGTCGAACTCGACCATGCCGTGGTTCTCCAGCGTCGTCAGCATGCGATAGGCGGTGGAGGCGGCGATGCCGCTGCGCGCCGCGATCTCGCTCAACGACAGGCCGCTCGCCTCGGCGACGATCGCCAGGATCCGCAGCGCCCGGTCGAGCGACTGCACAGAGGTCGCCTCGGACGGGCCGTTGAAGGCGCGTGGCCGCCCGCGCTGGCGTTTTTCCGTGTTTTCCATGCGCGCATTCTGGCCGATTTCTGGCCAAGCGCAATGAAAAAGTTTTTCACTATTCCCGCGGAGCGATTTTCTGGAAAACAAAAAGTTCAGCGGAATCAGTGTATAAGAGCCGTTTTCTAGAAATGAAAAAATCTTCTGAAAAAATTGAAAAATCGGAAGCGCGCTGGCATTCTCAAAGCCAACCAACGAAGTGGAGGCTGGACATGGCCAGGATGCGCGCTGTCGACGCTGCGGTTCTCGTTCTCGAAAAGGAAGGCATCACCAATGCCTTCGGTGTGCCGGGCGCGGCGATCAACCCGCTCTATTCGGCCCTGAAGGCAAGGGGCACCATCCGCCACGTTCTCGCCCGGCATGTCGAAGGCGCCTCGCATATGGCCGAAGGCTATACGCGGGCCAAGGCGGGCAATATCGGCCTCTGCATCGGCACGTCGGGGCCTGCCGGCACCGACATGATCACGGGCCTCTATTCGGCATCGGCCGACTCCATTCCGATTCTCTGCATCACCGGGCAGGCGCCGCGCGCCCGCCTGAATAAGGAGGATTTCCAGGCCGTCGACATCGCCGCGATCGCAGCACCCGTCGCCAAATGGGCGGTCACAGTCATGGAGCCTTACCTGGTGCCGATGGCGTTGCAGAAGGCCTTCCACCTGATGCGCTCCTCACGGCCCGGCCCGGTTCTGATCGACCTGCCGCTCGACGTGCAGCTTGCCGAGATCGAGTTCGACATCGACGCCTATGAGCCGCTGTCCGTCTTCAAGCCGGCGATGACGCGCGCCCAGGCCGAGAAGGCGCTGGCGATGCTCAACGAGGCGGAAAAGCCGCTGATCGTCGCCGGCGGCGGCATCATCAACGCCGACGCTTCCGATTTGCTGATCGAATTCGCTGAAGTCACCGGCGTGCCGGTCATCCCGACCCTGATGGGCTGGGGCGCAATCCCCGACGACCACCGGCTGATGGCCGGCATGTGCGGCCTGCAGACCTCGCACCGCTACGGCAATGCGACGATGCTTGAAGCCGACTTCGTCTTCGGCATCGGCAACCGCTGGGCCAACCGCCACACCGGCTCCGTCGACGTCTACACCAAGGGAAAAAAGTTCATCCACGTCGACATCGAGCCCACCCAGATCGGCCGCGTCTTCGCGCCGGATCTCGGCATCGTCTCCGATGCGGGCGCGGCGCTGAAGATTTTGCTCGACGTCGCTACCGAGTGGCGGACGGCCGGCAAGCTGCGCGACTGGTCGGGCTGGGCCAAGGAATGCCAGCAACGCAAGAAGACCATGAAGCGCAAGACGCATTTCGAACAGGTGCCGCTGAAGCCGCAGCGCGTCTATGAGGAGATGAACAAAGCCTTTGCTCGCGATACCACCTATGTCACCACGATCGGCCTGTCGCAGATCGCCGGCGCGCAGTTCCTGCATGTCTACAAGCCGCGCAACTGGATCAATTGCGGCCAGGCCGGGCCTCTCGGCTGGACGCTGCCGGCGGCACTCGGCGTGCGCGCCGCCGATCCCGATCGCGCAATCGTGGCGCTCTCCGGCGACTACGACTTCCAGTTCATGGTCGAGGAACTCGCGGTCGGCGCGCAGCACAAGCTGCCCTACATCCACGTCGTCGTGAACAACGCCTATCTCGGCCTGATCCGCCAGGCGCAGCGCGGCTTCTCGATGGATTACGAGGTGAGCCTTGCCTTCGAGAACATCAACCGCGCCGACGATCCGGAGGCCGGCTACGGCGTCGACCATGTCGCGGTCGCCGAAGCGATGGGCTGCAAGGCGGTCCGCGTGCGCAAGCCGGGAGAGTTCGCCGGCGCCTTCAAGGAAGCGCAGCGGCTGATGAAGGAGCACCAGGTTCCGGTCGTTCTCGAATTCATCCTCGAGCGCGTTACCAACATTTCCATGGGTAGCGAAATCGACAAGATCACCGAATTCGAGGAGCTTGCCGAACGCAATGAGGATGCGCCGACGGCCATCATGATGTTGGATTAGGTCCGGCGGAAAGAAGGAGAAAAAGAATGCCGCGTTTTTCAGCCAATCTCTCGATGCTCTTCGGCGAGCATGAGTTCCTCGACCGCTTCGATGCCGCCGCGCGCGCCGGCTTCAAGGGCGTCGAATATATCGGCCCCTACGACCATGCGCCCGACGTCGTCGCCGCCCGGCTGAAGAAGAACGGCCTGACCCAGGTTCTCTTCAACCTGCCCGTAGGCGACTGGGCAAAGGGCGAGCGCGGCATTGCCGGGCTGCCCGACCGGGTACCGGAATTCCGTCAGGGTGTTGCCAAGGCGATCTCGTATGCGCACGCGCTGGGCTGCGAACAGGTCAACTGCCTTGCCGGCATTGCGCCGCAGGGGACCGACCGTACCGTGCTGGAGAACGTCTTTGCCGAGAACCTCGCCTTCGCGGCCGAGAAGCTGGAGCAGGCGGGCATCAAATTGCTGATCGAGCCGATCAACACCCGCGACATTCCCGGCTTCTTCCTGAACCATACCGACCAGGCGCTGGCGCTGATCGACCGCATCGGCTCGAAGAACGTGTTCCTGCAATACGACATCTATCACATGCAGATCATGGAGGGGGATCTCGCCCGTACCATCGAGACAAACCTCGGCCGCATCGCGCATATCCAGCTTGCGGACAATCCCGGCCGCCACGAGCCGGGGACGGGCGAGATCAACTACCCCTTCCTCTACGACCACATCGACCGCCTCGGCTATTCCGGCTGGATCGGCGCCGAATACAAGCCGAAGGCCGGCACCGAGGCAGGGCTAGGTTGGTTCCGCGCGTTTGCGGGGCAGGGTAGCGCGGCGGCTTAAGAGCCGGCGACGAAGCTGCCAATCTCCCCACCTGTGGGGGAGATGGCCGGCAGGCCAGAGGGGGGCGCGAAGGAACGCGGCCTCAACAAATTTTGACGGAGAACAACAATGGAAACCATCGGTTTCATCGGACTGGGCATCATGGGCGCGCCGATGGCGGAGCATCTGCTCGACGCCGGCTATCCGGTCGTCGCCAGCGACCATCGCTCGAAGCCGCCGGCCGATCTCGTCGCCAAAGGGCTGAAGACCGTCACCGGTCATGACGCGGTGGCCAAGGCCGCCGACATCATCATCACCATGGTGCCGGACACTCCCCAAGTGGCCGACGTGCTGTTCGGCGAGAACGGCGTCGGCTCGGGCCTGTCCAAGGGCAAGCTCGTCATCGACATGAGCTCGATCTCGCCGATCGCCACCAAGGAATTTGCCAGGAAGATCAACGATCTCGGCTGCGACTATCTCGACGCGCCGGTGTCGGGCGGCGAGGTCGGCGCCAAGGCGGCCTCGCTCACCATCATGGTCGGTGGCGAGGAGAAGGCCTTCGAACGCGCCAAGCCCGTGTTCGAGAAGATGGGCAAGAACATCACGCTGGTCGGGCCGAACGGCGTCGGCCAGACCACCAAGGTCGCCAACCAGATCGTAGTCGCGTTGATCATCGAGGCGGTCGGCGAAGCCCTTGTCTTCGCCTCGAAGGCGGGCGCCGATCCCGCAAAGGTCAGGCAGGCGCTGATGGGCGGCCTCGCCGCCTCGCGCATCCTCGAAGTGCATGGCGAGCGTATGATCAAGCGCACCTTCGCGCCGGGCTTCCGCATCGAATTGCACCAGAAGGACCTCAACCTGGCGCTCGAGGGCGCCAAGACGCTTGGCGTTGCGCTGCCCAACACCTCGACGACGCAGCAATTGTTCAACTCCTGCGCGGCCAATGGCGGCGCCAAGGAAGACCATTCAGCGCTGGTCAGGGCACTGGAGCGGATGGCGGGACATAATTTAGGGGAGTAGGGGAGTATGGGACGATCAGCGTCTGCTCCTTTCCCCTACTGCCCTACTGCCTTATTGCCTACTCCCCCAAAAACTTCCTCGCCGCATAAAGGCTGACCGCCGCCGCGTTCGACACATTGAGCGATCGGATGGCGCCGGGCATGTCGAGCCGGGCAAGTGCAGTCACCGTCTCGCGCGTCTTCTGGCGCAACCCTTTGCCCTCGGCCCCAAGCACCAGCGCAATCTTGTCGCCAGCAAAGCTCTTTTCCAGCTCGGCCGGCCCGTCTGAATCGAGCCCGATGGTCTGAAAGCCGGCCTCATGCAGCTGTCCCAGCGCATCGGCGAGATTCTTCACTTCGATCTGGTCGATATGCTCCAGCGCGCCCGATGCCGATTTCGCCAGCACGCCCGATTCCTGCGGGCTCTGGCGCGCCGTGGTGATCAGCGCGCCGGCGCCGAAGGCGACCGCCGAGCGCAGGATCGCGCCGACATTGTGCGGGTCGGTGACCTGGTCGAGCACCAGCACCAGCTTCGTGTCGCCGAGCGCGTCGAGGCGCTTGGCCTTGAGCGGTTCAGCCTCGATCAGCACGCCTTGGTGCACGGCGTCCGACCCGGTGATCCTGTCGATGTCCTTAGGCTCGACCAGCTCGGCCTTGAAGGGCAGGGCGGCAAGATCGCCGATTGCCAGCCTCTCCGCGGCGTTTCGCGTCACCAGCATCCTTCCGATCTTGCGCCGGGGATTGTCGAGCGCCGCACGCACCGTGTGCAGGCCATAAAGCCGCACCAGGCCGTCGGCCGCAGCCTCGCCCGGCGGCACCGGCTGGCGCGGCCGGAACGCCGGTGCGCCGCCGGCTTTCTGGTCGCGATGCGCGCGCCTCAGCTTGGCGTAGTGGGTATCCTTAGGGGTGCCCGGCTTGTTGCTTTTGTTGTCGCTCATGCGGCTTCTATAGCTGTCCCGTCCGGCTAAGGATACCGGCTGCGAAAATGAATGCCGAACATCGTCGAAAAACCCTGGCCGCGCCGGTTGACACCCACCGGCCTTGCCGCCATAAGGCGCATCGCTGATTTCGGAGAAGATGCTTACTCGGGCTCCGGATCGGCGCGAATGCCTCGTTGCATGGCTCCGGCGGCAGACTGGAGAGGTGCCCGAGTGGTTAAAGGGGACGGACTGTAAATCCGTTGGCTTAGCCTACGTTGGTTCGAATCCAACCCTCTCCACCACTGCCGGTCCGGAAGCCCTGAAACGAAAAAGTCTCGGACCGAAAGTGCATGGCGCTTTTCGGGTGAATCCGGTACTTCAGTGTAAGGCGCGGGTATAGCTCAGTGGTAGAGCAGCAGCCTTCCAAGCTGAATATGCGGGTTCGATTCCCGCTACCCGCTCCAGATTTCCATCCGCATCGCCGTTCGCACGAAAACGCCGCGCGCCGCGGCGCGCAGCGCATTCCGTTCAATCCTGCCGCCTAGCTGTTGAAGGCCGAGGCGACCTGGTGGTTCTGCGGCATCTGGCCGTTCGGCGTCAGCTTGTCGACGATGCCGGGCAGCGCCGTGGGCCATCGTCGGCGGGGTGATCTTCAGCGCTTTCGGCGCATCGGGCGTCACCGGCCTCAACATCTGGAGCCTGATCGTCGCCGTCATCGGCTCGGTCGTCGTGCTCTGGGCCTACCACCAGATCAGCGGCAAGCGCTGTAGAAGGAAAGACGAAACCCGCAGCCAGTCTGGTTGCGGTCGATCGTCAAATTTGGGCGGTCGCGGCGTGCGATCGCGATGGCGGCATATTGGCATTGGATCGGCGCGATCGGACAGCCTCAGGCGACGACCGCCAGACGCCGACGCCTTTCATCGAGCGAGACGATGGCGAGGCCGCTGCCGATGACCAGCAGGATGCCGCAGACGGCGAGCGCGTTCGGGAACTGGCCGAACACCAGCAGGCCGGAAATCACCGCCCAGACGGTGAAGCAGTAGAAGAAAGGCGCCACCGCGCTGGTCGGTCCGACACGATAGGCCATGAAGATGAAGAAGTGGCCGAAGATCAGGAACAACCCAGCGCCTGCGATCAACAGCAGATGATGGCCCTCGGGCATCACCCATTGCTCGGACACGAGATGTGCAGCGCCTGACCCGGCCAGCACCACCAGGACCGCGGAGATGGCGACGATCATGCCGGGCACCTCGGCGCCGACCTTGCGTCCGGCGAGGTCGCGCACGGCGGCAAAGGCCGCATTGCCGAGCGCCAGCAGGGCGTAGACTGATATGCCTTGCATTGTCGGCTGCGCGACCATGACGGCGCCGACAAAGCCAAGGCCGATCAGCGCCATGCGAAGGGCGCCGATCTTCTCGCCGAACAGGATCGAGGATCCGACCAGCACGATAAGCGGCGTGATCTGCCCGAGCGCCGTCGAATCGGCGATCTGCATGTTGGCCAAAGCCACGACGTAGCAAAGGATCGCAGCCAGCTCGCAGAGGTTCCGGCGCAGCACCCTGCGTTCGAAAAGCAGCGGGATCTGCCTGCCATAGCCCAGCATGAAAAGCAGCGGCATGCCCCAGAGCGTGGCGGCCGCGCCGCGCAGCAGCAGCACCTCATAAGGCGGCAGCCCTGCGGTCGCGAGCTTCATCATCGTGTCGTTGACGAGGTAGGATCCCGTCGAGACGATCATGAACAGCGGACCGCGGATATTTGCCGGAATGAACTGCATCTGCCGAAGAAATCAGAGGCGTGCCGCGGCGGCAATGGGCCAGTTCCGGCCGATCGGGCGTCTATGCGCGCGAAGCTGTCGATGAGGTGGCCGAAGCGCGTCAGGCCGCGACTATTTGATTTCGCCTGTCGCGGTCCTATATCCGCGCTATATCCCTGAAATCGGATCGTTGGTTCGGGTCGAGCAAAGAACGCTCAGCCACAAGGCACTTGTGTTTTTCGGCCGTTGTCGCTAATCGCCCCGCATTCGACTGAACTGAAGGTCAAGGCCGCCCAAGGAAAGAGACTATGGCAAAAGGTAAATTCGAGCGCACCAAGCCGCATGTGAACATTGGCACGATCGGGCACGTCGATCATGGCAAGACGTCGCTGACGGCGGCGATCACGAAGTATTTTGGCGAATACAAGCGCTATGACCAGATCGACGCGGCGCCTGAAGAGAAGGCGCGCGGCATCACGATCTCGACGGCGCATGTCGAGTATGAGACGGCCAACCGTCACTATGCCCATGTCGACTGCCCCGGCCACGCCGACTATGTGAAGAACATGATCACCGGTGCCGCCCAGATGGACGGCGCGATCCTGGTGGTTTC
>NZ_JHQR01000108.1 GCF_014843825.1 Mesorhizobium silamurunense
CGCGAGACCGCGCGGCTTGGCGCCATCACGCTTGCCGAGCGCATGCTGCCGGCGCCCTCGGGCGCCGATGCCGACCTCGCCATCCTCGACGCACTGCGCGAGCACGGCCTGTCACTGCTCGACTGGGGCAAGGAGGCAGAGACGCTGCGCCAGCGACTGGGTTGGCTCAACCGCGGCCTAGGCGCCCCCTGGCCGGATGTCTCGGATCAGGCGCTACTCGAGCGCCTCGACGGCTGGCTGCTGCCTTTCCTTGCGGGCGATGCTTCTTTCGCGGCGATCAAGCCGGGGATGCTTGCGGCTGGGCTGATGTCGCTGGTCCCGCACGACCTGCAGCGCAAGGTCGACGCGCTGGCGCCGACCCATTTCGACGCGCCCTCGGGCAGCCATGTGCCGATCCGCTATGACGGCGAATGGCCAGTGCTTGCGGTCCGCGTGCAGGAGCTGTTCGGCCTCGACCGCCATCCGGCGATCGCGAACGGGACCGTGCCGCTGACGCTGGAGCTGCTGTCGCCGGCGCATCGTCCGATCCAGACGACGCGCGATCTTCCCGGCTTCTGGCGCGGTTCATGGGCCGATGTGCGCACCGACATGCGCGGCCGCTATCCCAAGCATGTCTGGCCGGAAAACCCGCTCCTTGCCGCCGCCACCAGCCGTGCCAAGCCGCGTGGGACCTGAAAGAAGCCATGCTCTATCGTTTCCGCGCTTACGGCTGTAATTCTTGGCGATGATCAACATTCTGCGCCCGCCCGATTCCCAGCAGAGCCAGCGGCTGCGGCTCAACACGCTGATCCGCCTGCGCTGGCTGGCCATCGTCGGCCAGAGCGTCGCGGTGCTGGTCGTGGCCTATGGGCTGAAATTCCCGCTGCCGGTCTCGATGTGCTTCGGGCTCATCGCCTGCTCGGCCTGGATGAACCTCTGGCTCACCTTCCGCTATCCGGCCGCACACCGGCTCACCCCGCTGTCGGCCTTCGTTATCCTGACCATCGACAGCCTGCAGCTCGCCGGCCTGCTCTACATGACCGGCGGTCTGACCAATCCGTTCTCGGTCCTGCTCTCGGTGCCGGTCGTCATCTCCGCCGCGTCGTTGCCGCTGCGCCTCACGGCGGTGCTCGGCGCGCTGGTCATCGTGGCGGCCACGCTGCTTGTGTTCTTCCATCTGCCGCTGCCCTGGTACGAGGACGCGCCGCTGCCGATGCCCTTCATCTATGTAGCCGGCATGTGGATGGCGGTGTTCGCCTCGATCGCCTTCACCGCGATATACGCCTTCCGCGTCGCGGCGGAGGCGCGCCTGCTCGCCAACGCGCTCGCCGCCACCGAGCTGGTGCTGCAGCGCGAGCAGCATCTTTCCGCGCTGGACGGTCTCGCGGCGGCCGCCGCGCATGAGCTCGGCACGCCTTTGGCCACCATAACCGTCGTCGCCAAGGAAATGGAAAAGGCGCTGGGCGAGGATCCGAAATTCAGCGAGGACGTGAAGCTGCTGCGCTCGCAAAGCGAGCGTTGCCGCGAGATCCTGAAGCGGCTGACCAGCCTGTCCTCGGAAGGCGAGGCGCATCTTTCGCGCCTGCCGCTGACCTCGCTGGTCGAGGAAGTGACGGCGCCGCACCGCGACTTCGGCATCTCGATCCGGCTGCGCCCCGGCGAGCGCATCGGCCCGGAGCCGGTCGGGCAGCGCAGCCCAGGCGTCATCTACGGGCTCGGCAATCTGGTCGAGAACGCCGTCGACTTCGCCAAGAACACGGTCACCGTCAGCTGGAACTGGGACAATGAGGAGGTTTCCTTCTCCATTATCGACGACGGACCGGGCTTTCCGCCGGAGATCATCGACCGCATCGGCGAGCCCTATATGTCGACGCGCCAGGGCACCGAGGCCGGCGGCGGCCTCGGGCTCGGGCTTTTCATCGCCAAGACCTTGCTGGAGCGCTCGGGCGCCACGATCGATTTTCGCAATTCGAGCGGGCTCGGCGAGGGCGCGGTGGTGCAGATCACCTGGCCGCGCGGGGTCTTCCTCAATCCCGAGCAGTTGTCCGGAACCATGTTCGACAACGCCTGAGCCTTGCGTTTACCGCATGGCAGCTCTGTTGCCGGCTGAAAAATTGGACATTGCTGTTGCAGAATTGTATCTGCGTAAAAGTAAGGCAGTAGGATGCTGATGAGATGAGCGCAGACGAAACCACTGGCGCAATGGTCGAAGGCGAGGACACCTCGCTGCTGATCGTCGATGACGACAAGCCGTTCCTCACCCGGCTTGCCCGCGCCATGGAAACCAGGGGCTTCGCGGTCGAGACGGCGGAAAGCGTGGAGGAGGCTGTCGCCAAGGCGCGCGCCCATCCGCCGGCCTATGCGGTGGTCGACATGCGGCTGGGCGACGGCAACGGCCTCGATGTGGTCGCCGCCATCCGCGAGAAGCGCGACGATTCCCGCACCATCATCCTGACCGGCTACGGCAACATCGCCACCGCGGTGACGGCGGTGAAGCTCGGCGCCGTCGACTACCTGTCGAAGCCGGCCGACGCCGACGATGTCTTCGCGGCACTTACCCGCACCGCGGGCGAGCGGGCAGCGCCGCCCGAAAACCCGATGTCGGCCGACCGCGTGCGCTGGGAGCACATCCAGCGCGTCTACGAAATGTGCGACCGCAACGTTTCCGAGACCGCGCGCCGGCTCAACATGCACCGCCGCACCTTGCAGCGGATTCTGGCCAAGCGCGCGCCGCGCTGACCTGCTTAAACGTGCGGGCGGTGCCTGGTGCCAATGGCAGTCCGAACTTGAAGACTACCAATTGTCGAAGTCAGCGCTGCCCCTCATCGCCCTGCCCGTCCTCCGCAGCAGCTGCGGAGGGTGGACCGGGCACTTCTCCGACGGGGAGAAGGGGCTGACCGCGACCTCCGCACTCTTCTTGCAACGCTGGCGATTGGCGAAATCACCGATGACGTTGCCTCTCTGCCCGTCACTATACGGGGAGAGGATGCCGGCAGGCAGGTGAGGGGCGGCGCCGGCGTAGGGAAGGGAAGATGGGACGAATTCAAGCGGAGGCGATTGCCCTCCGATGCTTGCCCGGCCGTCCAAGTTTGAGCATCATCGCCAACGGAGTCGGCCGACAGTCGGCATGAAGGAGGCGACATGGACGACCAGCCGCGGCCGAAATCGATCCTTCGCGAATTCCTCGACGGCGAGGCGGCGGGCGGCATCATCCTGATGGCGGCAGCGGCGCTGGCGCTCATCGTCGCCAACTCGCCGCTCGCCGACACTTACTTTGCGGCCCTCCACGCCTATCTCGGGCCGCTCAGCGTCGCGCACTGGATCAATGACGGGCTGATGGCGGTGTTCTTCCTGCTGGTCGGGCTGGAGATCAAGCGCGAGATGCTGGACGGCCAGCTTTCGACCTGGCCGCGCCGCGTGCTGCCGGGCATTGCCGCTGCTGGCGGCATGCTGGTTCCGGCGCTGGTCTATGTCTTGATCAACCGGAACAATCAGGCCGCGCTGTCCGGATGGGCGATCCCGACCGCCACCGACATCGCGTTTGCGCTGGGCGTGCTCTCGCTGCTCGGCAGACGGGTACCGGCCTCGCTGAAGGTGTTCCTCACCGCTTTGGCCATCATCGATGATCTTGGCGCCGTCATCATCATCGCGCTGTTCTACACCGGCGGCCTGTCGCTCGCCTATCTGGCGGCGGCCTTCGCGGCCATCGCCGTGCTGGTCGTGCTCAACCGCATGCGGGTGATGAACCTGTTGCCCTATCTCGTGATCGGCGCGGTGCTTTGGGTGCTGGTGCTGAAGTCGGGCGTGCACGCCACGCTCGCCGGCGTGGCGCTGGCGCTCACCATTCCGCTCGAGCGTTCACCCGGCATCGGCCACGATCTCGAGCAGTCGCCGCTGCACCGACTGGAACACGGCCTGCACAAGCTCGTGCCGTTCATCGTCATCCCGATCTTCGGCTTCGCCAATGCCGGCGTCTCGCTCGGCGGCTTGAGCCTCGCCGGGCTGGTCGAGCCGCTGACGCTCGGCGTCGCAGCCGGCCTGGTGCTTGGCAAGCTGGTCGGCGTCTTCGGCTCCTCGGTCATCGCCATCCGGCTAGGCCTCGCCGATCTGCCGGTCAATGCCGGTTGGCTGCATATGCTCGGCATCTCGCTGCTCTGCGGCATCGGCTTCACGATGAGCCTGTTCATCGGCCTGCTCGCCTTCGCCGGCGATCCAGCGCTTCAGGACGCGGTGAAGGTCGGCATCCTCGCGGGCTCGCTGGTCGCGGCGCTGCTCGGCGCTGCCGTGCTGCTCATGGCGCCGGCGGCTGGCGGGGTGGAGGAAGACCTGGGCTAATCCCTCGAGGCGCGAGGCTCCGGCGGCAGGCCGAAGGCCGCAAACAAAGCGGGGCCGAGCGGCGGGACATAGATCGTCAGCGAGGCGATTTTGCCGTCGACGGGTTCAATGACATGCAGCGAATGGGGCCGCCACGCGAAATCCTGGCGGCCGAGCGCGTAGACGCCCACGGCGGGCTGGGTGTTGGCCCTGATGGCCACCGCGCGATAGCCGGCAAAATTGCCCCAGACGCTTCCCAGGAAAGCGCCGATTGCCGGGCGCCCGCGGTACCATTCGCGCCATGGCGGCATGTGGTAGATGGCGTCCTCGCGCAGCAGGTCGACGAGCCCGTCCAGATTGTCGGCCTGCCAGGCCCGCATATAGCGTTCGAGCAGCAACCCTTCGTCCGGGCTGGGCTGGGATCGCTGCGCCGGGAGCCCCTGGGAGTGGTGTCCGCCCAGCGTCGCGCGGGCCCGCTGCAAGGCGCTATTGATCGAGGCGGTCGATCCACCCAGCAATTGCGCGGTCTCGATGGCGGACCATCCGAGCACATCGCAAAGCAAGAGGGCGGCGCGCTGCCTCGGCGGCAACAGCTGGATCGCCGCCACGAAGGCGAGCCGCACGGCGTCGCGGGTCTCGTAACGCGCCTCCGGCCCCGGCCTGTCGTCGGCAATGTCAGGCAGTTCCGCGTCCGGATACGGCTCCAGCCAGGCGAGTTCGGCGGCCGGCCCGCCGGTCGCTCCTCCTTCGGTAGGCGGCCGCTCGGGTTGCTCGAGAATGCGCCGCGCCGACGACCGCGCCTTGATCGCATTGAGGCAGCTGTTGGTGGCGATGCTGTAGAGCCAGCCGCGCGCCGAGCCCCGTCCGTCGAATTGCGACCGCGCGCGCCAGGCCTTGAGGAACGTCTCCTGGACGAGATCGTCCGCCTCGTTGAGCGAGCCCATCATCCGGTAGCAATGGAGCTTAAGCTCGCGGCGGTGGGCGACCGTCAGGCGCTCGAAGGCCAGCCGGTCGAGGCCCGGCTGGCCTGGCCGGCCCAAAGGTTCGATAGGGCCGGGAGCGTCAGTCATGTTGGGCCCGGGGCGCTGATTTCGGCCGGCATCCTGCGCGCCTCATGCCGCCGCCGCAAGACCGCTGCCGCTCACGGTGAAGGAACTGCCTTGCGGCTTCCCGGTTGCGAGCTGGACCACCGCCCGTCCGACATCGGCCGGCGTCTGCATGTCGCTCATGCTGGCCAGGAAGTCGGCCGGACGGATGCCCATATAGGCCGCAATGCCGTCGATGCCGTGATCGCCGACCCCGGTGCCCGGCATGATGCGGGCCGGCGAAAGCGCCATGAAGCGCAGGCCGAGGCCCAGCCGGTCCGATTCCTTCTGGCAATGTCCGGCCAGGAATATCTGCATGCGTTTGGCGCCGGAATAGCCGCCGGAATTCGGCGGTCCTCCGCTGATGGCGGCGCCGCTGGCGATCAGCAGCACCCGGCTGCCTGCTTTGAGCCGACCCTGTAGGGCTTCCCGGCAGAACAGGAACGACGCCTTGACGTCCATTTCCCAGTTCGCCGAGAACACCTCCCAGCTCTGCTCCTGTATCGGCGCGGAAGGGGCGAGCGCGCCCGCGCAGACCACCAGCACGTCCGGCGCAAGCGCATCGAAAACCGCTTGCGGCGCGGTCTCCGCCGTCGCGTCCATGCTAAGGGTCCTCAAGCCCGGGCGTTCCCAGGCGAGCTGCTTCAGGTCGGCGGCGCCGCGGGCGACGGCAAGCACGGTCGCCCCCTCGCCAAGCGCTGCTTCCACGATCGAGCGACCGACACCACGGCTGCCTCCGACGACGACGACGTTCTGATTTTGCAACGATTTCATGCATCACCTCTTTTCCAGGCGGCCGATCAGCCGGACGCGCCTGTTGGTGAAGACAATCTCGATCAGTGGAAATCATCGGCGCGGAACGAAAAATTCTCGCCGGCCTTGCGCATGGGGGTGGCTTGAGCCCGGCCCGATGCCGGCGGCAACACACCGGCCTCACGCGTTGCGACGAGTATCTACTCGCTCTCGCCATCCAGTGCCGCCACCGCCACGCCGGCAAGCTCCGCCGCCAGCAGCCGCGCCGCGCCGGCGCGGGCGATTCTCAGCATCAGCGCCTTGCGCGTCGCGGCCGCCATCCGGTGCTCCGGCGCCTCGCGCAGGATCTCGGCGCCATAGCCGTCGGAGAGGATGAAGCCGCATTCCTCGGGAAAGATCTCCTGCGGCACGCCGGGA
>NZ_JHQR01000104.1 GCF_014843825.1 Mesorhizobium silamurunense
CTGCCGCCCCAGCCGCCGCCTTGATGAGGGCCTCGTCTTCATCAGAGACAATATAACGCAAAGGGCGCCCGCGGGTCAGCGGTCTTTCGGCTGCTGCTTGCTGTGGCTCGGTTGGTTGCCCCGCTTGCTGCTGTTGCTGCAGCAAGTAGTAGTGCTGCATCCACGCTTCCGTGCCCTGTGCACCGGTCAAGTCTTCGAACCACTGCGTCGGGTTCGGGGCGGGATCGTCGTCGTCGGAAGTACCGCTGGGCCTGTCCTGGATTCATTGCCGTCTCTCCTGTAGCCAGATCGAGGATGTCCGATCCTACAGCCGGCCGAGCGTTCCTACCC
>NZ_JHQR01000113.1 GCF_014843825.1 Mesorhizobium silamurunense
CCCCGGTTACGCGAAAGCAGGGCTTGCCATAACGTCCCAGACAAGGTGACCTTGACATGTGATGCCTGCGGGGTGACAGGCAGTATCACCCGAAGAACACCCGCCAGGGTAAGCCGCTCCCGCGACATTGAAGCCGGTTGCCTGCGCGCGTTCGTCGCCGCCGCGGTCCCACGCAAACCGTCTGGCGGGATCTGGCGCCTGCGTGTGGCCCATGCATGCGCTATCGGTTTGGCTGATCTTCGCGCATGACGTTATAGAGAAGGAGGCCCGCCGTTAGAGACACGACGGCGCCTAATACATCGTTGCCGGTCAGCCCCAAATAATGAACGAAAGTGAATGTCAGCTCGGCCATGGCCCGACCTCCTAGAAGGTTGCTCTAGAGAACCCTTAGGGATCACTAATGTTCCGATCGTTTGAGCGGGCGCTGAACCTCATCGTCATGGCGATCTCCGGTGATTGAGGTCGCCCCATCGGGAAGGATTATATTCCTCATTCGGCTGACGCTGGCAAGTGCAGGCAGAATCTCGTGGCGGCCCTCCAGCGAACGCAATGTGCGCTCCAGGGTGTGGGGACCATGGCCGGGATTGTCATTGTATTAGCGAAAGCGCATATTGTCCCTGCAAGCGGCCTGCTACGCCCCGTCTGTAAAGACATTCATTGGGCGCGCCGATGTCCGACAAGACCCGGCAATTACTCGCCCTCGTCGTCTTCATCTGCACATGGTCTTCGCTGGCCGGCTTTCAAAGGGAGGACTTCGATGCGCTACCTTCTAGCCACATGTTGTTTCGTCGCACTAGTAGTTATCGGCGGTGGCGAACCTGCAGGTGCCCAGACAGCCCAATCAAGCATAGAGGCGAACAATGCGGACTTTGTTGCGAAGTTTGCCGCCAAGGATGCGACAGGCCTGGCTCAACACTACACCGAAGACGCGGTAGCGTTTCCTCCCAACGAAGAGCGGGTCGCCGGCCGCGAAAGCGTTCAGAAGATGTGGCAGAGCTGGATCGATGCAGGATTGACCGATCTGACCCTGAAAGCGGCGCAGGTCGAGGAGAGTGGCAATCTCGCCTATGAGGAGGGCAACTACTCTATCAAGATCCCCGGTAGTGACGGCAAGACCAGTGAGGAAATCGGCAAATACATTGTCGTTTGGAAGAAGGGCGCCGACGGCGAATGGCGACTGCATCGGGATATTTGGAATGCGAACCCTGCTAAGAAGTAGAGTTATCACTCCCGTTCCATTGTCTTGACGCTACCCGGGCGGCGCACCGGATTTCTCATCGGCTCGCCTCGGTACGGGGCGCAAAGAAACAGCGGATATACGAAAACGGCGGGGATACTGGCTGTCTTCGCTCTCTATGACGCGGGTCTTGGGAATGAAATATCGCGTCTTGGACCCCGTGCGGACATTGAAATTGCCGCCCGGTAGCGGCTCAACAAAGCGCGGGTTGATGACCCCACAATCCTTCTTATCGTCGCAACATTCATAGCCGGTGACCGGATCATGGTAGCCGGTGTACCAGCTGTGAGCGACAGCGAATGCGATCAGAAGAAGCTTCATCGCCTACCTAACTTAACATGGCGGCCGACTAGCGGGCCATACCATACATTAGCTATCGCTTGACGAAGACGCCGTCCGCTCCAGACTCATCGCATGGCCAGGGGCATCAACATTGGCGATGAGGTCGCTGTCACCGCGACGGTGAGGCGTCGAGTGACCGAAGACCGCGTGAGCGTGTCGATCCCAAGCTATGGCTTCCCGCACTCGATTGTCGATCGAACGTCCAAGGTAAAAAAAGGCCAGCAGATAGAGCTTGTCGGCGACGTCACCCATATCGATGGTGAGTGGGTCACGGTGAACCTGGGCGTCCAGGTTACAGTGAATATGGATACGCTGAGACTGGTAACAGCCTACAAGCCGCCTTCGAGAAAGACGGCCCTCATCGACAAGCCGACTTAAAGGGCAGGCCCGTCCGGGAACAGTCAATTAGCTTTAACTAATTATAGACCCGCGCTGTCCTATTCTGGGACAGCGCGGATCAGTGCCCACTGCCGCGCAGGCGGCTCCGGCAGACCCAGCACCCCCGCCCACTGTCGGGGCCGCCACCTACCTTTCACACATACCAGCAGTGGTTGAATCAACCGTTACCACACGTGCCTACCAACACGCTTTCCTGATCGTTAGACTTTGATGGACCGGAGGGATTCACATCTCACCAGAACTGATCTAGTCTTGCCGCTCGAAGAAATCGCAGGTGGCAACCATGGAAGCGATGTTCGATGACCTCGCGGCGGCCCTTAGAGAGCCCCGTATAGACGTATCTGCTACTGTCCGCGCTTATGCCCTAGACCTCGCCGGCAAGCTCTTCCTGGGCATTGCTATTGGCGTTGGCATCGGCATTGGGCTAGCGATCGCCGGTTAGCTCCTCGGGAAGGCTTACCTCACCTGTCCGCTTGCTAGAACATACCGCTTTTGGTCTTGCGATTGGCGTAGGTATCGCGCTGAGCTACCTACTATATTAGCAATAGGCTTACATACAGAGTCGGACATACCATCAAGCGTTTTTCAGGCGCGTGCGGGGGAGTTTGCAATGCGCACAATTCTGGCTCTAGCCGCACTCACAACCTGTTTCGCTCTCTGGGATCGATTTGCGAACGACGGGATCTATAGCGCCACTCTGCAGCGAAACATTTTCGGTAAAGTGCTTTCTGGATGACCAGCCATTGACCGGCATCGGTTTGCCGTCTGCACGCCATCGCTGGCATAAATAGTCTTACCGGCTCAGTTGCGCTTCCCACCTGTCGGCAAGCATGATCCGCGCAACAAGGCTCTCAAGTGCATCGGCCTGCGGGTGCTTCCACTGCTTGAGGGCAAGGGCGAGCCGATATGCGCACTCGGCATTTCCTTGTTGGCCATCTTGATCTTGCCCGACTGCTTGATGTTCCGGGCAACGATTGTGACCGTCGCCTCGTCGTCTCCGCTGGCCTCATGCTCCCTTGTTTCGTTTCAGGACGGGAATGCTGGCACCCAGGTTGCACCGGAGATGTTGCCGGTACTCTCCTGGGGCCGGCAGCTCGCCGGGCTTGAAGGTCGTTGTTGGGGGCCTCGCCCGGCGGGTTTGCCATTACATTAGCAATTGCTTGTAAATAGACCGAGGTAGGAACATAATTGCATCGCGAGGAGCTTTGAGGGAGGTTCCTATGCGATGGCCCTTGGTCGTGATCGCGCTGGTTATTGGCCTGGTCCTCTGGGACCACTTTGCCAATGACAGCGCCTATACCGCCGATGTCGAGCGAAGCTTTGCGTCTCTGGATATGCCGGGGGGCTGGAGGGCGCCTCCCGCCATCACCTTCCACAATCCAGACGACCAATGAACGATCTAGCGGCTTGAACCAATTGCGTAGGTCGCGCTGAGGTTTGGCCCCAATTGCTTGAGGAATTGCCGGTAGCTTCGGATACGCGCCCAGAACTTCGCGCATTTGAAGTACGCCGCTCCGCCCGCCGCACTGCGGAAGTCTTCTAACAAACGCGATCTGGTTCTATCTGCGCCGCGACTTCATCCGCACGGCCGCCTGCCTGTTCATGGCCGGCCTGGCTTTCTATCTGCTTCTTCGCCGATGGCGCCTTAGTAGCCGCCGCCACCCATGCCGCCGGTACCGCCGGTACTGCCGGAGCTACTGCTGCCCCCGTTGCTGGTCTGCGTCGAGGAATGCTGTGTTCCATTGCTGCTGGTCATGCACCCGGCGACACCTGTTAGGATCAAGAGCAAGACGGCAATTGTGATGTGACTCCGCATAGTTGTCTCCCTTCTGGGGTTCCCACCGCGCATCCGTTCAACAACATTGAACTCGGCTTTATTCCATCACAATCGAGTGACGGATTTGGCCAAGCGGTTGCTGAGCCGCTACCAGCCGCGCCAGCGCAGCACCCGAGCATCCCACCAGATTTTGTCTATCTCCTTCCATGGCCTTAATGGAATAAGGGGCTATATGCTTCGTTTATTCGGACCAATGCGCTTGGAAGCCAAGACCTCAGCCGATTGCGGGCCCGCTGGCAAATAAAGCACTTTGTCGCGCCGGCTGATAACCCCAGCCCCCCGCCCATCAGTCGGCGCATGGCCCGGCTTGCGAACCTCAATCCACCCCAAAAGCAAGCCGGGCTTTCACCTAACACCCGTGCCGAACTTGGAAGCACCGCATGATCACTTACGTCCTCGTTGCGTGGCTCCTCCTCCAGGCCGCCAGCATCATCGTCGGCAAGTCTATTGCCTTCGCGAGCCAGTGATGGGCATCGGCGACGAGGTTGCCATAACCGCGACTGTGCGCCACCGCGTAAACAACGACAGGGTCAGCGCTGTGCCAACTCTCGGCCTTAATTAGCGATTGCTGAAATCCGCAAGGTTGGCACCAGCCAGCCATGCTAAATGGCGGCGGTCATCTACCGGAGCGCAGCCATGACCTCTCCCATTGGAAGCCAGCAAACCGCTGGCGCAGTGCAGCGTACCATCGGACTTCCGGCATCACCCGAGGCGACTTTTCCAGGCAAAAGTGCTGACAGCGTCGGTCATCTCGCGAAAGCCTCGGTTTTGGAGACGGGCGACAGCGAGCCTGGCGCTCAAGGTCGGGCAGCATCTAGAATCGCTCGCATGGACGTGACGGTGCTTCCCCCGGCCGGCCCAGGCGATAATCGAGTGTCCGATAAAGCAAACGAAGACAACGGGGCGGCGGATCAGGATGCAGGAGGAATCGGCTGACGCGGCCCCAAAAGCAGTCGGGCCGAATTTCGTCACGGCGGGCATTTTTTAGATCCGTTCGGCCGTCGGCGGAGTCGAATCACGAGCCGGTGCTGCCGAAGCCGGCAGCAGCCTCACAAGCGCGTGCGTTTGGTTGATTTCTCAGACAAAATATGCTGCTTGTCGCGCCCATGAAAAAGCTCTGCCTGATGGTTGTGGCGTCTCTGGCGCTGGCCTGGCCGGCCAAGGCGATGGACAACGCGCTTCGCGCCGGCCTGCTGAAACTCGATCCGCAGACTCGCCTCGAGCAGCGTTGCGACGCCGAAGTGCTCGACCGGATCAGCCACGACGATCACAAATTCAAGGCCGACCGTGTGGTGGCCTATGCCTTCGCCACGCCGCAGATGAGCGCCGATGCGATCAGGAGTCCCGGCGCAGCCTTTCGCAGCAACGGTCAGTGGTACCGACTGAAGTTCAAGTGCCAGACCGCGCCCGACCACATGCAGGTGCTTCAGTTCCGCTACAAGATCGGCGACGAGATCCCGGAAACCGACTGGGCAAAATACAATCTTTACGACTGACGGATTGCCCTCGATTAGCGGCCCCCGCGCCAGCCTTCGCTTGCAAAAAGTCCAATAGATTTTCGCTGGAACAAGATGCCTTGCGACGGCTCGTTCCGGCTGTTCTCTTGACGCGCGCGAACCATACACGTTAGGGCGTCAGAACTTTCGAAGATCGGCACTCGACGAACAGCAAAAGGGCTTCCAGACGATGGATATTTTCAGCGCCGCAAGCCTGACCGCTCTTCTTCAGGTCATCGCGATCGACCTGGTGCTCGCGGGCGACAATGCCATCGTCATCGGGCTGGCGGCTGCCGGTCTGCCTTCCGAGCAGCGCAAGAAGGCAATCTTGATTGGTGTGCTGGCGGCCACGGTGCTGCGCATCCTGTTTGCGGCGGTTACGGTCAAGCTGCTTGCAATCGTCGGTCTGCTGCTTGCCGGCGGCATCCTGCTGTTGTGGGTGTGCTGGAAAATGTATCGCGAGTTGCGCACCTCCGCTGCCGACGAGCAGGAGGCGACGGAGGCGCTGTCCAATGCGGACCTCAATGACGACAAGATGGTCGCCGGCAAGGCGCCGCGCAAGACGCTTGGCCAGGCCGCGTTGCAGATCGTCGTCGCCGACGTGTCGATGTCGCTGGACAACGTGCTGGCCGTCGCAGGTGCGGCGCGGGATCATTTCTGGGTGCTGGTCATCGGGCTCGTATTGTCGATCGGCTTGATGGGGCTTGCCGCGAGTTTCATTGCCCGGCTGCTGCACCGTTACCGCTGGATTGCCTATGTCGGCCTGGCGATCATCCTCTACGTCGCGCTCGACATGGTCTATCGCGGTGCGATGGAGGTCTGGCCGCACGTCAACAACGCGGTGAGCTGACACCGCCCCCCGACGCGGACTTCGGCCGGCCTGCGATCTGGCCCTTCGCATTGCGTTTTGCCGCAGCAAGGACCAGCCCATACCAATGCCGCAATTAGTGTGATATTGCGCCGCCGATCCCGAAAAGCCTGGAAAACCTTATGTCTGCCCCTCGTGTCAGTTTCGTCAGCCTTGGATGCCCGAAGGCGCTCGTCGATTCCGAGCGCATCATTACGCGGCTGCGTGCCGAAGGTTACGAGATTGCCCGCAAGCATGACGGCGCGGACCTCGTCGTCGTCAACACCTGCGGCTTCCTCGATTCCGCGCGCGACGAGTCGCTCAACGCGATCGGCTCCGCCCTTTCGGAAAACGGCCGTGTCATCGTCACCGGCTGCCTCGGCGCCGAGCCGGAGGTCATTCGCGAGAAGCACCCCAATGTGTTGGCGATCACCGGCCCTCAGGCCTATGAGAGCGTGATGGCGGCCGTGCATGAGGCGGCTCCCCCTAGTCACGACCCCTATGTCGATCTCCTGCCGCCGCAAGGCGTGAAGCTCACGCCGCGCCACTACGCCTATCTGAAGATTTCGGAAGGCTGCAACAACCGCTGCACCTTCTGCATCATCCCGGCGCTGCGCGGCGACCTCGTTTCGCGGCCGGCGGCCGACGTTTTGCGCGAGGCCGAAAAGCTCGCCAAGGCCGGCGTCAAGGAGATCCTCGTCATCTCGCAGGACACCAGCGCCTACGGCATCGACATCAAATACCAGACGAGCCTATTCGGCGATCGCGAGGTGCGCGCAAAATTCCTCGACCTCGCTGAGGAACTCGGCAAGCTCGGCATCTGGATACGCATGCATTATGTGTACCCCTACCCGCATGTCGCCGACGTCATTCCGCTGATGGCGGAGGGAAAAATCCTCCCCTATCTCGACATCCCCTTCCAGCATGCCTCGCCGCAAGTGTTGACGAACATGCGCCGTCCCGCTCATGGCGAAAAGACCCTGGAGCGCATCCGCGGCTGGCGCGAGGTCTGCCCGGATCTCGCCATCCGCTCGACCTTCATCGTCGGCTTCCCCGGCGAAACCGAAGACGACTTCCAGATGCTGCTCGACTGGCTGGACGAAGCGAAAATCGATCGCGCCGGCTGCTTCAAATACGAACCGGTCAAGGGCGCGCGTTCCAACGACCTCGGCCTCGAGCAAGTGCCGCAGGAGATCAAGGAGGCGCGCTGGCATCGCTTCATGCAACGTCAGCAGAAGATTTCCGCAACGCAGCTTGCCAAGAAGGTCGGCAAGCGCCTGCCCGTGCTCATCGACGAGGCGCACGGAACTTTGGCCAAGGGCCGAACCAAATATGACGCGCCCGAGATCGATGGCTCCGTGCACATCCAGTCGCGGCGGCCGCTTCGGGCCGGCGACATCGTCACGGTCAAGATCGACCGGGCCGACGCTTATGATCTTTACGGCTCGGCGGTCTGATACCCCGCGCGAAAGTAGACGTCTCCGATGAAGTAGGGCGCCCTGCGGCGCCCTTAGGCTCTTGACGGCCCCTCGGCTTCAGCGGCGTCTCGTCAGAGCTTCACCGCCTCGATTGCGGCCAGGGAACGGTCGATCACCTGATCGAAGGTCTCATCGAGGCGCGTGCCCGTTGTGACCGCCGACAGCCGTGCGGCAAATCCCAAATGGTAGTCTACGAACCATTCAGGGCGCAGCTCCGGCTCCGGAAACGGTCCCCACCACGGGGGAAGCTTCGGTATCTTCGGCCGCGTGGGGCACCAGTCATCGAGGTCGCTCAAAAGCGCCTTCATATCGAGCCCGCCTCGCTCAGCCACCCAAGCATGGCGGACAAATTCGTCAGCAACCGCTGCGCCCAGTTCATGCGGCGGGAGCGGCTGTGGATTGAGTGCGACCCGCGCAAGCCCACCCTGCGGTCCGCGCGGGATGACATCGAAGATGGCGGGAAAGCGCTTCCCGATGATCGCCAGAAGTTTTTTATTCAATTGCATAAGACCCCTTTCTGCGGGCGCTTGTCACGCCAGCTGATTTCGTCTGATTTGCATGATCACCATGGAAGTGGAAGTCACTGACGTATGTGAAAGTGGTCACGGAACCGGTCACAGATATTGCCAAGATCCCATGAGAATCTGAAATTCTGAAAAAGATAGAGCGAGATTTATCTTAAATACTTGGCACGCAAGATCGTGCAACGATCTTTAACCGACTGGCAAAAAGCCAGTTCAGCTTCCGCCCTAGGCGGGGAAATCTTGCCAATCGATCTTAAAACGAATGAGGGCGCCACGAGGCGCCCTCTCCGGTTCGAAATTTCGTTGCCGCTTATCGCGGCAGCTTGTCGTCAATACCCTTGACGTAGAAATTCATGCCGAGCAGCGTGCCGTCGTCGGCAACCTCACCGTCCTTCAGCCAGGGCGAGCCGTCCTGCTTGGACACCGGACCGGTGAAGGGGTTCCAGCCGCCGGCGATCTTCTTCGTGGTCGCCTCGGCCATCGCCTTGACGTCGTCGGGCATGTTGGTGAAGGGCGCGAGCTTCACGGCGCCGTCCTTGATGCCCAGCCATACATTGTCCGGCTTCCAGGTGCCGTCGAGCGCCGCCTGAACGCGGCTGATGTAGTACGGACCCCATTCGTCGGTCAGAGAGGTCAAGGCCGCATTCGGCGCAAACTTGATCATATCGGACGACTGGCCGAAGCCGTGCAGCTTGCGCTCCTCGGCGACCTGCAGCGCGGCGGTGGAGTCGGTGTGCTGGACGATGATGTCTGCGCCCTGGTCGAACAGCGCCTTGGCGGCATCGGCTTCCTTGCCCGGATCGAACCAGGAGTTCACCCATACGATCTTGACCTTGAAGTCCGGATTGACCGACTGTGCGCCGAGCATGAACGAATTGATGCCCATCACCACTTCCGGGATCGGGAAGGACACGATGTAGCCGGCAAGCCCCTTCTTCGATTCCTTGGCCGCGATCTGGCCGAGCACGTAGCGGCCTTCATAGAAACGCGCATTGTAGATGCCGAGATTGTCGCCGGTCTTGTAGCCGGTGGCATGCTCGAACATCACCTTGGGAAACTTCTTGGCGACCTTCACCTCGGCGTCCATGAAGCCGAACGAGGTGCCGAAGATGATCTTGCACTTCTCTCGCGCCAGGCGCTCGAAGGCGCGGTCGGCGTCGGGGCCTTCCGAGACGTTCTCGAGATAGGCGGTCTCCACCTTGTCGCCGAGTGCCTTCTCCACCTCGAGGCGGCCCTGGTCGTGCTGGTAGGAATAGCCGAAATCCCCGATCGGACCCGTATAGACCCAGCAGGCCTTCAGCTTGCCTGCCGCTTCGGCGGTCGCCGCCAGCGATAGGGCCCCGGCCGTGGTCATAAGGGCAATAAGCAGTTTTTTCATCGTGTTACCTCTCTGAGTTAAGCCTTGGAGCTTCCCGTCTTTTTGTTGTCGTCAACGATCCGGAACGAATGGCTGCCCCAAAGAAGCCGGCGTGTTCATCATCGTCAGACGCTTGTTGCGCGAGATTAGAACGAGAACCACGATAGTTGCCAGATAGGGGAGCGAAGAAAGAAACTGCGAAGGCACGGGAATGCCAAAAGCCTGTGCATGAAGCTGACCGATCCACACCGCGCCGAAGATATAGGCGCCGGCAAGCACCCGCCACGGACGCCAGGAAGCGAAGACCACCAGCGCCAGCGCGATCCAGCCCCGGCCCGCGCTCATGTTCTCGACCCATTGCGGTGTGTAGACCAGCGACAGATGTCCGCCGGCAAGGCCGGCGCAGGCGCCGCCGAAGATCACGGCGAGATAACGATAGCGGATGACCTTGATGCCCAGCGCATGCGCCGAAGAGTGGCTGTCGCCGATCGAGCGGAGCGTGAGGCCGGTGCGCGTCTTGAACAGGAACCACATCACGGCGGCGGTGAGCGCGATCGAGATGTAGAACAGAGGATCCTGGCCGAAGATCAGCCTGCCAACGACCGGGATCGAGCTCAACCCGGGGATGTCGAGGTTCGGCAACCTGACGCCCGGCTGGCCGACAAAGCTGGTGCCGATCATGCCGGACAGGCCAAGACCGAGCAGCGTCAGCGACAGGCCAGTCGCCACCTGGTTGGTGGCCAAGGACAGCGTCATGACGGCGAAGAGCAGCGAAAACAACGCGCCGACGATGATCGCCGCAAGCAGGCCGATCCAGGGCGAGCCGGTGAGATAGCCGGCGCCGAAGCCGCCGACCGCGCCCATGATCATCATGCCCTCGACGCCGAGGTTGAGCACGCCGGAGCGTTCGACCACGAGTTCGCCGATCGCCGCGATCAGCAGCGGCGTCGCCGCGGTGGCGATGGTCAAAAGGATGTTGACGGTGATGTCCATCAGCGTGCCTCCTCCAGCTTGGGCGCGGCCTCGAGTTTTGGCGCGGCAAAGCCGATCAGACGAATGCGGTAGTGAATGAGCGTGTCGCAGCCGAGCACGAAGAACAGAAGCATGCCCTGGAACACTCGCGCCACCTTGTCGGAGATGCCGAGCGCGCTCTGCACCGCCTCGCCGCCGAGATAGGTCAGCGCCAGCACCAGGCCCGCGGCGACGATGCCCAGCGGATTGAGCCGTCCGAGGAAAGCGACGATGATGGCGGTGAAGCCATAGCCGGGCGAGATCACCGGCTGCAGCTGGCCGATGGCGCCGGACACTTCCGAGATGCCGGCAAGACCAGCCAATGCCCCGGACAGCAGGAAGGTGAAGAACACCATCTTGTTGAAGCCGAAGCCGGCGAAGCGCCCTGCCCTGGGGCTCGAGCCCAGCACACGAACCTCAAAACCCTTCAACATGCGGCTCATCATCAGCCAGATCGCTATCGCCGCGACGAGCGCGAAGACGAAGCCCCAATTGGCGCGGCCGGCATCCGGCATCAGCTCCGGCAGGACGGCCGAGTCGCCGAACTGGATGGTCTGCGGGAATCCGTGGCCCTGGGGGTCGCGCCACGGTCCGCGCACCAGCCAGTCGAGGAAGAGCTGCGCCACATAGACCAGCATCAGGCTGGTCAGGATCTCGTTGGTGCTGAAGCGGGTCTTGAGCAGCGCCGGGATGGCCGCATAAAGCGCGCCGCCGACCATGCCGAGCAAGAGCATCAACGGCAGCACCAGTGGGCCTTCGAATTCGGGGAACAGCACCGGGATGATCGAGCCGAAGATGCCGCCCAGGATGAATTGCCCTTCGGCGCCGATGTTCCAGATATTAGCCTTGTAGCAGACCGACAGGCCGACCGCGATCAGGATGAGCGGCGCAGCCTTGATGGCCAGCTCATGCAGTTGCCAGACTTCGCTGACCGGCTGAATGAAATAGATGTTGAAAGCCTCGAGCGGATTGACGCCGAGCAATGCGAACAGAACCGCGCCGGCAATCATCGTCAGGGCGAAGGCGATGAAGGGCGAGAGCACCGAAAACAGCGCCGAGCGCTGCGGGCGTTTGACCAGTTCGAGGCGCATCATGCCGTCTCCATGGTGTGTTCGGCGTGGCCGGGCTCGGCGCCGCCCATCAACAGGCCGATCTTTTCGAAGGTGGCTTCGGCGATCGGCAGCGGCGCCGACAATTCGCCGTTGTGCATGACCGCGATCGCGTCCGACAGTTCGAACAATTCGTCGAGGTCCTGGCTGATGACGAGAACCGCCGACCCGCTGCGGGCAAGCTCGATCAGCGCCTGGCGGATATGGGCGGCGGCACCGGCATCGACACCCCAGGTCGGCTGGTTGACGACCATGACGCTCGGCTTGCGGTCGAGCTCGCGGCCGACGATGAATTTCTGCAGATTACCGCCGGAGAGTGCCGCGGCCTCCGGATCGGGCGCGCTCTTGCGCACGTCCATGGCCGTGATGATGCGCTGGGCGGCGCTGTAGACGGAGGCGTTCTTGACCATGCCGCCGGAGCCGACGAAGGACTTGCCGTCGGTGGCATGGCGCGACAAAAGCAGGTTCTCCGAAAGCTTCATCCGCGGCGCCGCGCCATGGCCGAGGCGTTCCTCCGGCACGAAGGCGGCACCCATCAGCCGACGGCCCGTGATCGAGAGCGCGCCGGCATCCTTGCCGCGGATGCGCACGGACCCGGCATCCTGCTGCAGCACCTCGCCGGAGACGGCTTCGAAGAACTCGCCCTGGCCATTGCCGGCGACACCGGCGATGCCGATCACTTCGCCGGCACGCACGTTGAGATTGACGTTCTTGAGCGGGATGGCAAAAGGCGTCGCCGGCTTGCGGGTAAGCCCGCGGATTTCGAGTAGCGCCGGCGCGGTTTCGATGCCTTCGGCCGGCGCGCGCACTACCGCCTTGACCTCGTTGCCGACCATCATGCGGGCGAGCGATGCGGCCGTCTCCTGGCGCGGATTGCAGTGGCCGACCACCTTGCCGTGGCGCAGCACGGTGGCGCGGTCGCAGATGCGTTTAACCTCCTCCAGCCGGTGCGAGATGTAGAGGATCGACTTGCCTTCCGCGCGCAGCCGCTCCAGCGTCTCGAACAGCTTGTCGGCTTCCTGCGGCGTCAGCACCGAGGTCGGCTCGTCGAGGATGATGAGCTGCGGCGTCTGTAAGAGGCAGCGGATGATCTCGATGCGCTGGCGCTCGCCGACGGAAAGATCGCCGACCAGCGATTCCGGATCGAGCGGCAGGCCGTAGCTGTAGGAAAGCGCCCGCGCCTTCGCGGCAATGGTGCTGATCGGCGAGCCGTCGTTCAGCGAGAGCGCAATGTTCTCGGCCGCCGTCAGCGCCTCGAACAGCGAGAAATGCTGGAAGACCATGCCGATGCCCAGCCTCTTGGCGACACCGGGGCTGGTGATATTGACGGCCTTGCCGTCCCAGAATATCTCGCCCGAATTCGGCTCGAGCGATCCGAACAGCATCTTGACCAGCGTCGACTTGCCGGCGCCGTTTTCGCCGAGCAACGCGTGGATCTCGCCCTTCGCGATGTTGAGGTCGATATGATCGCACGCTGTCAGCGTGCCGAAAATCTTCGTAAGGCCACGAACCTCGAGCAGGTTCGCCCTGTCATGATTTGCACTCACAGTGCCTCCCATCCAGTTACCCGGATATGTTCTGTGTTCCCGCTGGTATCGTATGCGCGGCCGGCTTCTGTCGGAAAGCGGCACCCAACTTGAAAGAGCTTCAAGAATTCCAGCGGAAACTCAAGGGGTAAGATATACCTATTGAGGGTGCAGGAAAGACTGGCTGGCTTTTCGGGTAAACCGTGCCTTCGCGCCTGGCAGGGCGCTGAAAAACAAGGCAGCCGGCTCAGGGGATGAGGATGGACGTACCCGTCGTCTTGCGGCCCTCGAGATCGGACTGCGCTTGTGCCGCATCCTTCAGCGCGTAGCGCTGATTGATCTTGATCTCGACGGCGCCGCTCAGCACCACATCGAAGAGCGCCTCAGCCGACGCCACTAGATCCTCGCGCTTTGCGTTGTAGACGAAGATTGTCGGCCGGGTTGCATAGAGCGAGCCTTTCTGCGCCAGAAGCGACATCGAGAATGGCGGGATCGGCCCCGACGACTGGCCGAAGCTGACGAACATGCCGAGCGGCCTCAGGCAATCGAGCGAAGCGGGAAAAGTGTCGTTGCCGACGGAATCATAGACGACGTCGCACTTTTTGCCGCCGGTGATGGCGGCGACGCCGGCGACGAAATCCTGCTCCTTGTAGTTTATGACATGGTCGAAACCATGCGCTTTCGCGAGCTCGATCTTGTCGGCGGAGCTCGCCGTGCCGATCATCGTCGCGCCGAGATGCTTTGCCCATTGGCCAAGGATCAGGCCGACACCCCCGGCGGCAGCATGGTAGAGGATCGTGTCGCCGGCCTTCACCTTATAGGTACGCCGCAGCAGGTATTCCGCCGTCATGCCTTTCAGCATCATGGCGGCCGCCTGCTCGTCGCTGATCCCGTCAGGCACCTTCACCACGCGGTCGGCGGCGATCACACGTTCTTCCGAATAGGCGCCGACATTGACCGCGTAGGCGACGCGGTCGCCGGGCTTCAGCCAGTCGACCTCGGCGCCGACGGCCAGCACCACGCCTGCCGCTTCACCACCCGGGATCAGCGGGAACCCACCGGGCGGCGGATAGAGACCCGAGCGGTGATAGACGTCGATGAAGTTGAGGCCGATCGCCGTGTGCCTGATCAGGATCTGCCCGGCGCCCGGCTGGCCGGGATCGGCATCCTCATAGGTCAGGACTTCGGGGCCGCCATGGGCGTGAATGCGGACTGCCTTGGACATCGCTCAATTCTCTCGGGAAGGGACAGAAGCTAGATCTAGGGTCAGGATTTCTTGGCGCCAAGATCGGGGAACAACTGCATGATGCCCCCAATGCAGGCGAGATAGAAGCCGGTGAAGGTGATGCCGATCTTGGTGAAATCGCTGACCTGTTCTCCCAGGACGCCAATCTGGTTGTAGAAGCTGGCGAGCGCTGCCTGTGCCAGCGCAAGCGCGCCGAAGGCACACCATAGAAGGGTCATGCCGAGATTGAGCGGCCTGAGCCTCACCACCCGCACCGGATGGATGAAGTTGATGGGCATGAAAGTGAGGATGCCGGCGACCACGACTACGGCAAAGGAAACCCATTGGCCCGGTTCGATAACGAAGAGCGTGAACACCACCATGTTCCAGACGACCGGGAACCCCTTGAAGAAGTTCTCCTTCGTCTTCATGCCGGTGTCGGCATAGTAAATCGCGCTCGACACCACGATGATTGCCGCCGACAGGAACGATAGTCTCTCACCCATGAAGCCGCGCTGATAAAGCGCGAAGGCCGGGATAAGGACGTAGGTGACGTAGTCGATGATGTTGTCGAGGAGCTCGCCCGACCATGTCGGCAGGATCTCCTTGACCTCGAGTTTTCTCGCGATCGGGCCGTCGATGCCGTCGACGAAGAGCGCAAGCCCCAGCCACCAGAACATCGCCGTCCAGCGCTCCTCGCTCGCCGCCACCAGCGATAGGAAAGCGAGGAACGAGCCGGACGCAGTCAGAAGGTGCACGGAAAAAGCGCGCGCCTGCGGCCATGTCACCTTCTTCTTCGGTCGCGGAATCCGCTCCGCGATTTTCTTGGCCGCTTTCCTGGCTGCTGTGTTCTTGCTCACGGGCCTCGCCAATCCAGCTTGCAGATTTCGGCCGAGCGGCCGGCGAAATTCCAATTGCGGCCGAAGGCGCGCATCTTGCTCTTGTCGGACTTCGCCACGATGATTTCCGGCGCGATCCAATATTCGGAATTGGTGATCACCGTATCCTTCTCGCGGTCTTTGCCAGATATAGGTGTCACCGCGCCGTCAATGATCTTCGGTATCTGGAAAATGCGCGTCTTGTCACGGGTCTCGTAGGTGATCGGCACCTGCTCGACGCCGAGGAATTTTCCGACCAGGATCGACAGCAGCGACGTGGTACCGCCGGCCTTGCCGGTGAAGATCTTGGTCAGCGCCTTCACCGCATAGACCGAGGCGCGCTTGTCGATGAACAGGCCGGCGGTCCAATTGCCGCGGCTCATATAGCCGGGGATTTCCATGATCAAGCCGAGATTGAGACCGGACAGGTCGACCTCGCCGAAATGGCCGGCATCGATGCGGAACCCGGCCCAGGTCTGGCAATAGCCCTCGGTCGGCGGATGGCTGCCGAGTGACAGCACGCAAGGGCAGAAAACCGTGCAATTGCAGGAGAGTACCAGCTCTCCTTTCATCGCCCAGCTTTGATCCGTCATCGAATTCTCCCCTCACGCCGAAACTAATAGCAGGGCGGCGGCCCACACAAGCAGTATCGCACCGGCAACCCGGCTGGCCACCCTGCCGGTGGCCTGTTTTTCGATCACGGTGAACAGGCCTATCAGCGCCATCCAGAAGATGTTCATCGCGCCGACGGCGAACATCACCAGCATCAGCGCCCAGCAGCAGCCGAGGCACCAGACACCCTGCTCCATCCCCAGGCGAAAGATGCGGCCCGATTTCGCGCTCCAGTTGGCGAACAGGATCGAGAACGGGTTCCGGCATTTCTTCAGGCATGCCTGCTTCAAGCCGCTGAATTGATAGAGGCCGGCAATCGCCAGCGCGGCGGCCCCGGCAAGCCCGACGACGGGATCGAGCACCTGCCCCGAGGCGGCAAGACCATAGACCGCGAGCGTCAGCGCGGCGAACGCCGCCGAGGCGGTAAGCCAGGTCGCAAGGTATCCCGCCACCAGAACCAGAGGATGGACGACGGGCTCGCTCTTGATCCGGGCGGTGTCCGCAATCTCGCAATAGGTGCGGATCATCGGCGCCGCCGAAGGCAGCATCGCCGCGACCGCCATCAGGAACCACATCAGGACGAGCGCCAACGCCTGCACGCTTGCGGTACCGGCAAGCGGTGCCGGCGCAAGGCACAAAGCGAAAAAGCGATCGAGGAAATCCGGCAGTGGCAATCGCGGCAGGTCTTTGAGCAGCGCATCACCCGGAGCGCCGCCGGCGAGGCGGCTTTCGGCGCCGCGAATCGCCGTTGCAGCGAGAATGAACCAGGCAAACAAGATGCCCGCACCGATGGTGAGCATCACGGCAAGGCGTGGGCTGCGCGCGAGTCCCGCCGTGGCGCGGCCGGCGCGGTCGAGATGGCTGAAATCGTGCTCCTGGCCGGTCATGGCAATCGAATGGGCCGAATCGCCGCGTTGATCAAGCCCGCCGATCTGCCCTATATCGCATAGAGGCCGACGGCCGCCTATCATCGTGGAAGCCTGGCGTGGAGCAGAACGACAAAGCCCGCATATTGGTTGCCGGCAGCGGGCCGGCCGGCCTGATCGCGGCGCTCGGCTTCGCCGAGGCAGGCTTTGCCGTGATACTGGCCGGCCCCGAGGCAGCCGGCGGCGACCGCCGCACCACTGCCCTCATGAACCCTGCCCTCAAGGTGCTGGACCGGCTGGGCGTATTGGACGAGCTCAGATCGCAGGCTGCGCCGTTGAAAGTGATGCGCATTGTCGACGCGACGCGCCGGCTGATCCGCAGCCCGACCGTCACCTTCCGCGCCAGCGAGATCGGCGAGGAGCAGTTCGGGCTCAATCTGCCGAACAAAATCATGATCCCGGCGTTAGCCAAGGCCGTTGCCGCTCACGCCGGCATCGAGTGGCGAAAGGCGATGGTCGGGACGTGGCGGCTCGAGGCCGATCAGGCGCATGCCATACTGGGAGATGGCAGCGAGGTCTCCGCGTCGCTGGCGGTCGCCGCCGACGGACGCCTGTCGCCGGCACGCGAAGCCGCCGGCATCAAAGCCTCCGCGCGGCCCTACCCCCAGTCGGCGCTTGTTCTCAATTTCAGCCATCGCAGCGAACACGGCTTCATCTCGACCGAATTCCACACCGAGACCGGGCCGTTCACGCAGGTGCCGCTGCCGGGCAAGCGCTCAAGCCTCGTCTGGGTGGTGAAGCCGGAAACGGCGAAGGAACTCGCCGCACTCGACGACGCCTCCCTGTCCGTCCGGGTCGAGGAGCAGATGCAGTCGATGCTCGGTCGCGTTTCGGTCGAGCCCGGCCGCCAGGTCTACCCGCTGTCGGCGGCCTCGCCCGGCCGCTTCGCGCAAAACCGTGTGGCGCTGGTCGGCGAAGCGGCGCATGTTTTCCCGCCGATCGGCGCGCAGGGCCTCAACCTCGGTATCAGGGATATCGACGATCTGGTTGGAATCGCCAGCGAAAACCGCGACGATCCCGGGTCAAGGCTGAGCCTCGCCGCCTATGACACAAGGCGCCGCCCCGACATCCTGGCGCGCAGCAGCGCGGTGAACCTGCTCAACATGTCGCTGCTATCCGACATGCTGCCGGCGCAACTGGCGCGCAGCGCCGGCCTCAACGTGCTGGACAGCTTCGCGCCGCTGCGCGCCTTCTTCATGCGAGAAGGCCTGCGGCCCGGCGGCGGTTTTCGGGCGCTCGCCGGCGGCTTAAGGAAGCAAGCCGCGCGCTAAGGCGACGCATTTTGGACCTTGCGCTTTCCGCCGCGAAACCATTGTGTGCGCCGATCCGTAACTTGGTGGCAAGGCAGCGCTGCGGCATTGAATCGCGACAACGTCTACGCCAAAAGAACCAAGCCGAAAGTCGGGCTCGATTTTTGGCTGCGTGATGTGTAAATTCAAGACCTTAGGCGCCCTGCGCACAAGCCACCGACGGCGCCTCGGACAGCGCATGACCCCGAAAATCGGAATCGATTTTCGGAAAGGATCATGTGCAAAAGCAAAGTGCTACAGCGTCCTTTGCGCGTCCGAGAGGAGCGGCGGCGCTGTAGAGGGTGAGTGCGATGAAAACGGCCAAATTCGCGATCGGACAAGTGGTTCGCCACCGGCTGTTTCCCTTCCGTGGCGTGATCTTCGACGTCGATCCGCAGTTCGCCAACACCGAGGAATGGTACGAAGCCATTCCCGCGGAGATGCGTCCGCGCAAGGACCAGCCTTTCTATCACCTCCTAGCAGAGAATTCCGAGACTGAGTACATCGCCTACGTGTCCGAGCAGAACCTGCTCGAGGACCGGTCCGGCGAGCCGGTGCGGCATCCGCAGATCGGCGAGATGTTCGACAAGCTGCCCGACGGGCGCTACGAGCCGAAACGCCACTCGAAGCATTAAAAGAATGGACGTGCGGCAACAAAAAAGCGGGGCGCCTGCCCCGCTTTTTGCATGTTGGAGAAATGCTCCGGCGATCAGTTGGCGGTCTTCGCCTTGTCCTGCTCTTCCTTGAGCTTCTTGGCGAAGTCCTGATTGTTCTTGGCGACGAAGTCCTGCAGCTTCTTCTGGCGGTCCTCGATGTCCGACTGCTGCAGCGGCGGACCGTCATAGGCGCCGCTGAAGCCGGTCAACGCGACCTTGATCGGGTTCGGCTGGTTCTGGAAATTGACCGAGGTGAGCGTGATCTGCTGGCCCTTCTTGAAGGACGCGACAAGCTGGTCGGTCAGCGGCACTTCGGCCACGCAGCGGTCCGGGAAGCAGATCACGTAGTCGAGTTTCTGCGCCTTGCCGGCATCGATCTGCAGGCCGATGCCGGGAGGCACGAGGCGGCCGGTCGGGACCGTCACCTGGAACACCTTGCGGTTCACCTTGCCCTTGAGCTCGATCAGGCTGACGCCGGTGACGAGCTGGCCATTGCCGGCGGTGACGATGTTCTGGACGTTGCAGATGTCGACGTCTTCCTGCTTGGTGCAGGCCTTGAACCAGCCCTGCGGAATCTGCGGCTGCTGCTGCGCGGAGGCGGTGAAAAGCCCGGCGCCCAGAACGCCGACCACGCCTGCGGCCAGCACCGAAAGGCGATACGCGTTGCTCGTCATATGGTGCACTTTCCTCTCAAATGATCCCGGGGAACCGGCTTCTTGGTGCCGTGTGGTCCCGCTACCTGTTGCCCAAATGAGGCAACAGCATGACTTCGGAGCGCGTGTTACACTGCCAGCGGCGCCGAATCCAGCCCGGTTTCCGCGATTTCTTCCTGGTTTCTCCTCCCTGGACGATCCTCGATTGGCAATGAGTTGGCTGAACCCAATTTCCACCGGTGCGCGCCGATTCAATCGGCTGGCGAAATGCTCTAGGGTGCGTGCCGAATCACAAGCCGCCCGGCAAGGAGACGGTCATGGACCGCGTTCTCGTTCGGCTGATCGCCGCGACCTCGTTTCTGGCCCTCTCGCTGCTTCCGGCTTTGTCGGAACCGAAGCACGGCATCGCCATGCAGGGCGAGCCGGCGTTGCCCGCCGATTATTCACATTTCGACTACGTCAATCCCGATGCACCGAAGGGCGGCAGCGTCACCTACTGCGTCGTCGGCAGTTTCGACAATCTCAACCCCTTCATCCTGAAGAGTCTGCGCACCACTGCGCGCGGCATGATCGACACGGTCTACGGCAACCTCGTCTTCGAGCCGTTGATGCACCGCAATTACAACGAGCCGTTCAGCCTCTACGGCCTGCTCGCCGATAGCGCCGACATGGATCCCGAGCGCAAGAGCATCGAGTTCCATCTCAATCCCAAGGCCAAATGGTCGGACGGCCAGCCGGTGACGCCGGAGGATGTGCTGTTCACCTACGATGTCTTCACCGACAAGGGCCGCCCGCCGTTCAGCGATCGCATGAGCATGATCGCCAAGCTGGAGAAGACCGGCGACCACAGCGTGAAATTCACCTTCAACGACAAGGCCAATCGCGAATTCCCGCTGATCATCGCGCTGACGCCGATCATCCCCAAGCACGCCTTCGACAAGGACACCTTCGACAAGACCACGTTGAAGCCGCTGATCGGCAGCGGCCCCTACACCGTGGACAAGGTGCAGCCCGGGCAGCGCATCGTCTTCAAGCGCAATCCCAATTACTGGGGCAAGGATATCCCCTCGAAGCGCGGCTTCGACAATTTCGATCAGATCACCATCGAGTATTTCCTCAACGCCAACGCCAAGACGGAAGCGTTCAAGAAAGGCATCTGCGCCCTCGACGACGAGACCGATCCGGTCAAGCGCGACCGCGATGTCGACTTCCCGGCCTTCCGCAAGGGTGATGTGAAGCAGGAATATTTCGACACCGGCATTCCTCCCGTGGTGACGGGATTCCTGTTCAACACCAGGCTGCCTAAGTTTTCCAATCCGGTCGTGCGGCGGGCGCTCGGCATGCTCTACGACTTCGAGTGGGCGAACAAGAACCTGTTCGCCAGCAAGTTCAACCGCACCATGAGCTTCTGGCAGAACTCCGAGCTGTCCGCGCTCGGCCATCCGGCCGACGACCGCGAAAAGGCCCTGCTTGCCCCCTACCCCGGCCGCGTGCCGGCTGAGGTGATGGACGGCACCTGGCGGCCGCCGGTCACCGACGGCTCCGGCCAGGACCGCAAGGTGCTGCGAGCAGCCTTCGAGATGCTGAAAGGCGCCGGCTATCATGTAGAGGACGGCCGGATGCTCGATCCTGAAGGGAATCCCTTCGGCTTCGAAATCATGACGTCATCGCAGGACGAGGAGCGGCTTGCGGCTCTCTATCAGCGCACGCTGGAGAAGATCGGCATCGATGTCACCATCCGCAGCCTCGACGGCGACCAGATCCAGTCGCGCAAGCAGCGGTTCGACTTCGAGGTTCTGATCGGCACAAGCGGCTTCAACAATTCGCTGTCGCCCGGCAGCGAGCAGGTCGGGCGCTGGGGATCTGTCGCGGCCAGGCAGGAGGGCTCGTTCAACCTGGCGGGCGTTGCCGACCCCGCGGTCGACGCGGCGATCAACGCGATGTTGAATGCCCGCGCCAAGGAAGACTATGTCGCCGCGGTGCGCGTTCTCGATCGGCTGCTGATCTCCGGCAACTACATCGTGCCCATGCAATACAACACGCAGCAGTGGGTTGCTTACTGGAGCTACCTGGAACATCCGCAAAAGACCCCCATATTCGGCTATCAGCTGCCGGCATGGTGGCGAAAGCCCAACTGACGAAACCCCACCGGACACGGATCAAGCAAGGAGACGAGCATGAGCGCCGAGAACTCCATCACCGTCGATGTGGTGTCCGATGTGGTCTGCCCCTGGTGCTTCATCGGCCAGAAGCGGTTGGATACGGCGATCGCCGCTGCCGGCGATGTCAACGTGCATGTGCGCTGGCGGCCGTTTCAGCTCGATCCGACCATTCCGCAAGGCGGCATGGATCGCCGTGAATACATGCTGGGCAAATTCGGCAGCGAGGAGCGCATCCGCCAGATCCATGCGCGCATAGAACCGCTCGGCGAAGCGGAAGGCATCCATTTCGCCTTCGGCGCCATCAAGGTCGCGCCCAACACGTTGGACGCGCACCGCGTCATCCGCTGGGCGGGCGCCGCCGGCGAGGACGTGCAGAATCGTCTCGTGCGTCGCCTCTTCCAGCTGAATTTCGAGGAAGGCGCCAATCTTGGTGACCACGCCGTGCTGGCCGAGGCCGCCCGCGAGGCCGGCATGGACGCTTCGGTGGTCGAGACGCTGTTGCCGACCGACGCCGATGTCGACGCCGTGCGCAACGAGATCGCCACCGCCTCGCGCATGGGCATCACCGGCGTGCCCTGCTTCCTGCTCGAAGGCAAATATGCCGTGATGGGCGCGCAGGACGCCGACACGCTTGCCGACGCAATCCGCCAGGTCGCTCAGGCCAAGGCGCGCGGCGAGCTGGAAACGGCGGGCTGAGCATGTCTCCCGAAACTGGGACCCGGTTTCGGGACAAAGACATGCGTAAATCAAAAACCTAAAGCGCACGGAGCGAATCTGGAAGATCGCGACGCGCGCTTTAGAGCAATTCCAGGAAAAGTGTGAAACGGTTTTCCGTCCGGAATTGCGTCAAAACACTGTGTCTACTTTACCGTCACCTTCGCCTTGCTGACGAAGAAGCCGTGGCCGCTGCTGCTCGTGCAGGTCAATCCTTTCGTCGACGACAGGCAAGTGAATGACCCCTTGCTCCAGCTGTTGCCGTAGCCAAGCTTGGTCGCGTCGCCGCAGCAGCCCTGCTCGCCGGGGTTCTTGATCAGTGTCGCCTGTCCCTTCGGCCCCAGGATCACGGTCACATAGCTCGGCTCGACACGGGAACAGGAAAGCTCCGGTCCGCCGTCCTGCGGTTGGTAGGTGCTGGTGCCGCCCTTCGGCGTGTAGATGCAGCCGATATTGCCGGACGGCGTGTTGAATTCGACCTGGCCTTCGGCGCTCGCCGGGATCGTCTGATTGCCGGCATGTGCCTGCGGCAGCCAGGCGAAGGCCGCGAGCACCGCGGCTGAAAAGATCCGTGCAGACATCCTGACCCCCCTCGATGCGGACTGATCGCCCACGCAGATTCCATCCTGACGGATGAAATTGTCAAATGCCGTCGATCGCAGGCAAGCGCCCCAATGCCCTCGTGGAAGATGATTTTAAGCAAGCCGCAGGTGATCGACGGCGGCTCTTTTTCAGGTATTTCGGTCACCGACTCTCGTGAATCGGGCTGATTGCCGCTCCATTTTCTTCACAAAACCGTGTTTTGAGCTTCCCTTAGGGAAAGCTGATCCAGGGCGAAATTCATATCGCTAAGCAACTGGAATAAAACACGAATCTGTTTCCGATAGCTATTAGCCGGCAATGTACTTCTGTTGCCCTCATGCCACTACGGGTAACCCTGTTCACATTCGGGGGCAGAAAATTAATGGAAAATGATCAATTGGTGTTACCATGTGTAACAAAACAAGAAAGGTTTGGGCGGGATCGTGATTCGGGTCGGTAGACCGCGACGTACAGTACCGGAGCAAACATTCAGCGAGGCGGCAAAGCCCTCGCCCCTGACGCCGGTATCGTCGATGCGCACTTTCTGGGGGCTGATGCGAGCCTACTGGTTCTCCGACCGGTGGAAGGAAGCTTGGACCCTCACCCTCGTGATCGCGCTGCTAACAGCGCTCTCCAGCAAGGCCGGCGTGTGGTTTGCCATGGCGTTGGGCGAGCTCGGCAATTCGATCGCCTTCCTCCATGATGCCGCCAACACCCACCCGTTGCAGACAATTCTGACCAATGCCGGCATACTGGTGCTGCTGGTTGTGCTGAAAGATGCCGGTTTCACCGGCGTACGCAATCTCGTTTCAACGACCTTGCACCGTAAATGGCGAGGCTGGCTGAACAGCCAATTCAACCAAGCCCTGCTCGACGGCAATCACACGCATTTCCATGCCCAGCATGGTTCGGCGGCCGGCGGCATCGTCGCTCCTGATAACATCGACCAGCGCATCCAGGAATCGATCAAGGACATGACCGGCGGCGCAATCGGCCTCGCCATGGGCGTGCTGGGTGTCGCGACCTCGCTCTATTTCGTCGGCGAGAATCTCATCGGAGCCTCGGTGGAGGTCAAAGGGCTGGAGTTTCTCGGCAGCTACGGCACTGCGGTGCTGGCTTTCCTTGCCGTCGCCACATACGTGCCGCTGAACACCTGGATCGCGGTCAAGTTGGGGCGGCTGCTTGAGCGGCTCAACGTCCGCATGCAGCAGGCAGAGGGCAGCTACCGCAGCGAACTGACTACATTCCTGCGCCGCAGCTTCCACGTCGCCGCCTCGCATGGCGAAGGCGTGCAAAAGTCGATGCACGACAGGCTTTATGTCGATATCGACAAAACATGGGGTCGGCTCAATGTCGTCAACACCAGCTACACCTCGTTCGAGCTGATCTACAATTTCATCGTGTTCGAGCTGATCTACAATTTCATCGGCGCTCGTATTGTTGCCTACGGACCGGGTCTCGTATCGTTCATCCATAACCGCCTGGACTACAAAGGCTACATCACCGGCTCCGAAATGGTCGCGCAGCTGATCAGCCAGTGCTCATGGTTCATCCACGTGATGCCGGCGATCGCCACGCTTCGGGCCAACAGCCAGCGCGTGACCGAACTCGCCAACGCCATCGAGAACGTCCAGCAGCCGCAGGAGTTCTATCGCCAAACCGGCCGCTCCGACTTCGCCTATGGCAGCCAAAACCCTGTCTTCGGCCTCACCATCCAGAAGCTCGAGCTGGCGCATCAGGGCGAAGACGCAACGCCCTTCCTCAGCGCCGCCAACCTGCGCTTCCGTCGCGGCGAATGGACATTCCTCAAAGGCGAGTCCGGTTGCGGCAAGACCTCGCTTATCAAGGCGATCAATGGCCTGTGGCCCTATGGCCGCGGCACCATCGTGTTCCCGGAAGGGGTGACGAGCTTCTACGCCGCCCAGGAGGTCAAGCTGCAGCAGGTCTCGCTGAAGCAGCTCGTCTGCCTGCCGGGCTCGGAAAACGATCACAGCGACATGCAGGTGGCGGCGGCGCTGCACAAGGCGGGCCTCGGCGAATTCATCGGCCACCTGACCGATGAGAGCCGCGAGGGCAAGATCTGGGATCAGGTCCTGTCCGGCGGCCAGAAGCAGAAGCTGGTGGTCGCCCGCATCATCCTGCAGCAGCCTGGGCTGCTGTTCCTCGACGAAGCGACAGGCGCGCTCGACCCCGAAGGCAAGATCGCCTTCCACGAGGCGATCAAGGCCAATTGCCCCGATGTCACGGTCATCAGCGTGATGCACGAAGCCGTGCCGCCGCGGTCGCTCTCCGGTGAGGAATTCTACCACAGTGTCGTCGCGATCACCGACGGCGTCGCGACCAAGAAGCCGCTGGTCCCCACACTGCCACGCGAGCTCACCACCATCCTCGCCCAGCCGCCGCGGCCGACCGAGGACAAATGGCTGCGCTTCCGCCGGCTGAAGCAGAAATAGCAGTCATACCAAGCCTTTGACCGGCCGCCGCGGTGTGGCGACGGTTGCTGTCGATCACAGTCTCGCGATCCGGCGTCCCTTCATCCATTTTTCGCGCTCTCCGCGATTGACTCGGCAACATGCGCTCCTATGTTGCGCCCGCTCGCAGATTTCAAAACGCGAACCCCGCGAGCAGAAAGGTCAACCCGCCATGCCTGGCGACAGTCACAGTCGAACGCAACCGCCGTCCGCCTTGACGTGACCTGACGGCTCGCGTCCTGCCGGACGGCAAGGAGTGAGCCATGAACGAATTCGCACCCGTATTGGACGACGAAGCCGTCGCCGTCGCCCGTGTTCTTGCCAACGATCACGTCGCCGACGTCGTCGAAGCCCTCAACCACGAACCTCGCGAGACGGCGATCGAGCTGCTCTGCGCGGTGCCGTTCGAGCGGCTGGTCGAGATCTTCGACCAGCCGGAGCTCGAAAGCGCCCCGGAGCTCGCCGAAGCCCTGCCGCGCGCCAAGGCGGGCAGGCTGCTCACCGCCATGTCGGTCGACCGCGCGGCCGACATCCTGCGCGAGCTGGATGAGCCTGCGCGCTCGGAACTGCTTGGCGCGCTTGCTCCGCCGCTGCGCGCCACATTGCTTTCCATTCTCGGCTATCCCGAAGAGAGCGCCGCCTCGATCATGACGACGGAGTTCGTCAGCGTGCCTTCGGACTGGACCATCGGCCGCACGCTCGACTACATCCGCAAAGTCGAGCGCACCCGCGAGACCGTCTATGCGATCTACATCACCGACCCGCAGACGCAGCTCCTGCTGCGGGCGACGGGCTTGCGCAGGCTGATCACCGGCGAGCCGGAGGATTCGATACTGTCGGTGGCGCCGGATCGCATGCCGGTGACGGTCACGCCGCTGACCGATCGCGAAACGTTGGCGCAGACGATCTCCAAATATGACCTGCTCGCCGTGCCGGTTGTGGATCACGGCAAGATCCTCGGCATCGTCACCATCGACGACATCATCGACACCATGGTCGAGGAAACGACCGAGGACGTGCATCGTTTCGGCGGCATGGAGGCGCTGGACGAGCCCTATATGAAGATGGGCTTCCTTGCCATGATCCAGAAGCGCGCCGGCTGGCTCTGCGCGTTGTTCCTCAGCGAAATGCTGACGGCGAACGCCATGCAAAGCTATGAAGGCGAGCTGGAGAAGGCGATCGTGCTCACCCTCTTCATCCCGCTGATCATGAGCTCGGGCGGCAATTCCGGCTCACAAGCGACCTCGCTGGTCATCCGCGCGCTGGCGCTGCGCGAGATCGGCCTTGGCGACTGGTGGCGTGTCGCCTTGCGCGAGTTGCCGACAGGTTTGGTGCTCGGCTCGATCCTCGGCATGGTCGGCATCTGCCGCATTGCGCTCTGGCAGTATTTCGGCTTCTACGACTATGGCCCGCACTGGATACTGATCGCGGCAACGGTAGGTTCGGCGCTGGTCGGCATCGTCACCTTCGGCTCGCTGTCGGGCTCGATGCTGCCGTTCGCGCTGAAGCGCATCGGCTTCGATCCGGCCAGCGCCTCGGCGCCGTTCGTCGCCACGCTCGTCGACGTCACCGGGCTGGTCATCTACTTCTCGGTGGCGCTGGTGATCCTGCGCGGCACCTTGCTTTAAAACCCTGTCCTCACCGTCGCCGGCCTTGCCGGCGGCGACCTCCACCTGATTCAGAAACCGTAGATCGCGTCGCGCACCGCATCCGGGTAAGCCTCTGCGCCGGCGGCAGGCATGGTTCGCTCCGGCAGTTCAGACGCGCTCGCCGTTCTTCACGCGGTAGGTCGGCTTGTACATGGTGACCAGTTCCTCCGCCGCGGTTGGATGGACGGCCATGGTACGATCGAAATCGTCCTTGGTCAGCCCCGCCTTCAGCGGAATGCCGAGAAGCTGCGCCATCTCGCCGGCATCAGGCCCCAGAATATGGGCACCGAGCACCTTCCGCGAGGCGCCGTTGACCACCAGCTTCATCAGCATCTTCTCGTCGCGGCCGGACAGCGTGTGCCGCATCGGACGGAAGGAAGCACGATAGACCTCGATATCCGGGAAGCGCTTGACCGCCTCATCCTCAGACAGGCCGACCGTACCGATCTCCGGCTGCGAGAACACGGCCGTCGCGATGGTGTCGTGGTCGGGCGCCGTCGGGTTGCCCTTGAAGGCGGTCTCGATGAAACACATCGCTTCGTAAATCGCCACCGGCGTCAGTTGCACGCGGTGGGTGACGTCGCCGATCGCCCATATGTTGTCGATATTGGTGCGGGAATATTGGTCGACGACGATCGCGCCGGTCTTGCCGAGTTCGACGCCGACGCCTTCGAGCCCCATGTTCTCAGTATTCGGGATGCGGCCGATGGCCAGCATGACCTGGTCGACCGTCAGCGTCTGGCCGCCGGACAGCAGCACGTCCAGCCTGCCGTCCGGGTTCTTGCGCACCCATTCGGAAACCGCGTGGCAGAGGATCCTGATCCCCTTCTTCTCCATGGTCTCGTGCAGCGAGCGGCGAAGGTCCGTGTCGAAGCGCGAAAGAATTTCCTGGCCGCGATAGACCAGCGTGGTCTCCACGCCTAAACCATGGAAAATATTGGCGAATTCGACGGCGATATAGCCGCCGCCCTCGATCATGATCGCCTTCGGCAGTTGCTTGAGATCGAAAGCCTCGTTGGAGAAGATGCAATATTCGTGGCCGGAAAGCGCGGGATGCGGGGCCGGCCTGCCGCCCGTGGCGATCAGGATCTGGTCGGCGGTGACGGTGCGGTCCTCGGCGGTCAGATAGACGGCATGACGGTCCACGAGCACCGCGCGCGAATGGAAAGTCTCGCCGCCCGCGCCCTCCACATTCCTCTTGTAGATCGCCTCCAGTCTGGCGATCTCCTTGTCCTTGTTGGCAACCAGTGTCGACCAGTCGAAGCTTGCCTCCGGCACCGTCCAGCCATAGCCGGCCGCATCAGTGAAATGCTCGGGGAACTGCGAGGCATAAACATAGAGCTTCTTCGGCACGCAGCCGCGGATGACGCAGGTGCCGCCATAGCGATATTCCTCGGCGATGGCGACGCGCTTGCCGAGCGAGGCAGCAACGCGAGCCGCCCTCACCCCGCCGGAGCCGCCGCCGATGACGAAGAGATCATAGTCGTAACCGGCCATCGGATGGGCTCCTGCGAAGTGAAAGGTCGCGTCAGAGGTAGGCTGCCGGCAGGCAAAAGAAAAGCCCGGGAAACCCGAGCTCTTCTGGTCCAGTCGACAGTGAGCCGCCTGAAGCAATCAGTTCTGCGAATCGTCAGCCGGAGCCGAGTTGTCGGCAGGTGCCTGGTTGTCGGCCGGAGCGGCGCCGTCGGCGGGAGCGGTCGCATCCTGCGCAGGCTTGGCCGGCGCCGCGGCCTTGGCGGCGGCGGCGAGTGTCTCGCCGACCTGCTGTGCGAGATCGCGGGCGACACCGTTCTGCCAGATGTCGGCCGCCTTCACGAGGTCGCGCGTGACCGCCGGGCCGCTGTCGAGCAGCTTCTTGCCGGCATCGGAGCTGTAGAAGGTGGCGATATCGTTGAGGTCCTTTTCAGAGAACACCTTGGCGTAGGCGAGCGCCGCCTCCTTCTCGAGGTCGGCGCGCCGCGAAGCGAGGCCGATCGCCTTCTCGGTAACGGTCTTGCCGATCAGCTCCTGCATGTCGGGGTTTTTCTGGATCAGCTGGTTCTCGAGCGCGGCCGCCGCCTGCGGCAGTATGTTGTCGAACGGGTCCGTGGCGTGAATAGCCGCAACGGCGGCCTTCGCGGCCTTGAGATGCGATTCGCTGATATCCTGAGAAAACGCCGGCGAGGACAGCGCAAGGACGGCTGAGGCCGCCAGAAGCGTCGAAAGGCGGCGAACCCGTTTATGCAACATCATGGTCGATAGAACTCCCTGGTTTTCGGGCGGCATGGACGGTTTGGATGCCGTCGCCGCCGGCGATGATGGCCGCTGACGCCAGCCCGATGAATAGACCGTGCTCGACAACGCCTGGAATGGCGAAGAGAGCATTCGAAAGCGCTCTTGTATCCGGAATGCGGCCAAAAGATGCATCGAGGATAAAGTGGCCGCCGTCTGTAACAAAAGGCTGGCTTCCCGTCATCCTCAATGTCACCGGGCCGGCAAGGCCGAGGCGTACCGCCGCCGCGCCGACCGCGATCTCGGTGGCGCGCAGGCCGAACTTGTTGACTTCGATCGGCAGCGGGAAACGGCCGAGGGTCTCGACCATCTTGGACTGGTCGGCAATCACGATCATGCGCCGGGACGCCGCCGCGACGATCTTTTCGCGCAGGAGCGCCCCGCCGCCGCCCTTGATCAACGTCAGCGCCGGGTCGATCTCGTCGGCGCCGTCGATGGTGAGGTCGAGCTCGGGCGTTTCCTCCAGCGTCGACAGCGGCACGCCAAGCTCGCGGCACAGTGCCGCGGTGCGCTCGGATGTAGGCACGCCGATGACGGCAAGCCCGGTCGCGACCTTCTCGGCCAGCAGCCGGACGAACTCGTCGGCGGTCGTGCCGGTGCCGATGCCGAGCCGCATGCCGCTGCTGACATGGGCAAGGGCCGCGCGCGCGGCCTCGACCTTCAACTGCCTTGCGTCCATGCCGCTCTCTTGCCCCGATTTCGCTGGTTTCGCGCGCCTCCTAGCATTTTTGCCTGTCCCGTCAAAGGCTCTGCCTGTGGACCGATAGAGGCTGCTTGCTTGACCACCGCGCAGCCTGTATCGGCTGCGGCACCTCAATCGCCGCAGGACTGGCCATGACTCGACCGATCATCGTGTTCGACCTCGACGGGACGCTCATCGACACCGCGCCGGACCTGCTCGACAGCCTCAACCACAGCCTGGCGGCAAGCGAGCTTGCCGCGGTCGACGAGGCCGGCTTCAGGCGCTTCGTCGGCCATGGCGGCCGCGTCATGATCGAACGCGCGCATGCGGCGCAGAACAAAGCGCTGATGGCGGAAGAGCACGACCGGCTGCTGAAAGTCTTCCTCGACCATTACACGATCAACATTCCAGGCAAGTCGTGTCCCTACCCCGGTGTCATCGCGGCGCTCGACCGCTTGCAGGCCGCAGGCTGCCTGATGGCGGTCTGCACCAACAAATTCGAAGCGAATTCGGTGGCGCTGATCGGCGCGCTCGGCATGGAAAAGTACTTCGCCGCGATCTGCGGCCAGGACACGTTCGCCTTCCGCAAGCCCGACCCGCGCCACCTGACCGAGACGATCAAGCTCGCCGGCGGCGATCCGCACAGCGCCCTGATGGTCGGCGATTCGCAGACCGACATCGACACCGCCAAGGCGGCCGGCATTCCGGTGGTGGCGGTCGATTTCGGCTACACGGACCGCCACGTGCGAGAGTTCGAGCCGACGCTGGTGATCTCGCATTTCGACACGCTGACGCCGGAACTGGCCGAACGGCTGATTGCCGCCGCGCGCTGAGTCTGCTTTTCCGACCTACCGAGGCCCGGCAAATCGATCATGGCAGATCGTCGGCACATTGCCTTGACTTCGCGCACCCGCCTCCCTTATATCGCGGCTCGCTTCGGCCTTCGGGCAACGAGCGGGCGATTAGCTCAGCGGGAGAGCACACCCTTCACACGGGTGGGGTCGCAGGTTCAATCCCTGCATCGCCCACCATCTTTTCAAACACTTAGCCATACCGAAAATCCCCGCGTACCAAAACCGTACAGCAAAGCCTTACTTCGGCCGAGACTGATAGACTTGATTGCGCCGATCGGGACCTGAAGCCACGGACGTCAGCCCCGGAAGTCGCGGGCAGATGCGGTCGGCCGAAACCGCCGATTTCGACCAGGCGCGCGACGGCTGCAAGAAGGCCGAAGCCGAATCGAATGGCGCCTTGGAATGCATGTATATCGGCCCCGGCGAGCATGGCGGCGGCGACGAGCAGGTGCAGATCGTGCAGGATCTCGTGGCCAAGAAGGTGGACGGCATCGCCGTGTCGCCATCGAACGCCGCGGCGATGGCGGTTGCGCTGCAGGCCGCCAAGGAAGCCGGCATCCCGGTCCTCACCTGGGACTCCGACCTGCTGCCCGAGAACAAGGATCTCCGCGTCGCCTATATCGGCACCCACAATTATGAGATCGGCGTGAACCTTGCCAAGCTTGCCATGCAGGTCAAGCCTAAAGGCGGCACGATCTGCATCCAGTCGGGCGGCGCGGCGGCGGCCAACCACAATGAACGCATGCAGGGCATTCGCGATACGCTTTCGGGCACCAAATCGACGGCCTCGCCCGGGGACCGGCTGACGGGCCAGAACGGCTGGACCGAAATCGAAGGCTGTCCGCTCTACACCAACGATGATTTCCCGCTTTCGGTGCAGCAGTTTGAGGACATCATGGCGAAAAATCCGAACCTTGATGCATTCATCCCAACTGGTGGCTTCCCGCAGTTCATTCCTGATGCCAACCGCGCCGCGGTCGCACCGTACAAAGACAAGATCGCCTCGAAAGCGCTGGCCCTTGTCGTCGCCGACACGCTTCCCGTGCAGATCGACCAGATGAAGGAAGGCCTCTCGCTTGGCCAAGTCGGCCAAAGGCCGTTCGAAATGGGCTACAAGACGATGATGGCATTGAAGGACATGAAGGACGGCAAGGCGCCGCCGGCTGACCCGACCTACACAGGCCTCGACGTCTGCACTCCGCAGACGGCCGACACCTGCGTCGCCAAATAGTGCTTTAGGGCGGGAGAAAAGTCCCTCCCTTTCATTGGAGCGAGATGCGGTTAGATTGAAGCATTCTCATCTCATCTCGCTCCGGGGATTTCAATGTCGGAAATGTTCTCGCTCGAAGGCCGGGTCGCGTTGGTGACAGGTGCTTCGCGTGGCCTCGGCTTCGCGATGGCAAAGGCGCTTGCGGAAAACGGCGCAACAGTGATCGTCAATGCCCGCGACATGGACACCCTCTCCGTGGCGGCGCAAAAGATCGGGGCAGAGGCCCTGCCGTTCGATGTTGCCGACGCGGCGATCTCAAGGGCGGCGCTTGAGGGAATCGTCGAACGCCACGGCCGCCTCGATATCCTGGTCAACAACGCCGGTATCCAGCATCGCAGCCCGTTGATCGAATGGGAGGACGAGGACTTCGACCGCGTGATTGCAGTCAATCTTTCGGCCTGCTTCCGCATGATGCGCGAGGCGGTGCGCCTGATGCTGCCGAACAAATTTGGGCGCATCATAAACACTGGATCGGTTGCAGCGATCCTTGGCCGACCCACAATTCACGCCTATGTGGCGGCAAAGGCGGGGCTGCATGGACTGACACGCTCGACCGCCGCCGAGATGGGCCGTCACGGCATCACCATCAATGCGATTGCCCCCGGCTATTTCGCCACCGAGCTCAATACCGCACTTATCAACGACGAGGCCTTCACCAAATGGGTCGAGGCGCGAACTCCTGCTGGCCGCTGGGCCCAACCTGAGGAAGTCAGCGGAGCCGTGGTGTTTCTCGCGTCCGACGCTGCCGCCTACGTCAACGGACATGTTTTGGCGGTCGACGGGGGGCTATCGGTCTCCCTCTGACCTGCGAACTGGCTTCAACAGTATGGCAGCCAGACAACAAACGGTTGGCGGCGCCCGACGCTGCTCAGATCAACCCTCTGCGCACAGTCAAATGCGTCACCGCCGTCACCAGGATGGCGCCGGTCATGAAATAGAGCGTGGCCACCATGTTGCCGTGATGGAAGTAAATCCCTGCGAGAAGCAAGGCCATGGCCACCGCAAGAAAAGCAATGATGCGCGAGAAGTTGTCGGGCATGGAGCGACGAACCTATGCAGATAGGATGGATGGCCGCCCTCAATCAGCCGTGCGCTCAATAGTGCGGTTTTCGATTTTTCGCAATCGGCATGATGCGGGAAACTGACAGAACCCGCGCCTGGAGCGTGCCGCCGCCGACGCTCCCTAGACGAAATCGACTTCGACCCAGAGCCCGCCGGGGCCCCGAGCAGGGTCGCGCGGCGCGCTGCGCACCGCCAGGATCGAGCCTGAGGGCGAAGCAAAACCCGGTTTTCCATTTGCACCGGCCAGCCAGGCATCGTCGGCACGGATGACGCGGCCCTTGGTCTTGGCTTCGAGCGCGGTCAGGATCGGGTCATAAGGCATCTCGCCCCAATGCACCTTCACCGCATCCAGCTTGTTGGTGGGAATGAAGGCCGAAAGGTCCTGGCTTGTCATCAAATCGAGGCCCTGTTTCTGCGGCGTGGCGTTCTGGCTGCCGTGATGAGCGACCTTGAGATAGACGGTACGAGCGAGCAGATCGGCCGTAGTGACGGTCGCCTGCCCCACCGGCCATTTCAGGTCCTTCCAGCTCAGCCAGTTGCCGATCTGGGCGTCGCCCGGAAACAGGAACACCCGGCCGCTGTCGACGAATTCGAAGGCCAGCACCAGGCTGGTGTTGTTGACGCCGCGGTCGAGCTGCAAGGCGAGGTCGGCGGCGATCGCCATCCAGTCTGCGTCGATGCGGCGCCACGACTGGTCACGATCCTCCATGGGAGCCGCGCTAGAGACCGGCCCGGAATAGTGCTTGCGGGTAAAGGCGCCGATATCGACGGCCGGATCGCTGCCCTTCTCGCCGTTCAGCGCCGCCGAGAGCGGCGTGCCGATATTGCGTTCGAAGGGACTGAGCTCGTCGATATAAGTCGGATCGTCGGCCTGGTTCATCCTGAGCCCGGATGAAAGCGCCCGCGCGAACGGCCCGCCGCTGGCGAGCGGGAACATCTCGCTCGCCTTTTCCTCCAGCCGGAGCGCCGCCTTGTCGCGCGGCGGCCCGAGCACGTAAATCCGAAGATTGGGAAGTTCCACGATCGATTGCGGCGCCCCGCCGGGCTCGAAATAGGTGGGCGATGGTTTTGCCGACAACTTTGCCGCGGCATCGCGCGCGGAGCGCACCCGCTCGCCGGCGGCGCCGAACTGAAAGCCGAGCACAGCCTGCAGCCCATCGCGCACCCGCTCCATGTAGGGGTTGAGCCCCTGCATGCCGTCGAGCTTCTGGCTTGCCCCCTGCAACGCAGCCAGCGCCTGGCCCTTGAACTTGTCAAGTTCCATGGCATCCGGATCGGCCGGGTTTTCGCTCCACGCCATCCACACGTCGCCGACGGAAAAATCCTTGAACAGATCCTTTGCGGTCAGGAAACCCGAAACATGGTCCCAATGCTCGTGGGTGATGACGAGCACGTCGAGCTTGCCGCCCGTCTCCTTCTTGAGGTCGGCGACGATGTCGGCGACCAGCGCCGGGCCGCCCGTGATCGAGACGTGAATGCCGCAGTCGATCAGCATCCGGAACGGCGAGCCGTCGGGCCTGATGAAGGTGAGCAGATGGCAGTCGCCGATGCCTTGGCAATAGTGCCGGACGGTGACAGAAGGCGTGCGTGCCGTGGAGGCCGCGGCCCCTCGACGCCGCCTTGTTGCCGCTGGCTTCCTAGACATGGTCGTCGTCTCCGTCGCTGGCGTGCAGCATGGCGAAGGGCTCGGAAACCTCGCCGCCAAAATAGAGCGCCCGGAGCGGTGACAGATAGTTTGCGCTCACCGTCTGAGCCTGGCGCTTCTGCCGGTCCGCGCTGCCGGTGTTCTTGATGATCGCGTACCGCATTTCCTCAAAACCTTCGCGCGGGTCGATGATGATGGTGGCGCCGCCGCGGAACCAGAAGAAGCCGTCACCCTTGTTGACGCCTTGCGGGGCCGGCGAGCCGTCGAAGGTGATGGGTATCCGCTGCTGGATGACCGCGACCACTTCGACGCGGAACGAGCCGTCCGGCTCGACGCGCCGGGTGGGACGAACGCTGTAGATGTCGAAGGTCGTCTCGCCCTTCTTCGGCGGGTGCATGACCGTGCCGTCCTCATTATAGCGCGGCAGGTCGGGCAGCAGGCCGAACTGCTTGTAGAGGTCGGGATCGGAAGCGAAGGCCTTGTGCATCGCCTTCCACAGCGCGTAGCGATTCCTGTCGTTGAGGGCGAAGATCTCGGAGCGTTTCAGCTTCTGGTTCCAGCCGAGGTCGACCTTGGCGAGCAAGCCCTTCAGCCAGGGAGGCGAAGGATCTTCCGGCGCGCTCCAGGCTAACGTCTCTTCCGAAATGGTGCGCACGTCGCGCGGCAGAAGCTTCCACTTGCGGAAGGATTCCAGGAACGCCAGCCTATAGTGCAGCGGATCGTCCGGGTAGGCATCGCGGTCGGCGGTGATCAGCGCCCGCAGGTATTCGCCGAAGGTGATGTCGACGGCGGGGCAATAGTCGAGCGCGCGGATGCACATGGTCAGCATCTGCCTGGCGGTCTTGGCGACCTCATCGGTGAGGCGCTCGACCAGGTTTGGATGCAAGGTGCCCGCCGGCAGGATACCGGTGCCGCCGGTGGCAAGCTGGATCAGATCGTCTGTGCGGCGGTCGGCGATGGCGATGAACGCCTGGTAGACGGCGAAGACGAGGATGGAGCCACGATCGTGCGCCTCGAACGTCTTGTCGTAGTCGAGGTCGGCCATGCCGGCGCCGCCATATTCGCGCAATGGCCCTGCCCTGCCGCTGCCCTCTCCGAACTGCTTGGCGATGCCGGAGAGCAGCGATGCCGCCGACACATCGCCCCTCGCGTTGCCGATCTCGAAATTCACCAGCTCCTTCAGGGTAAAATGCTGGAACAGCGCGACGATGTCGGCAAAGGCCTCATGGAAGGCCGGAACGTCCGGGTTGGATGCCTCCTGGAAGCGGCGATGCAGCCCGTCGAGCAGCGCATGCGACATCTCGTGCGCGATGATATCGCTGGACAGGCAGGAAAACACCGTCGTCCCGGGCGTGGTGACGTCGCCCTCATTGCTGGTTGCCGGGAAATAGCCGAACAGCAGCGCCTTCTTTTCCGGGCTGTAGTAAGCGTTCTCGGCGCGAAGCGCATGCGGATAGATGCGCAGGCGCGGCACATAATGCGCCTTCACCGTCATGTCGCCACTGCGGCCGGGGCTTTGCGAATAATGCGGCGCCCATAGCGCCCGCCGCCCGAGCGCGCGCTCGAAATGGCCGATCGTGGTCATGGCAACCGCATAGACCATCTGCTGGTGAAACTTCGGATTGCCCTCCGAAGGCGGCAGGCCGTCTAGCGCCAGAAGCACCTTGTCGTTGAGGTCGACCGGGTCGTAGACACGGTCGGAGGCCGGATCGACATCGACCACTTCGAGATATTCACCGATAGGGCCGGGCTGCAGCGGCTTGTCGGCCGATGGTTCGTCGTCCCAGGGAACCGAAAGCGTCGCCTGGTAGACCGACACCGAGTCCAGCCGCTTGGCGACCGACGGGTCGAGCGCATAGATGCGCAGGCGTCGCTGCGGCGGCGGCAGCGGCCGCGGCTTGCGCTTGATCGGCGCCGGACTTGCGGCGGGA
>NZ_JHQR01000010.1 GCF_014843825.1 Mesorhizobium silamurunense
GCGAGTAGATGGGCGTCCCATGACGCCACGTCCTCGAACCCGGACGGCTCGCGCCCGGCATGCAGAAGATCCGTCGTGATCACCGGCAGCCCGCGCTCCAGCATGTAGGCGCGTGAGGCGGCGTTCAGGATCCCCCGGGCCGACCCGCCGTGCAGGAGCCGCAGGAAGTTCAGCCGGCTCTTCGACTTGGTGGTCGTGAACACGGCGAACCGGTCATTGCCGATTTGCGTGCACACGCCATTGACCGCGCCATGGCGGGCCCCGGTGTCGTCGACGCTGACCCAACCGGCCGAAGCGAGCCCGGCCGTCAGAACCTGCTTCGCTTCGGCGACGAAGGCCTCGATCTTGCCGGTCAGGATCCGCACGACCTGGCGCTTGGAGATCGACACGCCGAAGTCGCGCAGCAACGCGACGATCCGCTCCACGGTCGATTGACCCTGGTGATAAAGCGACAGCACCAGACGCCGAAGCTCCAGACCGAAGTGCCCATCGACCCCGTCCGGCAGCGCAGCGACGACGATCCGGCCATTCGGCAAACGCCAGCGGTCCCGATGATAGCGGACCACCTGCACCCCGATCGTCAGATCCCTTGTCCGCCCCAGAAACCGCGAGCCCGGTGGCGGCTCATAACAAAGACGGC
>NZ_JHQR01000112.1 GCF_014843825.1 Mesorhizobium silamurunense
GCCATCGCGCCGCGCGGCTCGCAATGCGGCGCGGTGCCGGCGGCAAAGGGCCGCCGCGACAGCAGCGCGACGCCGAATATGCCGTTGGGATAGGGGCAAAGGATGCGGTAGGGATAGGCGCTGGTGATGTAGCCAAGCTCACTCGTCCACATCCCCGACACCTCGTCGAGGGTGATCACATCAGGGTTGGTCCGGCCGATCAGCGACAGCACCTTCTTCGGCGTCGGATTGTCGAAGCGCAGGTTCATCTGCAGCAGGCTGTAGACGATCCGGTCGGCAGGCTTGGCGACCGCCTGCTGCGGCCACAGCCGGGGCAACGCGCTCACTGTCGTGGCGAGGCTGGCAATGGCGAAGAGCAGAACCGCGACCGCCTGCAGCCGGTAGGAGCTGGCCAGCAGCGGCAGCGCCAGCAGCGCCGTCAAGACGCTCAGATGAATGCGAAAATGCGAGAAGGAATCGAGGGCCGGATGCAGTGCGCCCAGGAACCCGGCCAGCAGCGCGGCCGAGAGTGCCATCATCGCCAGGAATGCCACCCCAGCCGTCATGTTCGAGCGCGCGCCGCCTGTTGCCATCTCAGTCGTGGTCTGCCGAATGCCGCTGGCAATCTGTTTGGAGCGAGACAATCCCGCTCAGGCCTGCTTATCGGCCAAATTGCGGCCGGGGCAAGACGACGAATTGCCTCGCCGTAGCAATTCCAGGAAAAGTGCGTAGCGGTTTTCCGTCCGGAATTGCGAAAAGAGAGCTGCAATTCCAGGAAAATGCGCAGCGGTTTTCCCTCTTGAATCGCGCAAAAAACAAAGAGGCCCGGCCGACCCCGGGGCGGGCCGGTCGCTACTGGAAGGCCGTTTCGGAAAAACTTCTCAGCTTGCGCGAATGCAACCGCTCCATCGGCATTTCGGCCAGTTTCTCCATCGCCCTGATGCCAATGGTGAGATGCTGCGCCACCTGCCGCTTGTAGAATTCCGTCGCCATGCCGGGAAGCTTCAGCTCGCCATGTAGCGGCTTGTCGGAGACGCACAGCAGCGTCCCATAGGGCACCCGGAAGCGGAAGCCGTTGGCGGCGATCGTCGCCGATTCCATGTCGAGCGCGATGGCGCGCGACTGCGACAGGCGCTGCACCGGTCCGCGCTGATCGCGCAGTTCCCAATTGCGGTTGTCGATGGTGGCGACGGTCCCGGTGCGCATGATGCGCTTGAGATCATAGCCCGAAAGCCCCGTCACCTCGGCGACTGCTTCCTGCAGCGCCACCTGAATCTCGGCCAGTGGCGGGATCGGCACCCAGACCGGCAGGTCGTCGTCCAGCACATGGTCCTCGCGCACATAGGCATGGGCCAGCACATAGTCGCCCAGTGCCTGCGTGTTGCGCAGGCCGGCGCAGTGGCCGAGCATCACCCAGGCATGCGGCCGAAGCACCGCGATATGGTCGGTGATGGTCTTGGCGTTGGACGGGCCGACTCCGATATTGACCATGCTGATGCCGCCATGGCCGGGCTTCTTCAGGTGATAGGCCGGCATCTGCGGCAGGCGCTGCGGCGGTGTGCCTTCGCTCGCCGCAGCGGCCCCGGCCTTTGTCACAACGTTGCCCGGCTCGACGAATTCGCTGTAACCGCCACCGCCCTTCTCCATCAGGTCGCGGGCCCGCGCCACGAACTCGTCGATGTAGAATTGGTAGTTGGTGAACAGCACGAAGTTCTGGAAATGCTGCGGGCTGGTCGCCGTGTAGTGCGTCATGCGGTGCAGCGAATAGTCGATGCGCTGCGCCGTGAACGGCGCCAGCGGCCTCGGCTCGCCGAACGCAACCTCGAAGGTGCCGTTGGCGATCTGGTCGTCGGTGCCGTCGAGGTCCGGCACGTCGAACAGGTCGCGGATCGGCCGTTTGATGCGCTCGGCCGCCGTGCCGTCGACATAGGTGCCTTCCAGGAAGGCGAAATGCAGCGGGATCGGCGTTGTCGATTCCGACACCGTCACCTGCACGCCGTGATTGCGCATGATGAGCCGAAGCTGCTCGACGAGATAGTTCTCGAACAGCTTCGGCTGGGTGATGGTGGTCGCGAAATGCCCAGGCGTCGGCATATGGCCGTAGGCCTGGCGCGAGTCGATCTGGGTGAACGAGGTCGTGGTGACGCCGATCTGCGGATAGAAGGCCCGGTAGCGCTTGCTCTCGTCGCGGCCGGCGGCGAGTTTGGCGAAGGAATCGCGCAGGAATTTGGTGTTGCGGTCGTAGAGCGCTTCCAGCGCCGCGACCGCCTTCTTGGCATCGTCGAAGCTCTGCCTGCCGAAAGGCTCCGGCATGACGACCGATTCGATGGCTTGGGGGTAGATTCGCTTTTCCATGGCCCAATATAGGGATTTGGAGGAGCGCTTGGGAGGGGGAGGCGGGCCAGAAGCTGGCCACGATGTATTTTTCTCAGACCGTGTCAGCCGCGCTGCAGGCTGACCAGCAGCACGAACCCGATGCCGGCCTTCTTCGGCGTTGGCGCCTCGATGATCGAGCCGGTGTCGGCACGCATCATAGGAACCGCCAGCACGGGAGCGGCAAGCAGCATCAGGATGAGCAACGCCCGCGGCAGGAGCCGAAGAGCCTTGAGGGCGGAGGTGGCGATGCGGTTCATGGTGGTCGTTCCGGTTTCGAGTATTGGTCGTTTCAGCGGTCGAAATGGTTCATGCAGTCCAGCCGGCAGGTGTCTGCCATTCCCGATGAGCGCGCCGGGTGGCCGGCTTCGGCCACCAGGATGGCGAAGAACATGCCGAACAGGCTCATCAGCAGGCAGACGATGGTGAGGCGGCGGACAAGCATTGGTCTCTCCTTCAATGGCGAGGAGAATGCCCGAATGCCTCTGAACCGGTTCTGAGACCGGTATTCATCCACCGTTCAAATTGGTTGATAGGGGTTTTGATCCGGCCAAGCGCCGCAAACTGCCTTGCCCGGCGCCGCACTTCGAAACAGCGCCCAAAAACGAAAAACGGGGCCGCCTGGTCCCGTTTTCACATCGTCGTTTGAACGGCGATCAGAGTTTGTGCCAGGTCTGGCTCTTGCAGATCAGCCCGCCCAGACCGCAGCCGCTCATCTTGAGCGAGGTGCCGGAAATCGTCGCCTTGCCGGAATAGGTCTTGTCGGTTTCCGGATCTGTTATGGTGCCGGTATACTTGTTGTCGCCGGCCGCCTTGAAGGAGCCGATCGTCTTGCCGGCATATTTGCCGGACTTCAGCGTGATCGAGAACGCGCCGCCGCCGGCGATCGCCGCCGTCGAGCCGGCCTGTGTCTTCCAATTGCCTTCAATCGGGTCGGCCCATGCGGCGCCGGCCATGATCAGGGTGGCCGCCAGGGCCAGGCTCACTTTTCGAAACATGTTTGTCCTCCCTTTAGGGTTCCGGCGGGCCTCGTTCCGCCTCTCTGTCCCTTACGCAAACGTAAGCTAATCCAGCCGTCACCAAAGCGAAAGCGGTGCCGCCACGGAAGGTGGCAAGGATTTTGGCCGCGCGGGTCGCTGAAAATGAACGGGTGGCGAAAAAGGCTTCGGTTTCCGTGGTTAGCGAAGTCTTGATTCCGGCGCCGGAAATTTTCGTCGAATTTTGCGCAAATCGGCTGAATTGCTGGGTTCCCATGCTTAACAAATCTTCGCGTTTACTTCTTGTTTTAGCTTTGTTTTCTTCAAATTAAGCAAGCCATTTAACGACGGATTCAAGGCGAGCCGTCATCCTCGAAAGCATCGAAAGAGCGGCCCGCCCCGAGGGACATCAAGGGACAGAAGGAGGCAGCTCTCGGGAGCAGACAGGGGATTGAAATGGCACGTTTTGAAATGCTTGAAGCCGGCTTCGGCGCCATGGGGGCAACTGCCCAGGCCGACATTCTTTTCGAACTGGGCATGATGTATGCGACCGGCCGCGATTGCGAGACCGACGTCGTCGCCGCCCATAAATGGTTCAACATCGCCGCGATCAAGGGCTCGGCCCGCGCCGCCGAGCTGCGCTCGGAACTGTCGGCCACGATGTCGAAGGCCGATATCGCCAGGGCGCTGCGCGAAGCGCGCGAATGGATGACGATGCACTGACCTTGCGGGCTGACGCCCTGAAGCTCTCAGGGGACAAGGCCGCGAAAAGACGGCCGGTTAACAAGACCAAGAACGCGGCAATAACGACTTCAAGCCGCGCACAATAAACAGGGAAGCGAGCGGGGGGCACCAGGGAAGCTCGACCGCAAAAAGCCGCGACCGGCCGGGACAAGGCCGGCGCGGCTTTTGCATTTGCGCATTTTCGCCGGCGGCAGCCGCTTGGCCCAAGAAATCCTCGCCGAAATGAACCAAAGCCATATGTATTGTCCTCTCGACAGGTCCGGCGAAGGGTGGAATTGTCCCGGCTCTGGAAGAAGCGTGGCCGGAGCGGCCGCGCGCAAGTGGAGGAGTTCTATTGTCATGAAAAGATTGGGTATTTTGAGCGCGGCCGCATTGGGCCTGATGATGAGCGCATCGGTTGCTTTCGCCGACGACATCACCATTTCGGTGGTCGGCCCGATGACCGGTCAGCTCGCCACGATCGGCGACCAGTTCAAGCAGGGCGCGCAGGCTGCCGCCGACGCCATCAACGCGGCGGGCGGTGTCAACGGCTCCCAGATCAAGCTCGACATCGAGGATGACCAGTGCGACCCGAAGCAGGCGGTGTCGGTCGCCAACCGCATCGTCGCCAACGGCGTCAAGTTCGTCGACGGCCATGCCTGCTCGGGCTCGAGCATTCCTGCCTCCGCCGTCTATGCCGAAGCCGGCACGCTGATGATGAGCCCGGCCTCCTCCAACCCGGCGCTGACCGACGCCGCGGCCAAGTCCGGCTGGCCGACGATCATGCGGCTCTATACGCGTGACGACGCCCAGGGCGCCTTCATCGGCCCGTGGATCGCGAAGAAATATGCCGGCAAGAATGTCGTCATCCTGCACGACAAGAGCGCCTACGGCCAGGGCGTGGCCGACGCCGTCAAGGCGACGATGAATGCCGGTGGCCTGAAGGAAGTGGATTATGAAGGCATCAATGCCGGCGAGAAGGACTATTCGGCCCTTGTCACCAAGCTGAAGGAGCTCAAGGCCGACGTCGTCTATTTCGGCGGCTACCACCCCGAGGCCGGCCTCATCCTGCGCCAGGCTGCCGAGCAGAACGTCAAGTTCCAGCTGATCATGCCGGACTCGATCGCCACACCGGAATTCTGGCAGGTTTCCGGCCCGGCCGGCGAAGGCACCATGTTCGTCTTCCCGTCGGATCCGCAGTCGAAGCCCGAAGCCAAGGAAGCCGTCGCCAAGATCAAGGCCGGCGGCTTCACGCCGGAAGGCTTCACGCTGTTCTCCTATGCCGTGGTCCAGGCCGTCGCCGAAGGCGTCAAGCGCGCCGGCACCGACGATCCGGGCAAGGTCGCCGAAGCGCTGAAGAACGGCCAGCCGATCAGCACCGTCGTCGGCGACGTCATCTTCGACGAGAAGGGCGACCTGAAGAACGCCAGCTACGACATCAACCAGTGGCACGACGGCAAATACGCGCCGATCAAGCCGTAATCGGTTCTGTCTACAAAGTGGAAATGGCCGGGCTTGTCCCGGCCATTTTCTTTTCAGCTCTGGCCGTCTTCTGCGAACCGCACCAGCACCGTGCCGTCGCTCACCTGCGCGCCTTCTGCCGCGATCTCGGCGATCACCCCGTCATGGGCTGCTGAGATCGTGTGCTCCATCTTCATCGCCTCGAGGATCAGGAGCGGCTGGCCTTTGATCACGGCATCGCCCGCCACCGCACGCACCAGCTTGACCAGCCCCGGCATCGGCGCGCGCAGGCTTCCCGTGGCAGCCGCTGCCTCATCCGCCTTGGCGAGCGGGTCGGGAACCGCGAAAGTATAGCCGACCGCGCCTTCGAACACGGTGACATGGCCCGGCCAGCTGGCGGTGCGCGGCAGGTTCCTGAGATCGTGCGAATTGATCGCGTCATGCGGCGCCTCCAGCGCCACCTGGAAGCGGCCGTCCGGTCGCGCCGAGACCCGCGCCAGTATGTTCTCCTCGCCGAAACGCAGGCGGGTGCGGCGCGCCAGCGTGTGAAAATGCGCATAGCCCGCAAGCGAGGACCATGGATCGGCGGCCGGATCGGGCGCGCCCGCCCCGGTTGCCGCCAGCGCCGCGGCGGCGATTGTCTCATCGCTTGGCGCCGCAACGGCGACAAGAGCATCCTGATGCCTGCCGATCAGGCCGGTGTCGACATCGCCCGCCGCGAAATCGGCGTCCGTGGCAAGCGCCGCAAGGAAGGCGGTGTTGACGGTCGAGCCGGCAACTTCCGTCCGGGACAGCGCATCGCGCAATGCCGCAAGCGCGGTGGTCCTGTCTTTGCCGTGCACCACCAGCTTGGCGATCATCGGGTCGTAGAAGGGCGAGATCGCGTCGCCGGCCCGCACGCCGGTTTCAATACGCATGACGGCACCCTCGGGCGCGACGTCAGGAAACTTCAGATGGTGCAGCGTGCCCGTCGCCGGCAGGAATCCCTTGGCCGCGTCCTCGGCGTAGATGCGCGCCTCGAAGGCATGTCCGGCAAGCGCGATCTCGCCCTGCGTCTTCGGCAGTTTCTCGCCGGAGGCGACACGGAGCTGCCATTCGACCAGATCGACGCCGGTGACCATCTCGGTGACGGGATGCTCGACCTGCAGCCGCGTGTTCATCTCCATGAACCAGAAGCGGTCGGGCTTCAGGCCCTCGGAAGCATCGACGATGAACTCGATCGTGCCGGCGCCCGAGTAGTTGATCGCCTTGGCGGCCTTGACCGCGGCTTCCGTCATCGCCTTGCGCAGCGCCGGCGTCATGCCAGGGGCGGGCGCTTCCTCGATCACCTTCTGGTGGCGGCGCTGCGCCGAGCAGTCGCGCTCGAACAAATGCACGGCATTGCCGAAAGTGTCGCCGAACACCTGGACTTCGATATGGCGCGGCTTGTCGACATATTTTTCGACCAGCACGCGGTCGTCGCCGAACGCGGCCTTGGCCTCGCGCCGCGCTCCGGACAGCGCTTCGGAGAAATCGTCCGAGTGATCGACGCGCCGCATGCCCTTGCCGCCGCCGCCGGCGCGCGCCTTGATCAGAACGGGATAGCCGATCTCGCGCGCCTTGGAGGCAAGAAGCACGATCTCCTGCGCTTCGCCGTGATAGCCCGGCACCACCGGCACGCCGGCCTTTTCCATCAGCCGCTTGGCGGCATCCTTCAGCCCCATGGCGCGGATCGAGGCGGCGGACGGCCCGATGAAGACCAGCCCGGCCGTGGCCACCTGGTCGACGAAGTCGGGATTCTCCGACAAGAAGCCGTAGCCGGGATGGACCGCTTCAGCCCCCGTGGCGAGTGCCGCGGCAATGATCCTGTCGCCGCGCAGATAGCTCTCGCCGACAGGCGAGGGGCCGATATGCACCGCCTCGTCGGCCATCTCGACATGCAGGGCGCGGGCATCGGCATCCGAGTAGATCGCGACGGTGTGCACGCCGAGCTTGCGCGCGGTGCGGATGACGCGACAGGCGATCTCGCCGCGATTGGCGATCAGGATCTTGCCGAACATGGAGCCTCCCGGTTTTGCCTCCGGCGGCGCCAGTCCTGCGGGCGCCAGCCTATTTCGACGCCGCGATCGCGCAGCCGCCGCTTGCGGTCTTGACCTTCCACCTGGTGAAGCCGGACTGGCAGGCGCGCAGCGCAATATCCTCCGCGGCCTTCTGCGAAGGTGCGTTCAGCTTCACGCTGCAGAAAATGTGAAGATCGACGACGCGCGAATAGAACGTCGTGGCGTAGGCCGAATGGCCGCTCGCCGCGATATAGGCGAGGTAGGATTTGTAGCAGGCTTCCTTCGGATCGAGCGAGAGCGTCGGAGCAAACCGTTTGTCGCCGATCTTGCCGGCCAGCGATTCCGCCGCCGCAACGCCAGGCATTAATACGATCAGTAGCCCCGCCAGAGTCGACGCCGCCGCCCCTCTGATATTCCTGAATTTCATTCTGATCCCCCCGCAGAAAAAATGTCGGCCTGTGGCCTATTTGGACGCGGCGATGCTGCAGGCGCCGGCGACCGTGACCTTGTATTTGCCTTTGCTGGCCTGACAGGATTTCAGCGCCCGCTCCTCGGCTGCCCTCTGTGACGGTGCGTTCAGCCAGGCGCCACAAATGAAATACTCGGTCGCCGGAACGATTGGCGTTGCCGCGAAGGCCGAATGGCCCGCAGCCGCCACGTATGCGGCATAGGCTTTGCCGCAGCCACCTACGGTCCCTGTGGGAATGGTTATCGGGTAACGCACGTCGCCCTTGCTGCCCGCCAGCGATCCGGCGGCCTCTACGCCCGGCGCTACGAATATTAGCAATCCTGCAAATATCAAAGCAGTCGACTTGCGGCAATATTTCAGAATCGTTTTCACCCCACCCAAATTGCCCAATGCCGGGTGAGCAATAACCAATATCCAACCTTGCCGCTAGCCCTCCAGGGACTGTTCGCATTTGCCTGTATTGAAAAATCGCTTGGTCCATAAGTTCAGGCTTCCCAAAGGGCAGCAACGGCTCGTCGGTATAGTTCGGCCATCGGCTCGTCGAAGCAGCAGAAGATAACGCTATGCGGCACTGTGTTCTGTTCCAGGAAGTCGCTTACGATGCCGACGGCGATCCCCGCCGCCTCATCCTTCGGATAGCGATAAATGCCGGTCGAGATCGCCGGGAAAGCAATCGTTTGACAATTATGGTCGCGGGCGATTTCGAGAGAGCGCCGGTAGCAGGAGGCGAGCAGCTCGGCCTCGCCCTTGCCGCCGCCTTGCCAGACCGGCCCGACCGTGTGGATGACGTAACGTGCCGGCAGGCGATAGCCCTTGGTCAGTTTGGCATCACCCGTCCTGCAGCCGTTCAGCGTCCGGCATTCGGCGAGCAGTTCCGGCCCGGCGGCGCGGTGGATGGCGCCGTCGACACCGCCGCCGCCGAGCAGCGAGGAATTGGCGGCATTGACGATGGCATCGACCGTGAGCTTGGTGATGTCGCCTGTGTGAATGCGGATCCTGTCGCCGATCTCGCTCATCGTCACATCCTGAATACGCCGAACTTCGTCTCCTCGATCCCGGCATTGAGCGCCGCCGAAAGGCTGAGCGCCAGCACCTCGCGCGTCTTGGCCGGATCGATGATGCCGTCGTCCCAGAGCCGTGCCGAGGAATAGAGCGGATGGCCTTCATGCTCGTATTTCATCAGGATCGGCTTGCGGAACTTGGCCTCGTCCCCGGCGCTCCACTCACCGCCCTTGCGCTCGATGCCTTCGCGCTTGACCATGGCGAGCACGGTCGCCGCCTGCTCGCCGCCCATCACCGAGATGCGCGCGTTCGGCCACATCCATAGGAAGCGGGGCGAATAGGCGCGCCCGCACATGCCGTAATTGCCAGCGCCGAAGGAGCCGCCGATGATCACCGTAAGCTTGGGCACGCGTGCCGTGGCGACCGCTGTGACCAGCTTGGCGCCGTCCTTGGCGATGCCGCCGGCCTCGTACTTTCGCCCGACCATGAAGCCGGTGATGTTCTGCAGGAAGATCAGCGGAATGCCGCGCTGGCAGCAGAGCTCGATGAAATGCGCGCCCTTCAACGCGCTTTCGGAAAAGAGCACGCCATTGTTGCCGATAATGCCGACCGGCATGCCGTGCAGATGGGCAAAGCCGGTGACCAAGGTGGTGCCGTAATTCTGCTTGAACTCGTCGAACTCGGAACCGTCGACAAGACGCGCGATCACCTCGCGCACGTCATAGGGCTGGCGCAGGTCCGTCGGCACGATGCCATAAAGTTCATTCGGATCGTGAAGCGGCGGTACCGGTTTCTGCAGATTGAGGCTTAGAACCTTGTTCCGATTCAGGTTCCTGACGATGCGCCGGCAAATGGCTAAAGCATGCTCGTCGTCCATCGCATAGTGGTCGGCAACGCCAGAAAGCCTGGTGTGAACATCGGCGCCGCCGAGCTCCTCAGCGCTGACATCCTCGCCGGTGGCGGCCTTCACCAGCGGCGGGCCGCCAAGGAAGATGGTCGCCTGGTTGCGCACCATGATCGTCTCGTCCGACATCGCCGGCACATAGGCGCCGCCCGCCGTGCAGGAGCCCATGACGCAGGCGATCTGGGGAATGCCCGCCGCCGACATGTTGGCCTGATTGTAGAAGATGCGGCCGAAATGCTCGCGGTCCGGGAAGACCTCGTCCTGGTTGGGCAAATTGGCGCCGCCGCTGTCGACCAGGTAGACGCAAGGGAGGTTGTTCTGCAGCGCGATCTCCTGTGCGCGCAGGTGCTTCTTCACCGTCACGGGATAGTAGGTGCCGCCTTTTACCGTGGCGTCGTTGACGACGACCATCACCTCCCTGCCTTCGACGCGGCCGATGCCGGTGATGATGCCGGCGGACGGAATATCCTCGCCATACATCGACCATGCCGCGAACTGGCCGACCTCAAGGAAGGGCGAGCCGGTGTCGAGCAGTTGCGCCAGTCGCTCGCGGGGCAACAGCTTGCCGCGGCCCTGGTGCCGCTCGCGCGCCTCATCCGAGCCACCGCGCTCGATGCCGGCCGCCTTCTCGGCAATATCGGCGACTAGCGCCCGCATGCGCTCGGCATTGGCGCGGAAGGTGTCCGAGGAGGGGGAGATTTGCGAGGTCAGAGCGGGCATTGACGAACCTCAGATGATATCATATTTTAGTATCACTTCGGGCTCTCGCCCTAACCCTAGGAGTCGGCCATCAGGGTACTCGATTTGGGGAGGGCGAAAAGTCATGAAAGCTGCGCACCGGCAGACGCTGGACAGGATATTTGCGAACCCGGTCAGCGCTTCGATCAAATGGCGCGATGTCGAGGCGTTGTTGATAGCACTTGGCGCGAGAGTGTCGGAAGGGCGTGGATCGCGGGTGCGCTTCACGTTGAACGGGATAACACTTCGAGTGCATCGACCGCATCCATCGCCAGATACGAAAGCATACGTGATCCGAGAGATCAGGATTTTCCTAACAGAGTCAGGTGTTGAGCTATGAAGCCCTACAAGGGATATCTGGGAACGATCGAGTTCGATGAAAACGACGTTGTGTTTCACGGTCGTATCGTGGGTATTCGCGACATCTTCACATACGAAGCCGATTCGGCGGAAGAGTTGCTGAAGGCCTTTCATGAATGCGTCGACGACTACCTCGAATTTTGCGCTGAACAGAACAAAGAGCCGGAAAAGCCTTTTTCTGGCAAACTCGCCCTGCGCACCACGCCGGAAGTCCACCGTCTTGTCAGCCGGGCGGCTTCCAGCGACGGGAAATCCATAAATCAATGGGTCTCGGACACCCTCGCAGAAGCGGCCCGAAAGCGGATCGACGAAGGCTCGACGAAAGTGACGAGCCGCGCGCACTAGACCCCCTCCGCCATGATCTCGCGGCCGATCAGCCAGCGGCGGATCTCGCTGGTGCCGGCGCCGATCTCGTAGAGCTTGGCGTCGCGCAAAAGCCGCCCGGTCGGATAGTCGTTGATATAGCCGTTGCCGCCAAGCAGCTGGATGGCGTTGAGCGCCATCTGCGTCGCCTTTTCGGCCGCGAACAGCACGCAGCCGGCGGCGTCCTTGCGCGTGGTCTCGCCACGGTCGCAGGCGGCCGCCACGGCGTACACATAGGCGCGCGCGGCATTCATCGTCGCGTACATGTCGGCGAGCTTGCCCTGCACCAGCTGGAAGCTGCCGATCGGCTGGCCGAACTGCTTGCGCTCATGCGCGTAAGGCACCGCCACATCGAGGCAGGCCGCCATCAGCCCGATCGGCCCGCCGGAAAGCACCGCGCGCTCATAGTCGAGGCCCGACATCAGCACCTCGACGCCGCGCCCTTCCTCGTGCAGCACGTTCTCGAACGGCACCTCGACATTCTCGAAGACGAGCTCGCCGGTGTTGGAGCCGCGCATGCCGAGCTTGTCGAGTTTCTGCGCCACCGAAAACCCGGCAAAAGTCTTCTCGACGATGAAGGCGGTGATGCCGCGCGACTGGCGCTCCGGATCGGTCTTGGCATAGACCACCAATGTCTCCGCGTCGGGCCCGTTGGTGATCCACATCTTCGAGCCGTTGAGCACATAGCGGTCGTTGCGCTTTTCGGCGCGCAGGCGCAGCGAAACCACGTCGGAGCCGGCGCCCGTTTCCGACATCGCCAGCGCGCCGACCTTTTCGCCGCTGCAGAGCGGCGGCAGGTACTTCTCCTTCTGTGCCGGCGTCGCCCAGCGATTGATCTGGTTGACGCAGAGGTTGGAATGCGCGCCGTAGGAGAGGCCGACCGAGGCCGACGCGCGCGAAATCTCCTCCATCGCCACGACATGCGCGAGGTAGCCCATGCCGGATCCGCCGAAATCGGGATCGGCGGTGATGCCGAGCAGGCCGAGCGCGCCGAGTTCCGCCCAAAGATGCGCCGGGAATTCGTTGGAGCGGTCGATCTCGGCCGCGATCGGCGCGATCCTGTCCTGGGCGAAGCGCCGCACCGTGTCGCGCAGCGCCTCGATATCGGCATCAAGCCCGAAGTTCAGCGTATTTGTGTACATTGTCTTCCTCCCCGCATGACCCCGAAAATCGACTTCGATTTTCGGAAAGGATCATGCGCAAAATTCAAATTGCTACAGCGTCCTTTGCGCGTCCGAAGGGACGCGCGGCGCTGTAGGCATCGATCTTCGCGCCGACGAGCCGCATTGTCATGGAAAGATATGTCGTGGTGACTTCGGTGATCGACAGCCGCTCGCCCGGACGGAACCAGACAATGACGCCGGTCATCATCTGGATCAGCGCCATGGCGGTCAGCCCGACATCGTCGATCTCGAAGACATCGGCCTCCACGCCATCGCGCAGGATCGCGCGCAATTCCTTCTCATAGGCCGTGCGCAGCTTGAGGATCTGCGTCAGCCGCTCATGCGAGAGGCTGCGCAGCTCCATATTCGAGACATGGGTGGCGTGGCGCCGCTCGATATGGAAGGCGATGTGGTTCCCGACATAGGCGGCGAGGCGAGTCGCCGGGTCGACTGCTGCCGGGCGCGCCGCGCTCCAGGCTTCCAGCAGGCCTTCCATGTGCTCGCGCATCAGCGTGAACAGCAGGTCTTCTTTGGTCGGGAAATAGCGGTAGAGCGCCGCGGCCTGGACACCGACTTCGGCCGCCAGCTGGCGCATCGACATCGCCTCGTAGCCGAGACGCGCGATCAGGCCGACCGCCGCTTCGCGGACGGCAGCCTCGGTTTTTTCGCCGGCTGAACCCGTGGTGCGTGCCATGTTCGCCTCCAAGGGTATTAATAAAACGAACGTTCAATTAATTCAAGCCACATCGCCACCTATTCCTCGCCCTCGCAAAGCGGGGAGAGGTGGCTCGGACGAGCCCGAGACGGAGAGGGGGCTGCGGCGTCAGCGGGTTTCTTTGGAAATTCATCAAGGTCGCGCTGTCCCCCTCTCCGTCGCGGCTTCGCCGCGCCACCTATCCCCCACTACCGTGGGGGCGAGGAATGAAGCCTACGCAATGATCCTGAAGTCGGCAGGCGCGTCATCCGCGGCTTCCTCGATATCGACCTTCGAGACCAGCGCGCCGCGGGGCCCTTGCCACAGGCGTTCGATCATGGCGGTGACCGCGGCATCGGCGCCGGCGATGAGCGCCGTGACCGAGCCGTCGCGCTCGTTGCGCACCCAGCCCTTCAGCCCAAGACGTATGGCTTCGCTGCGCGCCCAGACGCGGTAGCTCACGCCTTGCACCGTACCGGAAATGCGTGCCCGAACGACTCTCTCTTCGCCTTGCATTGCCCACGCTCCGCGTCCGATGCCATGCGGAATCTGGCACAGCAAAGGATAAAGGCAACCGCCAGGGTAGCGTCGGGCGGGCTTGGGCTAATTCCCTCGCGCAGCCGCCAGCGCGCCAGGCAATTCCTCGGCGAAGATGTCGAGCTCATGGTCGAGGCCGACGCTGACCCGGATGCAGCGGTCGAGCCGTGGTGCCATCGGTTTGCGGATGAAGACGTCGCGCGAGAGCAGCGCCTGCATCACGTTCAGCGCGAATGCGCCGTCGCGGCCGCAGTCTATGGTGACGAAATTGGTCGCCGACGGCAGCGGCGTCAGCCCGTTTTCCTCGGCAATGGCCGAAATGCGTTGGCGCCCGGCCGCCACGCGCGCCACCACCGGTTTCAGATAGTCCTGGTCGGCGAGCGCCTCGAGGCCGGCGATCTGCGCCATGCGGCTGACGCCATAGTGGTTGCGGATCTTTTCGAAGTCGCGGATCACTTCGCGCTCGGCCACCGCGTAGCCGCAGCGAATGCCGGCCAGTCCGTAAGCCTTGGAGAAGGTGCGCATGCGCACGACATTCGGCCGCGCGATATCGATCGGCGGCAGCGCCGAGGCCGGACCCAACTCGCCATAGGCTTCGTCCAGCACCAGCATGGTGGTTTTTGGCAGCGCCTCGATGAACCGCACGACATCCGGCGCCTCCCACCAGCTTCCCATCGGATTGTCCGGATTGGAAAGATAGACAAGCGGCGCCTTTTCCTGGCGAACCGCGGCCAACAGCCCCTCAAGATCCTCCTTGTCGTTGGCGTAAGGCACCGTCACCAGCCTGCCGCCGACGCCGGCGATGTGGAAGTTGAAGGTGGGATAGGCGCCCAGCGAGGTCACCACCGCATCGCCCGGCGCCACATACATGCGCGCGACGAGACCGAGCAGCCCGTCAATGCCTTCGCCCACCACCACGTTCTCGACGCCGACATTGTGATGCGCAGCTAGCGCGACTTTCAGGTCGTGGTTGTCGGGGTCGCAATACATCCACTGGTCGCGCGCGACACTCTCCATGCGGGCGATGACGCGCGGCGAGGGCCCAAAACTGCTTTCATTGGCGCCGATGCGGGCCCGGAAGGGCCGGCCGCGGTCGCGCTCCTGCGCCTCCGGTCCGACGAACGGCACCGTGGTGGGAAGCGCGCCGACGATCGGCGTAAGGGGAGGGCGCTGGCGCATGGCAAAAGCTCGCATGGAAGAAGGGTCTCTTGCTAGCGCGGGCGGTGGGTGCGTGCAAGTTGCCGGGCCGCGTTCAAGGCTGGATTCTCCAGGCTCGTTTTGCTAGCGAGACAAGATGAACAACCGATTGCCGCCCGCTTGGGCCAAGTACCTCAAAACTCCGACCTCGGCTAAGGCGGGATCGCCGAAAGGTGCACCACCCAAAGCCCAGCCGAAGGCCGGTCCGCCCCGCAGTCAGGCCGACGATATGCTGTTGAGGCAGGCGCTGGAATTGCAGAAAGCCGAGCGGCTGCCAGAAGCAGAGGAACTCTGCCTTCGCGTTCTGGCCAGGACGCCAAACCATCCGCTGGCTCTGTATATTCTGGGAACGCTTGGGATTGGATACGACGACGAGAAGGCGTTACGCTATTTTGCCCGTGCGGTCGGAGAAGAACCTCGAAATGCCTACTATCATCTAAGCCTGGGTGAAACCTATCTGAGGCTCAGCGAATTTACGCCGGCGATCAAGCACATTCGGTACGCCTTGGAACTGAAGCCGGGGCTGGTGGAAGCGCTTTGCGCCCTGGGCAAGGCTTACAACGCGTTTGACCAAGGAGAAATGGCGCTGCCGCTCTTCGAGGAGGCGCTTAAAATCGACCGAGATCATCCTCTGGCCCGGATGGGACTGCCCGAGGCACTCGCGAGCCTCGGCCGTATGGACGAAGCCGCGGCACATCTGAAAGAGGCGATAGCACGGCGCATCGCGGTACCGGCTGCCTACAATGCACTCCTACACACACGCAAATTCACGGAAGAGCCGCCGGAGCTTGCAGCAATCCTAAAGGAGCTTCAGGACCCGGGCCATGGGTCGGACGGAGCGGCAGCGCTCCATCACGCCGCCGGAAAGCTGCTCAACGACCTCCGTCGCTACAAGGAGGCGATGGATCACTTCAAGAAGGGGAATCAAGCCGGAGGCCGTAAATTCGACCTGGAAAGCTATCGCCGTTGGGTCGATGCGGTCATCGAGACTTTCACACCGGAACTGGTGGTTTCAATGGCCGCATACGGCAATCCCTCGGAGGTGCCCGTATTCGTCGTTGGCATGCCTCGCTCCGGCACAACGCTGACCGAGCAGATCTGCGCCAGCCATCCAAGTGTTCATGGCGCCGGCGAGCTCAGCAAGCTTGCGCGAACAGCCAATGGACTCGGACTCAAGGACCGCACCGGCGCAGACCTCGGCAAATCGATTGTCAAAATGACCCCCGAGCTGACCAGGACACTGGCCGACGAGCACCTCGCCTATCTGCGCGAGCGTGCCCCCGACGCACTCCGAATCGTCGACAAGATGCCCCACAATTTCGAGCTGATCGGCCTGATCGGTATTCTGTTTCCGAATGCGCGCGTCATTCATTGCCGCCGCGATGTCATCGACAATTGCATCTCCTGCTTTGTCCTGCAGTTCAACGAAGCGCATAGCTACAGTGCTGACCTTCAGACGCTCGGCCTCTACTACAGGGAATATGATCGTCTGATGCGGCATTGGAACAAGGTTTTCCCGGGTCGTATTTTCGAAAATCGTTATGAGACCCTGATCGAAAATCAGGAGGAGCAGTCGCGCCGTCTCATAGACTATCTCGGGCTGCCTTGGGACGATGCCTGCCTGCGCTTTTTCGACAGGGATGGCTCGGTAAATACTTACAGCCGCTGGCAGGTTCGCCAGCCGATCTACAAGTCGTCCGTCAAACGATGGAAGAATTACGAAAGCGAGATCCAGCCGTTGATCGAGGCTTTGGGAGATCTTGCCGAAGTTTGATCGGTAGTTCCAGACTTTGCCGGCTTTGCCCGGGAGCCGCGCAGTCAATTCGCGGCCAACCATCGCGCTCTCTCCTTCGCTGAGGTTCCACCTGCCTGCTCCAAGTCTTGGCACCAAGGTAGCGGCCCCACCTTCGTCATCCTTGGGCGTAGCGACGCGAAGCGGGGCGAAGGCCCAAGGACCATGCCGCAACTCCAGAGCGTTGCGACGGTGGAGAAGCCCTTGAAACGCTAGCGGGACAGCGCCCCCTCTGTCCTGCCGGACATCTCCCCCACTTGGGGGGAGATTGGACGTCGCCGCGGCTTTCGCCAATCGCCGACGTCGCAGGATTAAGCGGGGCGCCAAAGCTGCCAATCTCCACCCTTGTGGGGGAGATGTCCGGCAGGACAGAGGGGGGCGCGAAGGATCACGACCGATCTCACCCCTTGCGCCGCGCATTCCTCGACCAGGTCGCGGCGCACCGCTTCGCTTCTTGCGCCGCCTAGTTGATAAAGCGATGGGCGTTCCAGCCGATTCCGACCGTTTGCGCGGCTCGCCGAAACGAACCGTGAAATCTTGGCTGACGACGCGTCTGCGACCGGTCGGAATTCATTCCGCTTGCGCGCGGATTCCTGCGATCGTGTCGAATGCAGCACTGTGCAATGGCGCCTCAGGTGCTGCCAGCAGAAAAGAAAAACCCGGCGGTTGCCCGCCGGGTTCGATTTCAGTCAGACGCTGCTGATTAGAACGAGCGCTGGAAGCGGAGCAGGCCGCCGACGCTGTTCTTCTTGTCGGCGTTGGTCCAGTTGGAGACGGTGTCGTCACCGAGATGGAGGTAGTCAACTTCGGCCGTGACCGTGAGGCCAGGAACGATGTCATAGGCGATGTTCGCCGCGACGCCGACGTTCTTACCTTCGTCGGTAGACGCCTGAATGTTGAACGAGGTCTTCTCGTTGAACTTGTAGGTACCACCGCCCCAGACTGCCCAGTTGCCGCTCCACTGCTTGTAGAAGCCGCGGCCGCCGGCCGGGATCGCCCAGGTCGGGTCGCTGAGATTGTCGTCGGTGCCGTAGCCGGCCATGATGAACAGCGAGATCGCGTCGGTGGCGTTCACGTCCAAACGAACCTTGCCTGCGACTTCTTCATAGTTGCTGTCATAGGCGATGACGCCGCTGATGGCGCCCCAGCCCTGCGTCCACTTCAAGCCGCCGACGACATGCGGAACGTAGCTGTCGATCGTGCCGATGACGCCAGAGCCTTCTTCCAACGAGACCACGGCCGAGAAGCCGTTGCCGGCATCGAAGTAGTACTGGACGACGTTGGTGTCGAAATCGCCATACGGAACCAGCGTATCCTGGATGACGTTGCCGGCGTAGCCGATGAACGTGTCGAAGGCCGACTCGTCCTTACCTACGCGCAGGCCACCGAGCTGGATCCAGGCGAAGTTCAGCGAAACGCCCTTGTTGCCAGCATCGCCGTGGGTAAAGTTAGTGTAGGCGTAGGCGTTGCGATTGCCGAAGTTGAAGCGGGTCTCGGTGTAGGTCTTCAACGTGCCGAGCTCGGTCTCCTGGCCGGTCCAGGTCTTCAGCGTGAAGCGGGCCTGCTTGTAGAACGTGTCCTGCTCATCACCGTCCTCATGGTCGAACGCCTTCGCGCCGTCGAACGAGCCGACGTCGCCGACGCCGATGTCGTAACGGACATAGCCGCCGATGCGCAGGCAGGTTTCGGTGCCGGGGATGTAGAAGTAGCCCGAGCCGTACACGTCGCAGATCTTGACGTATTCAGCCGGTTCCGGCTCGGCGACGGTTACCGCGTCGGCGGCGCGGGCGCCGGAAACTGCGATCAGGGCCGCAGCGGAGCCGAGAAGAAGGCTCTTGATGTTCATTTTCTGACCTCCAGTCAAAAGTTAAAAAACGGGTCTGGGTATTTTTTGCTGAAGGACAGCGTTCCCTGCCCCATCCCCACTTACCGAAAAAGATGCGCACCGCGCCGCTCCTTCGAACCAGACCTTTACCCAGGCGGCGGCGGCGTTCAACCACGATCGTATCGGCGAAAGCCCCATCCGGACGCTATCCCCGGACGTTGTTGCACAAATGACACGATTTGGCCTCACTCCGAAAGTTCTCATTAACCATTGAGGGCCGCGTGGCCGTGAATCCGGCCGAATCCGGCGATGGCTGGACACAAATGCGGCGCAGAGGCGAGTCGTCGCCCCCAGTTGCCGCCGCAGAATCGCCTCACGCGGAGCCAGGTCGGGTTGGTCTGCTGTTTTTTCAGCGATTCTGGCGCCGGCTTGTTGATTGTGCCTGCGCTTTTCTTTATCCAGCGGCGCGACGGAGAGGTGGCCGAGTGGTCGAAGGCGCTCCCCTGCTAAGGGAGTAGAGGTCAAAAGCTTCTCGTGGGTTCGAATCCCATCCTCTCCGCCACCCTACGCCCTGCGGGCTTCGGGTGGCAGGCCACCCGGAACCGCATTCGGGCGTAGGAGTGTCGCCCGAAGCTACGAAGTAGCGTAGGGGGACCATGTGGTACGTCTATTTCCTGCAGCTCGTTCCTGCAGCTCGACAACGGTGACGTTTATGTCGGGTCGACTAACGACCTCCGACGACGTTTCGAATCGCATCGATCAGGCTATGTGGCTTCGACCAAGGCTCATCTGCCTCTGGCGTTAAAGGCCTACATCGCGGTTGAAACCGAGACCAACGCACGCCAACTCGTGCGATATTTCAAGACCGGATCAGGCAAGGCCCTCGCGAAAAAGCGGTTTTGGCCGGTAAGGCCAGATTGATGACTTCAAGACCTATCTATTTGAAATTAAAATAAGAACAGCGCCGCGATCTAATTTTCATCGACCTCCGCTCTCGATTCTGACTGGAGGTCAGAAAATGAACATCAAG